>JAAEMP010000021.1 GCA_024225445.1 Hyphomicrobiales bacterium | reverse complement strand
TACTGTTGCAGCTCTGGCTGTCATCACGGCAGGCGCAACTGTTGCACCAACCCAGGCCCATGCCGGCAAATATGCCGGAGCGTTTCTTGGCGGTGCCATCATCGGTGGTCTCATCGCTTCGCGACATCGCCATGGCGGCTATTATGGTGGCTACTACCCTGCCCCCGTATATTCATGCGGATACCGCTGGGTAACCCGTTACAATGCATGGGGCCAGCCCTACAGTACGCGCGTGCGCGTCTGCTAACACGCTGTCCCTGGTTCAGGCAAACCTGAACCCCTCTCCAGAAGCCCCGGGCGCGAGTTCGGGGTTTTTGGCTTTTGAAGGCATATATAGGAAAACCCGGTCCAGGATGGCAGAAAGTCCTCTAACCGGGAATTGTGCTTCCCAAGCATTTACCAAGGGCTTTTTTATCCAACTGCCCACGAAAGCCCAGGCAGATGATCGCGCTGGCGACATCATTTGAGACATCGGAAACATGCCATCTGTTGGCGACGATGTGGAGCAGCTTGCGTTTCCCGTCATGATCCGCGACAAACCCCTTGGCACGAACAACACCATAAGGACCGCTCGCCAGTTCGCGAGCCAGATTTTCAACATTCACACCCACAACAGGCTCCAGAACGATGCTGTCAAACAACTCGTCGGCATGGTTGCCCGGGGAACCTTTCCCGGGTGACAGGACACCGCCCAGAACGGCATCAGGCGTAACCTGGCAGTGTTTGGCGGGGATCAGAACGGCTCCCGGTGCCATTTCCAACAACCAGTTTTCCAGCCCTGTTCGCTCTGTCACACCAACCAGGTCCAATTTATTCAGGATCAGGATTTCCGCATCGGCCAGTTGCCGGGTGATGGTATCACCCACATATTTATCGTTAGCATTTGCCATGACTGAATCTGCATCAGCCAGTACCACGATGCCGTTTGACTGGAATCCTTCAAGCAACGAAAGCGTATTAACAATTGCTCCTGGAATGGAAACGCCGGATGATTCTATTACGATATGATCCGGGCGCGGGGTCATCTTGCCAAGATCTATCAGGGCAGACGTCAGGTCATTACCAAACGAGCAACAGATGCAGCCGCCGGCGATCGAGATAATATCATCGCTCTTTACCTCGATAAGGTCCTCGTCTATCGCCAACTCACCGAATTCATTGACCAGTACCGCCAGATGCAGCCCATTTGCGTTTCTCAGCAAATGATTGACCAGGGTTGTTTTCCCAGAACCAAGGTATCCGCCTATCGTGGTAACAGGAAGAGGAATTTCGAGGTTTGTCACAGATCTGCCTTGGAGAATATGCGACCACCCTGAACGGTGCCCCACACCTCGATATCCTTCAAACCGTCAACACCCACTTGTGTAGGATCGTCCCCCAGAATAGCGAAATCAGCCCGTTTCCCGACCTCGATCGAACCAACTTCATCATCCATATGCAGTGTATAAGCAGCGCCTATCGTGATCGCCCGCAGTGCTTCATCCACATTGATCTTTTCGCTCTCACCCTGTACCCGACCCGAAGCGGTGATCCGGTTGACAGCACACCAGGCGGTGAACAATGGCCCGAGCGGGGTGACCGGGGCATCGGAATGGATTGCCATCGGTACATCATTGTCAAGTGCGGTACGGCAGGCATTCATGCGTTCAGCGCGTTCAGGTCCCACTGTCAGCCGGTAGTGTTCGTCTCCCCAGTAGAAATGATGGTTGGCAAACAGGTTGACACACATGCCCTGATTGCGCATGCGCCGGAATTGGGCTGAATCAGCCAATTGGCAATGTTGTAGTGTGAAGCGATGGTCGGGATTGGGTTGTGACTGCAAAGCCGGGCCCAACCTATCGAGTACCAATTCTGTAGCCTGATCACCATTGGTGTGGATATGAACCTGAATTCCCGCCTCGAGTGCCAGGTTGAATATCTCAGATATCTGCTCGGGTGTGACATACCAAAGTCCGTTGGGTGCACCATTATGATAACCAGGCCAGCGCAAGCGGGCGGAAAACCCCTGGATGGAACCATCGGCGACTACCTTGATCCTGCCCAGCCGCAGCCGTTCTGTGGATTGCTTTTTCAATGCCGAGACGTTTTCAACCAGCTCTTTCGGTGTCTGACCCATGAAAAACCGTAAGGGAACTATGCATGCGGGAAAATTGTCCTCACCTGTTACCCGCAACATCATCGCCACGCTTTCGTCAGTTAATCGTGAGGCCAGATCGGTGATCGTTGTCACCCCGGTACGCACGCACAGTTTGGCAAAATCGCGCAGGCCACGCTCATCGGCGTCGGTCATCGCACGGTCGAAACCGACATGAGGACCGACGGGGGTCATTACCTCGGGACTTTTAAGCTCTCCGGTTGGCAAGCCGTCTTCACCCAGTGGAATACCGGGATGGTTGATCCCGGTTTTCAGCAACCCGGCCAGCTCCAGCGCACGGGAGTTTACATTCATGATATGGCCCGATGCGTGCAGAATCCCGATCGGACGTGTGCTTGAAACCTGATCAAGCTGGTGCCGTGAAACCCGCTCATTGTTCATGTAAATGGGGTCAAGCTGCCAACCAGGTAACGGGGCATCCGGATCTGACAGTTTTTCATCGGCCTCTTTCAGCCTCGCGATGACAGCATCAATGGTTTTCAATCCATCCCAGGTCTTTCCATCCGGGTCGACGCGATCAAAATATCCACAATAAACATATCGCCAGAGCGTGCCTTCCATGGTGTGTGCATGACCCTCGATCAGCCCCGGCATGATGATTTTGTCAGCAAAAGTCTCGTCCAACCGGTATTCGCCCCAGGGCTCCAGATCGCCAAGCGTTCCCACTCCGAGGATACGGCCATCGCGCACAGCGACATGGGTCGCAGTCGGTTTACCGGGATTGATGGTGATAATTTTTTTGGCGGAATAGACTGTAATCGACATTGTTATGCTCTTTCATGATAATTCACAGTCCTAGCGGTTTCTAAACCATCTGAATAATGTATTATTACCGGTAAATACATGTATTTTCTTGAGGATTTAATGCGTTACACCCTTAAACAATTGCGCTATCTGGAAGCGGCGGCACGATTGCACTCCATTACAGCTGCAGCCAAAGAATTTAATATTTCACCCTCCTCCATCGCGGCAGCCATTGACGGGATTGAGGCCGAACTTTCTCAACCCCTATTCAATCGGCACCCGTCCAAAGGAGTTGCTCCAACAAGATTCGGCGGAGAGTTTTTAAAGTATGTTCGCGAGTTACTGCAGTCACATTCCCGGTTTGAGCAGGCGCTATCAGGTATCAGCGAAAATATTGAAGGCTCAATCAACATGGGGTGCTTTACGCCTATTGCACCGATCGTATTGCCATTAATCCTCAAAATTGTCTCAGATGCCCACCCCAATCTTTCGATTCAAATCATCGAGGGAGATGCGGAAAATATGGTCGAACTGTTGAGGACTAATAAAATTGACCTTGCGTTGACATACAGTTTAGGTGTGCCTGAAAGTTTTCATTTCGAGAGCCTGTTTCATGCTCCTCCGCATGTTACCCTTAGTGCCAGTCATCCACTTGCATCCAGACACAACCTTACGCTGGAAGAACTGGCAGATGAACCTCTTATCCTGCTCAATCTGGATCGCACGAGAGCCTATATGCTGGATTTGTTTGAACAGCGTGGGCTCAAGCCCAATATACTATTTTTTTCGCGTTCGTCTGAAATGGTGCGCTCACTGGTGGCTGCGGAATTTGGATATTCAATTTTCAATGTCAAACCGCGTACCAAGCAAACCTATACAATGGGTGATTTGGTACGCATACCATTGTCGTCTCATCACCTTGCGCCGGAATTTGGAATTATTCACCATGGCATGAAACGATTGACCAGCGTTTCACAAGCGGTAATTGAAGCCTGCAGCCGTCTCAAATCTGAAGGTGTATTTCAGGAGTTTGTTGTCTCTCCCATAGACACTTAGAAACTGTTTGATATTTCCTGATGGGTTTGGGCCCTATCCTCAATAAAATAAAGGTATCGACGCTGAAAAATACATTATTCCTTATATTGGGTCTGCGTTACGATTTTTGGGAGATTTCCAAACAATACAAATTATCTAAATGGGAGATATTTCATGAAATTTGCCAAATTTACACTGGCCGCAACACTGCTGGCATCGGCATTGGCAACCGGCGGTGCATTCGCCGAAGAACCAAAAAGGGGCGGCACGCTGGTCACAGTGCTTGGAACAAATGTGAGAAACCTGAATTCGGCCGTCCAGTCCGGGATCGTAACCGGCTATCCGGGTGCGCAATTGTTTGCTTCACCGCTTCGTTACGACGAAGACTGGACTCCGAAACCTTATCTTGCCAAGAGCTGGAGCGTCTCTGATGACGGTTTGAAAGTCACCCTGAACCTGGTGGAAAACGCTACTTTCCACGACGGACACCCGATCACATCAAGCGATGTAAAATTCTCGGTCAAGGTCATTCAGGAAAACCACCCTTTCAAGTCGATGTTCGCGCCGGTTAAATCGGTTGACACACCGGACGATCATACTGCCATTTTGAACCTCAGCCGACCGCACCCGGCGCTGATGCTGGCGATGTCCGGCCAACTGATGTCGATCATTCCCGAACACATCTATGGTGATGGACAAAATCCGAAAACCCATCCGCGCAACAATAAAGATGTTGTCGGTTCCGGCCCGTTCAAACTGGTCGAGTTCAAAAATGGCGAACATATTATTCTGGAACGTTATGACGGGTTCTTCATTGAAGGGCGGCCCTATCTTGACAAAATTGTCATGCGGATCATCTCCGATCCGGCGGCGCGTGCGATTGCCTATGAGAATGGCGAGGTGCACATGGGTGCATTTGAATCCCTGCCCCGCATCATCAACCGCCTGAAGAAGGTCAAGGGACTGACGGTTACCCCGGATGGTTATGGCGCTATAGGACCGCTTGACTGGCTGGCGATAAACACAACCAAAGGTCCACTTAAAGACAAACGTGTTCGTCAGGCAATCGCCTATGCAGTCGACAAGAAATTTATCCTGAAGGCGATCATGCAGGGAACTGCAGTCGAAGCTAACACCGGGATCCATCCGGACAGCCCGTTCTATGAAGCGGATGTTGAGACTTACGCGCTGGATCTGGACAAGGCCAACGCCCTTCTGGACGAAGCCGGTTTTGCCAAAGGAGGCGATGGAATGCGCTTTGGCGTCACCATTGACTTTGGCTGGCCAGGGGTAAAACCGCAGGTCGAATATGTCAAAGGCGCACTGAAAAAAATTGGTATCAATGTAACCGTGCGTGCTTCTGCAGATTTCCCGACCTGGGCGAAACGCATGGGTACCATGGATTTCGACCTGAGCTGGGATACCGTTTTCAACTGGGGCGACCCGGCGATCGGCGTTCACAGGACCTACCTGACATCAAATATCGCCAAAGGTGTGTGGTCCAATACGCAGGGTTATTCCAACGCCCGCGTTGATGAACTATTGGATATGGCTGCACGGGAAAACGATCCGGCAAAGCGCAAGGCACTTTATTCCGAGTTCCAGAAGATCGTGGCAGACGAAGTCCCGCTCTACTTCACCAACGCATTGCCGTATCATACGGTTTACTCAGACAAGGTAGGCAATCCGCCACTGGGCATCTGGGGTACCAGTACACCCATTGATATGACCTATCTGAAAGAATAAACTCTGATCAATCAAACCCTGTGACAGGACTAATCCTGCCGCAGGGCACCCTCGTCTGAGAGAGCGAGCCCTTGAATATCTTGCAAACGATCCTGATCCGTATCGCTTATGCTATTATTCTGCTGCTGGCAGTGCTGGTGCTGAATTTTTCGCTTATGCATCTGGCGCCAGGCGACGTGGCCGATACAATTTCCCAGTCAATGGGTGGTGCGGATCAGGAGATTCTGGATGAAATTCGCCGTGATTATGGACTCGACAAACCGTTTTATATCCAACTGGGCACTTATATCGGGAAAGTGTTGCAGTTCGACCTCGGACATTCCTTCTTTTATAATGAAAGTGTAACCGAGCTGATCATGCAGCGCTTGCCAGCAACCCTGTTGCTGGTGATCACCGCACAAATTCTGGCACTTTTTATTGGAGTAGTGCTAGGTGTCATTTCCGCCCGCCGCCCAAATGGTATAGTCAGCCATTTCGTCACCTTTCTGGCGCTGTTTGGATATTCCGCCCCGGTATTCTGGACCGGCATCCTGCTGCTGATCGGGTTTTCCCTGCAAATCCAGTGGTTTCCGGTAGCCGGCATGCGGGATGTTACGATCTCAGGCGGGTTTTTTGTGCATTTTATCGACGTGGTTCGCCATATGGTGCTACCCGTTATTACGCTTTCTTCAATTTTCCTTGCTCTATATTCCCGTTTGGCGCGTGCCACGATGATGGAAGTACTGGGTTCGGACTATGTGCGTACTGCCAAGGCCAAAGGCCTCACCCAGCGCGAGGTGGTTTACAAGCATGCGTTGAAAAACTCGTTGTCACCGGTGATCACTCTGGCAGGCCTGCAGTTTTCCGCCGTGATTTCAGGTGCGGTACTGGTCGAGACAGTGTTCAGTTGGCCCGGGTTGGGAACTCTTGCATTCCAGTCGATTATCGCACGCGACACGCCAACTATTCTAGGCATCCTGTTCTTTTCTGCACTGGTCGTGATTGTCGGCAATCTGCTGACTGATCTGGCATTGAGACTGGTAGACCCACGTGTTGGAGGCAAAGGATGAACGACGCACCCATCATCGCCGAAGAAGAAATCCAAAAGGCACGCCACCCCTTTGCCGAAGCCTGGGAAATGTTTCGTCGCAATCACGCCGCCGTTGCCGCGTTGATCGTACTGATCCTGATAGTTCTTGGCGCAATTTTTGGCCCGATTTTGTATGCTACTGATCCATTTGAGATGGTTTGGTCACCCTTTTCGCCCCCGGGTGAGGAGGGCTTTCTGCTGGGCACTGATTATCTCGGTCGCGATCTGGCCTCAATGATCCTCAACGGGGCGCGTGTTTCAATCATCATCGGGCTGGCTGCGGCATTTGTTTCAGTCTTTATCGGCGTCAGCGTTGGTGCCCTGGCCGGGTATTATAGCGGGATTATCGAGGAAATCCTGATGAGGGTCACTGAATTTTTTCAGGTCCTGCCGACTTTACTGTTTTCAATGGTGATTGTCGCCCTGTTCGGAGCAAGCCTGCCGATGATTACATTTGCTATCGGCGTGGTAAGCTGGACAGCAGTTGCGAGGATCACGCGCTCGGAATTTCTGCGCATACGCGAACTGGAATATGTAACCGCATCGCGAGCATCGGGCGCTAAAGACATGAAGCTGATCTTCCGCATCATTTTACCAAATGCCCTGCCACCGATTATCGTGCAATCCGCGCTTATGGTGGGTTCCGCTATCCTGTTTGAAGCAGGATTGAGCTTCCTGGGACTGACCGACCCGAATGTAGTCAGCTGGGGCCAGATTATCGGCTCCAACCGTCAATATATTCTTGATGCCAGCTATACCGTGACCATACCGGGACTTGCAATATTCATTACGGTACTGGCAATTTCTCTTGTCGGCGATGGCCTCAATGATGCGCTCAATCCGAAATTGAGGCAACGCTGATGGCTACTCCACTGCTGAAAGTCGAGAACCTCAGGGTTGAATTGACCACCAGAGACGGGGTGGTACCTGTGATTGACGATCTGTCGTTCGAACTTGGCGCAGGCGAGAGCATCAGTTTTGTCGGTGAGAGCGGCTGTGGCAAATCGATGACTGCCCTGGGCATCATGGGGTTACTGCCGGAGGGAATAGGTCGAATTGCTTCAGGAACGATTACCTTCGATGGCGAGGAACTGACGACAGCCAGCGAAAAACGATTGCGCGATATTCGTGGTAATGAAATTTCAATGATTTTTCAGGAGCCGATGACGTCGTTAAATCCGGTCTATACAGTAGGAGAGCAGATTGCCGAGGTACTGCGCGCGCATCAGGGGCTGGGGCACAAGGCGGCCTGGGAAAGGGCGGGAGAACTGCTGGATGCAGTGCGCATTCCCAATGCCAAGGGCCGTGTAGGCGATTATCCGTTCCAGATGTCTGGTGGCCAGCGGCAACGTGTAATGATCGCTATGGCCCTTGCCTGCGAGCCAAAAATACTGATTGCGGATGAACCGACCACGGCGCTTGATGTCACCGTACAGGCACAAATTTTTGATCTTCTGCGAGACCTTCGAACGCAGACCGGCACTTCAATCATCCTGATCACTCACGACATGGGTGCGGTCGCTGAAATGGCCGAGCGGATGATCGTCATGTATGCGGGCCGCATGGCAGAGATCGGCCCGGTTGACCAGATTATTGAACACGCCCACCATCCCTATACCAAAGGCCTGATCTCCTGCGTACCGCATATTGTCAGCACCCTGACGGACGAGCGCCAGGACTTGACCGAAGTGCCTGGCATTGTTCCCTCGCTCAAAGATTTCGGCAAAAACCAGTGTTTGTTCGCTTCACGCTGCAAGTATCTGACCCAGCAATGTACGAAAGGCAGACCGCCCTCGATCAAGTTTGAAAACGGACAACTGGCGGATTGCTGGCAGGCAGAGGGGGTGTAATGGCCAGGAAAACCGATGCCGCTCCATTGCTCGATGTTGAAAACCTGACCGTGCGTTTTGCAGTTAAACGAGGATCAGGCTGGGGTCACAAATCTTATCTATATGCAGTCGATGATATATCTTTCGCAGTCAAACGCGGTGAAACACTGGCTATCGTGGGTGAAAGTGGTTCGGGCAAGACCACAGCAGCCCTGGCTATTGCCCGACTTGTCAACGTTTACAAGGGCAAAGTCAATCTGGACGGAACCGATATTTTACATCTGGAAGGTGAAAATCTAAGGCAGGCCCGTACCAAAGTGCAATTCATTTTTCAGGACCCTTATTCCAGCCTTAATCCACGCCTTCGTGCTGAAGCCATCGTGCGCGAACCGCTGGACAGCCTGAGCAACAAATCCGACAAAGAATGCAAAGAGATCGTCAATCGCCTGTTCAAGGCTGTGGGCCTGCGCCCGGAACAACTGCGACTGTTTCCGCATCAATTCTCTGGCGGACAGCGCCAGCGGATCGGCATTGCACGGGCATTGGCAACACAACCTGAATTGATCATCTGCGATGAACCGGTCTCAGCCCTTGACGTGGCGGTACAGGCACAAATACTGAACTTGCTCAGAAAACTGCAAACCGAATTTGGACTGACCTATCTGTTCATAAGCCATGACCTTGGCGTTGTTCAACATATGTGCGATAGCATTGCGGTTATGTATATGGGGAAAATTGTTGAACACGCGAACCGGTTAAGCCTGTTTAACAATCCACTTCATCCCTATACCGCAGCGCTGTTGTCCGCCGTACCGTCAGTCGACAAAAAACGTCGAGAATCAGCGAAACGCATTCTGATTCCTGGCGACCCGCCTGATCCGGTCAATTTGCCGAGTGGTTGCCGATTTGCAAACCGTTGTCCAGTTGCTCAAGCCCAGTGCAGTGAATTGGAGCCAGATCTGAAAATGGTTGCTGACGGGCACAGGATTGCCTGCCATCTCGTTGACGAAGATGCCAAATCTCCTCTTTGACTAAGGTGCTGCCAATCTCCCTGATATTACCTGGATGGTAATGTTTAACTGGCATTTGCCATCTGATGTTCAATAACAGAAAACAATCAATCTCTTCCCGATTGACCTCCCCCGATTTCCGCGCTAACAATTGCGCTTGTGGTGATTTGGGTAGCAATGTTTGCTGACCGGCTTGCAGCCACATTAAACAAGTTGCTAAAATGGTCGTTGAAAATGAAAGGACCGGTAGCAATTTTGCAGCCGGTTTTTGTTTTTAACGAGATACGATGATGCCGATTAAAATACCTGACAAACTACCGGCCCGACAGACCCTTCAGCAAGAAGGTGTCGCCCTGATGACCGAAAGTGATGCGGCGCGACAGGATATTCGTCCTTTGCAGATCGGCCTGCTTAATCTAATGCCCGACAAAATTCGAACCGAGACGCAAATTGCCAGGTTGCTGGGGTCATCGCCTTTGCAGATTGATCTGACCCTGGTACGCATTGGCCAGCATAAATCAAAAAATACTGCGGAAGAACACCTGCTTGATTTCTACGAGAAGTGGGAGAACATCAGGCATCGCAAGTTTGACGGTTTTATAATCACTGGCGCGCCGATTGAATTGCTGGATTTTGAAGAAGTATCCTACTGGAAAATCCTCGAAGAGATTTTTGACTGGACGCGTACCAATGTCCAGTCCTCGTTCTTTGTATGCTGGGGCGCGATGGCGGCAGCTTACCATTTTCACGGTGTGCCAAAATATGAGCTGAAAAAGAAAGCTTTTGGCGTATACCGACACCAGAACCTGAACCCGTCTTCCCCTTATCTGGCGGGATTTTCGGATGATTTTGCCATTCCTGTGTCTCGCTGGACTGAGGCGAGAAGCGAAGACATTTCCACCGTTAACGGGCTGGAACTGCTGATGAAATCTGACGAGACCGGACCTTGTCTACTACATGAAAAAGAGGGCAACCGGCTTTATATATTCAATCATATCGAATACGATTCCACTTCTCTGGCGGAAGAATACTGGCGCGACCGGGACGCAGGAAAGCCAATTGAAATTCCACGCGGATATTTTCCGTTCAACAATCCGGAAAATGAACCGCAAAACCGTTGGCGCAGCCACGCCCATCTGCTATTTGGTAACTGGATCAATCAGGTTTACCAGACAACGGAATTTGATATTGAACGAATTGGCATCATGTAATGATAAAACAACCAGAGGTGAGTAGATAGTTTGTTTCTTCCCTTCTTTCTCGGTCTGAAACAGGTAAAAATTCCTGTTACCCTGCGTGAATACCTGACACTTCTGGAAGGTATGAACCAGGGCTTTTCCATGTATGATGTGGAAGGGTTTTACTATCTTGCCCGCGCGACACTGGTTAAGGACGAGCGCTATCTGGACCGGTTTGACCAGGTATTTTCACATCATTTCAAGGGTCTGGAGGCGGTCAGTGGCGAGAGTGGCACCGAACCGCAGGAAATCCCCGAGGAATGGTTACGCAAACTGGCGGAAAAGCACCTGAGTGAAGAAGACAAAAAACAGATTGAAGCGATGGGCGGTTGGGAAAAACTGATGGAAACCCTGGCCAAACGGCTGGAAGAACAAAATGAGCGCCATCAGGGCGGCAGCAAATGGATTGGCACGGCGGGCACCTCTCCGTTTGGTGCCTATGGCTATAATCCTGAAGGCATACGCATCGGCCAAAAAGAAAGCCGCCACCGCCGCGCGGTTAAAGTCTGGGACAAAAGGCAGTTTCGAAATCTTGATGACAGCGTTGAAATCGGAACGCGCAATATCAAGGTTGCCTTAAAACGCCTGCGGCGATGGGTGCGCGAAGGCTCTGATGATGAACTGGACCTGTCTGGTACAGTCAGAGCCACCGCAGAGCACGGATATCTTGATGTCAAAACCCGGCCGGAGCGGCGAAATGCGGTAAAGGTGCTGCTATTCCTGGATAATGGCGGTTCCATGGATGACCATGTGAAAATTGTCGAAGAACTGTTTTCCGCCGCACGTATGGAATTGAAAAACCTGGAACATTTCTATTTTCACAACTGCCTTTATGAAGGCGTCTGGAAGGACAATGCCCGCCGTCACAAGGACAAGTTATCAACCTTTGATATCCTGAATAAGTACGGCTCCGATTACAAGGTGATCTTCGTTGGCGATGCAGCGATGAGCCCCTATGAAGTGGTCTATCCGGGAGGAGCAGTCGAGCACTGGAATGAAGAAAGCGGTGAGACATGGTTGCGCCGCGCGTTGAATCAATGGCCACAATCCATCTGGATCAATCCGGTAAAAGAACAGGGTTGGCGTTATACGCAATCAACCCAGATGATCCAGAGTTTATTTGGCGGACGCATGTTTCCCCTGACACTTGCCGGGCTGGATGCCGGTATGAAAGAACTTTCCTGACAGATGAATTGATTGACGCAATGAGCTGAAGCGGTCTAATAACCCAGCAACTGGTCCTGTTTACGGCGCAACTGATAAAGAGCGGTTGAATCATCAGGGGCGACATTGATCCGGGTAATCAGTTCTCCTTTTGAAATCGGGGCAATTACTTTTGCCCCGTGCAACAGTCCGACCGGCAAGGCATCCGCGGCTCTTGCTTCACCTGCATCCATGGCCCAGGAACGATAGCAATATTCTCCAATCGCATCGAGACTTTCACCAATTTTCATGGATTTTTTTGCCAGAGCGCAAACTTCGGCCACCGGTCTGTCCAGTGGTTGCATGTCAGCAGTCCCATAGAGAACTGACCTGGCGGCGGACAGGGGCACTTCCAGCGAAGTCAAATGATAGGGACGGTAAAAAGTGTAATAAGGCCCCTCTCCCAGTTGCAGGTCATTCATCCGCTCCCGAATTCTGGGATGCGTCATTTCGGCTACAACAAACACCCCCGGGGCGACCCCTTTTCCGACAGAATAATCCACCCTTCCGCGGGCACTTAACAAACCACCGTCCTTTTTCGGGCACAGATAATCCTGCAATTCTTCCAGGGAACAGTTCGGGCCATGCATACCCGGTTTGTCGATCAGCAAACCCGTTGCATTGGCAATACAGCACATTTCGACCATGGTTTTTGAACCATCGACAAATTCCACCAGCATACGCGGGTTCATGTTGCGGCGTTCTGCCTCCTGGCGGTAATCATCGGGAGTGGCGCCGATATTGAATGCATTGTTTTTACCTTTGCCAGCAGCTACCACCGGATAGCCCAGGGCGGTGACAAAATTGATCAGTTCCATGGTTGAAGAAGGTTCATCACCGGCACCGACGGTATAAACAACTCCTGCGCTTTGGGCCTGCCGGCGCAAAAAAGGACCAATTGTAACATCAGCCTCAACATTCATCATCACCAGGTGCTTGCCGCTTTTGATCGCCTGCATACCGACTTCCGCACCGGCTACAGGCCTGCCGGTTGCGTCAATAACAACATCGACCAGATCATGAGCGATCACATCTTCGGAATTCTGGGTGATGGCGATTTTTCCCAGTTCAATAGCTGTCGCCATGGCATCAGGATTTTCACATATCCTGCCTTTGTCTTTATCATATCCGGCAATTAACATTGCTTCAGGCGCTCCCTGCAAACGCCTGTCGGCTACAGCGACAACCTCCAGGCCTTTCATCGCGGCGATGGCGGTTATCAGGTCGGTTCCCATTTCTCCGCATCCGACAATTGCGACACGTACCGGCGTACCCGCTTCTTCCAGTCGGGAAAGATCAGCCGCAAGTCCGGTCGTAAGATTTGCGGCAATTTGTAAGGAAGGGTCACTAGTCATATTATGTTTGCCATGGTGTAAAAACTTATGAAGCGGTATTTTTCTCGAGCAAACCAAATTCCATGATCGGCCCAGATGCTCTTAAGAGTATTTTCGGTTTAGGTCATAGACCCATTTGACCTGAATTTTCCGCCGCTGGACTGTGTTATGCTTTGCCAGCAGACGTCAAACTCAGGTCAAATGGTTAAATCTAAACCGAAAATACTGTAACACCCCATGAACAGGATAAAAAGCCAACTGTCCAATCGAAATTCATCAAGCGCCAGTTATACATAGCGTAATTACTGTGGTCAGTCCGATTTCAACCGAAAATCTGGTAGTGTCCAACCCGAAACTCTGAGCAGGGTTTCGGGTTGGACACTTAAAAGTCAGTTTGACAAATGAGTTTACTTCGATAGAATTAGTTTCATGGTTATATCGAACTTATCCCTTGAACAGGAAAATGCCGCACGGGGTTTTGCCGCAATGGGTTCAGAAGCGCGTCTGCAGGTTCTGCTTGCACTGGTAAGAGCCGGCAATAGCGGAC
>JAAEMP010000020.1 GCA_024225445.1 Hyphomicrobiales bacterium | reverse complement strand
TTTACTTCGATAGAATTAGTTTCATGGTTATATCGAACTTATCCCTTGAACAGGAAAATGCCGCACGGGGTTTTGCCGCAATGGGTTCAGAAGCGCGTCTGCAGGTTCTGCTTGCACTGGTAAGAGCCGGCAATAGCGGACTAAGTGTCGGCGAAATTCAAAAACGCACGGATATGGCAGCGTCAACTTTGGCTCACCATCTGAAATTCCTGGCTGCTGCGGGGCTTGTTGAGCAGGAAAAAAACGGACGCACTGTCACCAACCGCGCAGCCTATGATCATCTGCAATTACTGGCAGGTTATATTCTCAAAGAGTGCTGCTGGGAAGAAAACAACAATAGTGGAAAAGCCAATGAGTGATATAACACAGGGCAGACATTTGCCTTTGGCCGACCTGAAAAAATGGCTACTGACACCCTGGACGGTAATTCTGGGTACGCCACTTATTGTTTATGTCTTTGATCGGGCCAATTCATCTGTGGTGATTGAATTTGCCATCAAGGCGTTTGCCGGTACATTGCCCTATATCGCCTTTGCAGTATTGCTGATTGCCTATCTGAAAGCGGCTGGCGCTGACGCACTTGTCGCGAATGTATTCAAAGGGCGTGAATATCGCATGATATTTCTGGCTGCTTTATTCGGGGGACTGGCTCCATTCTGTTCATGCGAGGTTATCCCCTTCATTGCCGGATTGCTGGCGCTGGGCGCACCACTTTCCGCAGTGATGGCATTTTGGCTATCCTCGCCTTTGATTGACCCGCCAACTTTATTGATCACTGCTGGCGCTCTGGGGTGGCCCTTTGCTGTTGGTAAGGCAGTATCAGCAGTATCCCTTGGTCTGTTTGGTGGATTATCGATCAAATTAATGACCAGCACCGGAGTTTTTTCAGATCCTCTTCGTATTCGTCCCGCCACATCATGCGGATGCTCATCCTCGCTGGCAGAAGAGCCACCAAAATGGAAATTCTGGCATGAGTCATCCCGGCGTAAAATATTCAAATCCGAATTCTGGACGAATGCACTGTTTTTGATGAAATGGCTGGCACTCGCCTATATCCTGGAAGCTATCCTGGTAACATACGTACCTGCAAATCTGATCGCTCGCGTTGTCGGTGGTGAGGGCATCATGGCCATTTCAACGGCAGCGATTGTTGGGATGCCTGCCTATTTGAACGGCTATGTCGCTCCACCCCTGCTGGCGGGATTGATGGAACAGGGAATGAGCGCAGGCGCAGCCATGGCATTTATGGTGGCTGGCGCGATCAGCTCCATTCCGGCAATGGCTGCAGTATGGTCATTGGTCAAACCCGGAATTTTCGCCTCATATCTGATACTTGGCGTCACCGGAGCAATCATCTCAGGTGCGGTCTTTCAATTGACTATCTGATCCAGTGATCATAATCACTTACCAGTAAATGCGCAGGCTTCAAGTCTTCTTCGATCTGCGAAAATCTGCCAATGGGCTCAGCAAAAACATTATCCGTCAAGTCATCATTAACCGTTGAAACCTCTCCAATCAGCACATCGGCTGATTCTACCCAGAATGCGTGCCACACTCCCGGAACCAGGGTTACACTTTCACCCGGATCAAGCTTCAACCGTCCCCCGGCCGGTAGTGTCTTCATCACACCATCGCATGGAACCTGCACCTGGCAATCCGGGTCGATCGCACCATTTTCATCTGCCATATATAATTCCAGCACAAGTTTTCCGCCGCCGCGATTAATGATATCTTCAGTCTTGGTGATATGACGATGCATGGGAGAAAGCTGGTGTTTTCGTGAAATCATGATTTTTTCCGCATAAAGCATGCCGCGGCCATTTTTCATATCCTGCGAAATCCCGTTGCGTAGTGTAAACAAGAACAGGCCTAATTCATTAAATTTTTCCTGCCCGTAATCGGTAATATCCCAACCAAGGCGTGCATCCAGGATACGGGGAGGACGCAATCTAATCATTTCCTGGGGCGACCAGTTGGCAAATGGCGGCAACAGAAAGCCAAATGATTTGATAAAAGCATCTCCCTGACAAATAATTTCATTGACTTGCGAGCGTTTCATTGCAACTTCCATCGGTCCTGTTTATGAATTTCCAATACTTTAGAGCCTTTTGTGGTTACATTGAACCATAAAAGGCTTAAAACCGACCGGAACACTCGCACGATGGCAGACCCGAATTTTCGAACAGATTTTGAACCTGCCTATGGACAGGCGGTCGATATTGCAGACAATGTTCAGCGCATCACAGCACCCAACAAAAGCGCTTTTACCTTTCATGGAACAAATACCTACATTGTGGGGCAGCAGAATATCGCGATAATTGATCCCGGACCGGCAGATGAAAGCCATTTGGCAAGCATCCAAAATGCAATCGAAGGGCGCAAGGTAACGCATGTCATTGTGACCCACACCCATATTGACCATTCTCCCCTGGCTGCTCAACTAAAAAAGCTGACCGGAGCCCAGACCTGGGCCGAGGGACCTCATCGCGCAGCGCGTGAATTACATATTGGTGAAATCAACGCTCTGGATGCATCAGGCGACAAGGATTTCATACCGGACAATATGGTTTCTCATGGCCAGAAAATAATAGGTGATGGATGGGAACTTGAGGCACTGTTAACCCCCGGGCATACGATAAACCATGCCTGCTTTGCCCTGATTGGTACCAATTACCTGTTTTCAGGAGATCATATTATGGGCTGGTCCACATCCATTGTGGCTCCACCCGATGGCGCAATGAGTGACTATATGGCCTCACTTGATATCATGATTGAACGCGATGAGACGGTTTATTTTCCAGGTCATGGTGGCAGGCTGGAAAAGGCCAGGGAATTTTCCAGAGCTCTAAAATCCCACCGAAAAATGCGTGAAACCGCTATTTTGTCGCGCATCCGCAAGGGTGACAGCACAATAGGGAAAATTGTCAGCATCATATACAAAAGTACCGATCCGCGCTTACACGGAGCAGCAGGACTTTCTGTCCTTGCACATATTGAAGATCTGATGGCGAAGGGCCTGATCAAAAGTGACGGACCGGCCTCAATCGACGGAAATTACTGGGCATAGACCCCTTCTGGTTTACACGGAAGCATTTGACCGGTTAGTCACGTTTGCTGGCGAGGCATGGTTTTCGCCGTGGTCTATAAGACCACAAGAAAACCATAACGCTGTCCAGAAAGCGTTAATAACCGGCCTTCGGTGAACCAAACCAGTTCATCAAATGCTTCCGTGTAAACCAGAAGGGGTCTATTATCATGACAGAATCTCGTCAAAGATCAATTTTGTCAGACTCACCCCTCACCAGCGATACCGATCAGGTTTAGATCAAGGTCGCGCATAAATTTTTCAATAATACGCGCATTCTCTCCAAAATCATGGTGACCCCACCGTCCGGCGGAACGCATTTCAACGAGTGTGTTTTCCTCTTCACTGATGATTTTGATTACCACATCATTCTTGAATGCCATAAACAGTGTCGAGGACACGACATCCAGCAAAATATCATCGACACCTGCAACTTCCAGTCCACTGTTTTTGACTGCCGCTGGTTTGGATTTTTTGGTGTTTTTCTTTTTTGACTCCGTTTTGGCTTTTGTATCATCAGTGGCGTCGGTCAACCCGCGAATATCGGTAATGCTCCAACTGCGCTCCTTCACTATTTTACTTACTGCCTTATATACTCTTTCGGGACCAGCCGGATAGCGGCGGGAACGGATTTTCGGATAGGCCAAAAGAATATCGGTCATTTCATCCTCATCAATTCCAGCTTCAACATCATTGAAAGGTAAAACACCTTTTGCACGCCGAATATCCAGTGTTTTTGCGCTGAAATCCGGTGGGGAAAAAATGTTGGTCGACACATCATTGATCGGAGGATAGCGCATTGCCTGAACCGCAAAAACCAAAAACGGCGTTAGCATCATCAGGGACAGTGATAGTCCAAATATGGTTTTTTTGCCTCCTTTGGCACCCTCATTCCATAACTGAACCATTGCCCGTCCAGCAAACAGGATTGATAAGATCAGAATAATGAATCCAAATGCCAATAATTCGATGGCCTGACTATATGTCAACTTGTCCAGGCGATACATGATGATCGTTGTCAAAAAATATGGAATGGCAAAAACAGCAAGTCTTCGACACCAAATGGCTGACTTTGATAATTTTCTTTCTATTATCCCGACCATGATGACCTTCGAAAAAAGAGTATATGCAGGGTTATACATAACCTTGCAAAAAAGGAAAATCCTGGTTGCAGGTTAAAATACCCTAATGTTTTCACCTTTCCGCCCCATTTCTGCCTTGTCGGGCAGATGAACTAGCCGTTCGGTTTATTATGAGGAGGATGCATGTTCACATCCCGGCAGGGCCAGAGTACGCGGCCAGTTTCACTTTTACCCAGAGCATTTGAACAGGCGTTGCTGCGGGTAAATCAAAGCGTTGGATTTAGTGAAGCAGTGACCCATGCGGCAGAATTAGCTGACTGTGAGTTTTTGTTTGAAATTCCAGGCGCGTTATTCGGTGACGAAGACGGGCGAGCTGCAGTCATGCGCCCGTTCACAAACACCAACGGATCAATAAATTCCAAAAGTAACAAAAGTGATATTCTATACGTTGTTTTTAACGGCAAGAATAGCGTCATCCGGATAATAGAAGCATTTGAAGTTCCATTATCCATCCATGCCTTGACCCATTCCTATTCACGGGTGCTGGAGTTTCTTGCGGGTGATCTTGAAAAAGGGTTTCGAAGAACTCACTAGATTCATAGGTACATGGCATACAGGACGCCCTTTCCGGGATTGGACACGGAGAGGATTGTGCGATGCTGTGATCACAAGCAATCCGCAACGCTGTTCCCAGGCCCCTGCAAGCGCCTTCTGTCACCGTAATCCGCAGATTACACCATTGAACGCAGATTTGGAAAATCGGGCCAAATATGCCAATGTCACCGGAACAAGCAAACCCATCTAAGGTATCAAATGAAAATTAAATCGTTACTGATAGGCGTATGTGCCTTCATGATCGGGTTAAGTGTATATTCCTTTACCCGGGCAGAAATATTGAAGCGTGAAGTCAAGGCCAACAGATCAACGGGTATTTACGGATATTCCCAGTATAATACCAATAGTTGCGGATCCGGGGCACCGCCAAAATTCACGATCAAATCCGTGGAACACGGGAAAATTACCGGTGGCACCTATAAATTCAAGATCAAAAAGGGCCCCTGCAAAGGCAGGCAAGTAAAGGGCGTGGGCTTCAAATATACGCCAAAACGTGGATTTCGTGGTTTGGACAAGGCCCGGGTGATCCTGTCTATGCCCCGCTTTTCTGACGATTCTGGCCATTCCTCAAGAACACTGGATTTCCGCATCCAGGTAAAATAACCAAGTCTGTGAACCGGTATCCAACTCCGTTAAGCACATTGTTGTTTTTCAAATACCACTATTATGGGTCTGCGACCTAGACCCTTTCATAGTTACATTGAACCGTTTGATGGAGTCAAATCAGTTCACGCGGCTAGCCGCGGAATGCAGCGCGATACGTGTATCGGGCAAGGTTCGCAACGCTGCTGATGGGCTGATTTGGCCCACCGAAGGCGGGTTTTCGTGCTCTGCGGACATCGTTATGCTTTCCTTATGGTCCGCCAGACCACGGTGAAAAACATGCCTTGCCGGTAAACACGAAAACCCGTCAAACGATTCAATGTAACTATGAAAGGGTCTAGTCACCTGGAACTGAAGTACCTCTGCGACAAAAGGTCCGGTAATTCTGAAATATCCCTGATGATGTGATCGGCGTAGGGGCGCAGTTCCTGATCATCGGCAATGCCGGATGTTACCGCCACCGTGTTTGCCCCGGCATTGTTCCCGGCAACCAGATCATTGATGCTGTCACCCACCATCATTACTTCATTGACTGATATGTTTAACTGGCCGGCAAATGCTTCGATCATGCCGGGCTCAGGTTTTGGGCCGTGGCCGGAATCATATCCGGCGATAAACGAAAACAGATTTTCAATGCCGATGCCGCCAAGGTGGTGGCGTGCATTGCTTTCAGAATCATTTGTTGCCACTCCCAGCCCAACTCCCATATTGCCAAGTATATGCAAGGTTGGCTTGGTGAACTCGAATTCTGTTACCGACGATTCAGTATATCGGTCAAAATAACTGTCCAGTTCCTGTGACAAGCCGGTAACGGTATCCCTTTTTAACAGCGGTTGCCACAGATGGGCTATCGTCAGCGATGTTCCACCGACAATTTCAGATTCTGCAGAACAGCTGTTGTTGGTCGTATCAAAACCGACTGCTTCAGCCAGTTTTACGGCCATTTCATCATCGCCATCTGCCAATTGCAGAATTATTTTTGAACATGCCTCGAAAAAAGTATCGGCGAAATCAATAAGGGTTCCATCCTTATCAAACAATACGGCCTTGATCGTCATTAAACTGGCACTTTCAGTAATCGGTATTGCAAATTCTCTTATTGCACGGATGGTCGATTCATGACTATCGTAAAAAATATTATTTCTATCGAAAGACCGACCGATGAACAAGCCAACACAATTATCAAATATGCAGGTGCGTGATGCACAATCCGTTTTGCATCCCTATACGGCGCTGCACACTCTAGATGACACCGGCTCGCTTGTCATTAGCGAAGGCAAAGGGGTTTATGTTTATGACAGTCATGGCAAAGCCTATATTGAAGGCCTTTCGGGGCTATGGTGCGCCGGACTGGGCTTTGGTGATGAGGAACTGATTGAAGCAGGTAAACAACAGCTCGATAAATTGCCTTATTATCATCTCTTCGCCTCACGCACGACTGAACCGGCAGTAGAATTGGCGGAGAAGCTGAAAGAAATCGCACCGGTTGCGATGTCGCATGTATTTTTTACCGGATCGGGGTCTGAAGCCAATGATACACAGATCAAGCTGATCTGGTATTATAACAATGCGCTTGGCCGACCGAAAAAGAAAAAAATAATCTCCCGAGTCAAAGCCTATCATGGCGTGACAGTGATGACCTCTGCACTAACCGATCTGCCGGTCGTGCATGGCGATTTCGATCCACTGCTCGACAAGGTATTGCGGACTGATTGTCCCCATCACTACCGATTTGGGCTGGATGGGGAGAGCGAAGCTCAATTCCTGGCCCGAATTGCCTCATCGCTGGAAGAACTGATTGAAAAAGAAGGTGCCGACACCATTGCCGCGATGATTGCTGAACCGGTGATGGGTGCAGGTGGAGTACTGGTGCCGCCTGAGGGATATTTTCCTGCTATTCAGGAGGTTCTCCATCGCCATGATATTTTGCTGATTAGTGATGAGGTCATTACCGGATTTGGGCGAACCGGAAACATGTGGGGATCTCAAAGCCTGGATATCAAACCCGATTTGGTATCCTGTGCCAAACAGCTGACTTCGGCCTATGCGCCACTTGGTGCCGTAATGGTGCCGGAACATGTTATGGATGTACTTAAGGCTCAGTCAGAAAAACACGGTGTTTTCGGCCATGGCTATACCTATGGTGGCCATCCACTGGGCTGTGCAATTGGCGTTAAGGCAATTGAGATTTATCAAAAACGCAATATCGTCGAAAAAGTACGCAACATTGCTCCCTTGTTTGAACAACGCATGAAGAAGCTGGATGAGCTGCCATATGTGGGTGAAACACGCTGTCTGGGATTGCTTGGAGCGGTTGAACTGGTCAGGGACAAACCAGGCAAGACCTCATTTGAACCCAAATCTGGTGTCGGGGCAAAAGCGGCGCAATTTGCCATGGAAGAAGGATTGATCATTCGTGCCCTTGGTGATTCACTGGCACTTTGCCCACCGATGATTATCAGTGAAGCAGAATTGAACGAATTGTTTGACCGGCTTGAGCGGGCGCTGGCAAGAACTGCTGACTGGATAGCACGTGAGAAACTTGCATTAGCGAGTGAACTGATTTGAGACATAAAATGATTCAGAATAAACCGGAAACGCCCTAGTTGGGCGATCTGATAATTGAATGGTCGGGCACTCCTGCTGGCGAGGCACTAGCGCTGGTGCTGGCATTGTTGTCAGCCATGGCGCATGCAATTTTCGGGGCCGTCAACAAAGGCGGCAGCGACCCCTATTTCAACCGCGGTTCGATAAATATCGCCTATTCCCTGATGGCTGCTCCCTTTGCGCTGTTTGTATTCCCCTGGCCTGACCCTGAACTGTTCAAGGTGCTCTGTGTCACTTATCTGGTACATCTGATTTATGAATGGCTGCAAACCTATTCCTTTGCCAGGGGAGCTTTTACCGTCGTCTACCCGATTGCACGCGGTACCGGCCCGTTTATCACGGCGTTGTGGGCTGTGGTAATTTTTGATGAGCAGATGAAACTTCTTCAATGGTTTGGACTGGGCATGTTATCGGGCTCAATATTTCTGCTGGCATTTGTCAATTATCGTATTGCGATAGCAAATAATCAAAATATCAATGGCCTGCGCGAAGCGGTAGTGGCAGCGTTTTTTACCGGTATCATGATTGCCGCCTATACAACAATTGACGCCTACGGTATCAGACTGGCTGCAGATCCGTTTACCTTTCTGGTGTGGTTTTTCATGATGGGCGGCTTTGGATTCCCGTTGGTCGCCGCACACAGATGGTTTACCACCGACAACCATCCGCCAATACCGGACCTGGTCATGCGCGGCATTTTCGGGGCAATTATCGGGGTTATCAGTTTTGGCGCAATCATGCTGGCTTCGCGGCTTGACAAGGTTGCCGAAGCTGCAGCCCTACGGGAAACCTCGATCATATTCGCAACGGGTATTGGCGTATTGATTTTCAGAGAAAAAATAAAACTGCCGGCCCTGGTTTTGATTGGATTGATTGCCCTTGGTGCTATCCTGGTGAAATCCGGATGAACACCACTCTCAACCAATGAAACTCCGGTGGTGCGGCAAACAACCTAGTTTTTGTATTTGATGGCCGCCTGTGCTGCTGCCAGTCGGGCTATCGGAACCCTGAATGGCGAACACGAAACATAATCAAGACCCAGGCTTTCACAAAAGAATATCGATGCGGCGTCACCACCATGTTCACCACATATGGAAATTTTCAGGTCAGGTTTGGCAGCACGCCCCTTGCGGGTGGCAATTCTCATCAATTCGCCGACACCATCAAGATCAAGTGAAACAAACGGATCACTTTCAAGGATATTTTTTCGTTCGTAATCCGGTAAATAAGCGGCTGCATCATCGCGTGACATACCAAAAGTTGACTGGGTTAGGTCATTGGTACCAAATGAAAAGAATTCGGCTGATCCGGCAATCTTGTCAGCCATGACAGCGGCACGCGGCAATTCAATCATCGTACCGATTTTGTATTCAAATTTGACACCGGCTTCTTCCGAAATCGCCATTGCCACCGCATCGATCCTGTCTTTCACATATTCCAGTTCACGATTGAGACTGACCAGGGGAACCATGATTTCGGGCACCACCAGAGAGCCGGTTTTTTCACCGGCAATGATTGCCGCCTCAAAAACAGCCCTTGCCTGCATTTCAACTATCTCGGGATGGGAAATAGCCAGCCGGCATCCGCGATGCCCGAGCATCGGGTTGAACTCGAAAAAGGATTCATTGCGCTGCCGCAATAGTTCCTCATCTACACCCATCGCCTGGGCAACCTCAGCCACCTCCTCGGCCAGTTTTGGCAAAAATTCGTGCAAAGGCGGATCAAGCAATCGTATGGTGACCGGTTGACCAGACATGATTTCAAACAGCTCGACAAAATCCGCACGCTGGAATGGCAGCAGTTTGTCAAGCGCAATGCGGCGACCTTCTTCATTCGATGCCAGGATCATCTCCCGCATAATTGCGATGCGTTCAGAGTCAAAAAACATATGCTCGGTTCGGCAAAGGCCAATACCCTGGGCACCAAATGAGCGGGCGGTCTTTGCATCATGTGGCGTCTCGGCATTGGTTCTCACCTGCATTCGGCGTATTGCATCAGCCCAACTCATCAGGGTACCAAATGCACCAGACAATACCGGCTGTTGCATCGGAACCGAACCAGCCAATACCTGGCCTGATGATCCATCAATGGTGACGACATCACCGGTCTTGAATGTTTTGCCCAAAATACGCAGTTCGCTGGCCTGATAGTCAACGCGCATGCCGCCGGCACCTGACACACATGGTTTACCCATGCCTCTTGCGACAACTGCCGCGTGGGATGTCATGCCGCCCCTGGCGGTTAGAATCCCTTCGGCTGCATGCATGCCAAGAATGTCTTCCGGGCTTGTTTCCACCCTTACCAGAATTGCCGGTTTGTGCTCATTGCGCAATTGTTCGGCTTCTGCTGAAGTGAATACAATTCTTCCGGTCGCAGCTCCCGGAGAGGCCGGTAATCCGGTAACCAGTACATTGCGTTTTGCGGAAGGCGCAATTGTAGCATGTAACAGCTGATCCAGTGAGGAAGGTTCAATGCGGCAAATCGCTTCCTCGCGGGTGAGCAATCCCTCGTTTGCCATATCGACGGCAATGCGTAATGCAGCTCTGGCGGTTTGTTTGCCGGTTCTTGTCTGCAAAATCCACAATTTGCCACGCTCGACGGTAAACTCCAGATCCTGCATGTTTCTGAAATGGGTCTCCAGATGATTGGCGATTTTGTTGAACTGGGTAAACACATCCGGCATCAGTTTCTCCATGGAAACCTTGTCTGATGCTGCGGCAATTCTTGCTTCTTCAGTCAAATTTTGCGGTGTTCTGATGCCGGCAACCACGTCCTCACCCTGGGCATTTACCAGAAATTCACCAAAAAGCAGGTTCTCACCTGTCGATGGATTTCTGGTAAATGCCACACCCGTGGCGGAGGTATCCCCCATATTGCCAAAAACCATGGCCTGAATATTGACCGCGGTACCCCAATCCCCGGGAATATTGTGCAAACTGCGATAGGCAATGGCCCGGGGATTCATCCAGGAGGAAAAAACCGCTGCTATGGCGCCCCACAATTGCTCGTTTGCATCCTGGGGAAAAGGTGAACCATGTTCTTCAATGATTAACTGTTTGTAGCGGTCAATTACTGTGTGCCAGTTCTCAGCCGTAAGATCCGTATCCTGATCCAGCTCAAACCGGGCCTTGGCATCGTCCAGCACTTCTTCAAAAAACGCATGATCAATGCCAAGCACAATATCGCTGTACATCTGAATGAAGCGGCGATAACTGTCGAGGGCAAAGCGTTCGCTATCTGCCTCTTTTGCCAGTGCCTGTACGGTCTGGTCATTCAGTCCAAGATTAAGGACTGTATCCATCATCCCGGGCATGGAGACGCGTGATCCTGAGCGAATGGCCAGAAGCAGGGGACTGTCACCGTTACCAAATGAGCGACCGGTGAGCTTTGAAATTCTTTCAATCGCCTCAATTACCTGATTTTGCAGCGAGTCGGGAAACGATTTTCTATTGCTGTAGTACCAGTTTGAAGCGTCGGTGGTTATCGTCAAGCCCGGGGGGACAGGCAGACCCAAAGTGCACATTTCAGCCAGATTTGCACCTTTACCGCCAAGCAAATCAGCCATAGTGGCGTCGCCCTCAGCGTTACCGTCTGCAAAAGTGTAAACCCATTTTTCCATTTGATCCCCGAATTGATGATGTGGGAATAATTGCCATCAATTATATTGTCTGCAGCAGCTGCGCAATAGCACACAAAATTTAATTTACTGATAAGACTTGACTAATGAAATTAACGACATAAATACTTTATATCAGGCTTTGCTAATATAAGAGATTTTAACATGTCATACACAATCGACCGAATTTTTCAAACCTCCAGTTTTGATACAATTGTTGAACGAGCCCGCACCGCGTTACAGGACCAGGGTTTTGGTGTGCTGACCGAAATTGATGTCAAGGCGACGATGAAGAAGAAAATTGATGAGGACATGAACGATTATCTCATCCTGGGAGCATGCAATCCAAAACTGGCATTTGGTGCACTGGGTATTGAACCAAAAGTCGGATCAATGCTGCCCTGCAATGTCATTGTGCGCTCGCTGGACAATGGCGATGTCGAGGTCAGTGCGGTCGATCCCCAGGCATCTATGGCAGGCATTGACAATGCAGAACTCCAGCAGGTTGCCGGTAAGGTTAAGGGGATGCTGCAGACCGTGGTTGCCAATATCTGATTAATTTGCGGTGATGGTATCTTCGCCTCCTGTTGACGGAGGGGTATTTACCACGCTTCCACATTGGCTTATTTGGAAGCCGCACGGAGTGACCACACTATCAGCGTAATCCAGTCTGAATGGTTGTCTGAACAGGCGCTTGTGCAGACACAGGTTTTATGTACCCCAATGTAGTT
This sequence comes from Hyphomicrobiales bacterium, assembly GCA_024225445.1. GTDB lineage: Bacteria > Pseudomonadota > Alphaproteobacteria > Rhizobiales > Rhizobiaceae > JAAEMP01. Next base: position 2,653 of record JAAEMP010000020.1, on the reverse strand, counting down.
TTAATTGACCTGCCTTTAGGATCGCTGGCGTATATATGACCATTCACAAGTGTGGCCTCTGTCTTCCGCCCCGAGGGTAAATTCCCTTGTGTTGCTGGGGTGGAAAAAAATACTGATTCCCCTACGGTGGACCCATGTGTGGCTACATAGTCCATAGCATCTTGCGCCATGCCTGCAAGAGCAGCCGTGCCCGGCGGCATAGCTTTGGAATAACTGTTGAATTGGTCTGTCATTCCAACAACTTGAGAATGGGTCACACCTGTGAATCTTGATCTGTTATCAATCACCGAAGCAATAGCGCGCATTTCTGCCACCCGTTCAGCCCTGGTTCTGCCGCCGGCCTCTGCCGCGATGACTTCAGCTACTGTATTTGCTATGGGAAACGCCAATAATGAAAATATGATCGCAACATTTCCCGATTTATTGCATAGGAAGTCGGACAATTTGTTCAGATACACAGTTCACTCTCAATTCTCCCGTCTGTTCTACTAAAGCAACTATTTGTTAAAAATTGAGCCTGCAGCAGGTTACTTTTTGATATAAATTTGATCTAAATGGAATCCGAACAACCATAAATAGCGACAATTCGGGACAAGAATGGACTCTATATTATTGGTTGCAAATCATGTTTCGTCATCCTCGGACTTTGTATGTTGATACTCGACCTGATGATATATCATTGGGTTGACTGGGCCATGATGGCCATCATGGCCCAGTCGGTGCTGTAAAACCGCCTCGGACTTTGGTTTTTAAACCGTGGATCAACTTGGTTTGCAGGACCATTGTGCGCTCCTGAACAGATGGTGGGGAGCCCCTTTAACATTAAGGAGTATCCCGTATGCAAAGACAGTCCAAGCAGCACAATCACTGGCGAAATATCACCTATTGTCAAGAGAAGCGACAACCGTTAACCACTGTAAAAAGGGAGATTGTTTAGTTTTGTGAAGACAGCGCGACAATCGCAGCGATTGCTATTTCCCATACGCAATACTAAAGTATCCAGTATGATTCGTTACAAATAATAGGGGCATTGGATTTGGATAGTTCTGCATCTAAAGATTTACTGAAACTGGCAGCCGTCAGCGCTTCACTTTTGTTTGTTGTTTATTATCTGCTGTGAATGCTGACCAGCGCTAGTCAATAGCTCCATGTCAATCGAAACCAACTGTCACAGAAACTACTTGATTTTTTGTGATTTGGGCCCTGGTTTTTGCCGGGTCAGTTTTCGATCGAACTTTACCTCAAGTTTGTGAACGAATGCGGCACTGCCAACAGGCCTTCCGATTTGCTCGCCGCCTCTTATTGCGGCAAAGCTCTGTTCGTCAAAGTCCTGTTGAAGGAACTTGCCAAAATCACCAACCCGTTTATTTGCCGCTTTAATTCGTGTGATACCATCACTGCATTTGCCCAAATGTGCATGAATACTGGACCAGGGCCAGTCTTGCGCGCGTTTGACCAATCGTGCGCGAACCGGGTTGAGTGCGACATGGGCAAATGCATGGTAAAGATGTGCTTCGTCCATAACCACAGACCCGTATCGCCCCTGCCAAAGATGGCCTGTCCATTTGTTGCGGGCATTAATTCGCACAGCGTAACGGCGATGCGCATTGGCGACAGTCTTGCGCAGGCCGTCTTCATCGTGCGGCACAATGATCAAATGAACGTGATTGGGCATCAGACACCAAGCCCACACCTCAGCAGCGCAAACAGCCAGCGCCTCCCGCAAATACTGCAGATAAGCTTCATAATCATCATCACTGAAAAATACCCGCTCGCCACGGTTACCGCGCTGGGTGACGTGATGAGGCAGACCAGGTACAACAAGACGGGCAATTCGAGCCATGGGGTGAGGATATCATCTGGTTTGTAAATTGCAATAATTTCGGTTACCGTAATTCGAATTCGCCCACCTGGTCATACTGGCGGTTTTGATCATCAAAGAGGTTGGTATAGGTGGTCCAGCTTTTTAAGTTTGCGGTATCGTCATAATTAATCTGCCGGGACCATGTTTCAGCGTTGTCCACATCCCAAATCAGATTCCATGTATTACCGTTATCGTATGTACCCAGATGGTTATATAAACGATCCTGATCATCAAAGAGGTTGGTATAGGTGGTCCAGTTTTTTAAGTTCGCGATATCGTCATAATTAATCTGCCGGGACCATGTTTCAGCGTTGTCCACATCCTAAATCAGATTCCACGTATTACCGTTATCGTATGTACCCAATTGGTTATATATACGATCCTGATCATCAAAGAGGTTGGAATAGGCGGTCCAGTTTTGTAAGTTCGCGGTGTCGTCATGATTCATCTGCCGGGACCATGTTTCAGTGTTGTTCACATCCCAGGACATTTGCCACGCATTGCCATCGTCATAGGTTCCTACCTGTTCAAAGCAGTTTGAATCTATGTCATATTTATTTGTGTAACTGGACCAACCATTGGTATCATTCACATCCCTGGTTTGTATCCACTCAATTCCGTCATCAAAAATTTTGATCTGCTTGAATATGTCCCAACCAGCGTTGTAACTATCTGTAATCGTTGACCAATCCTGTGAACTCGTATCTGTTTGAAAGTGGGTTGCCAGTTCGAATCCATGACTGGTGAGGTCAAATGATAGCGGAACCGTTCCCCCGTTTACTAAGAGCT
>JAAEMP010000019.1 GCA_024225445.1 Hyphomicrobiales bacterium | reverse complement strand
AGAAATCATTATGTGCGCGATGTCTCAATGCTGGAGGATGCAAGCCGTATCCGCACAAATCCTGGTATCTTTGCAAGAGCCCGCAGTTTCGCCCTCAATATACTGCGCGCCAACGGCGAACAAAATATCGCAGATGCCCTATGGCGCAATTGACAATTTTGGGCAATTTCACCAATTTTTTTCCTGCAGCGACGGTGATCGGCCCCCATTGAATGGTCCAATTTGAATGTTAATGTATGATTGGCCTTTGGTCCATCATGATAATGGATTACCCTATACGCCCGAGACAGATACGGCACAAAATCTCTAGAAACCCAGCCCAATATCCGTGTTGGGGAATTTCTTCATGGTCGCCAGATGTTCTTTAAGAAATCTTGTTGCCTGTGGCATCCCCCATTCAAAAAATTGATGGCCTGAGCTGGCCATCTCTTTGGGATCAACGTTGAGATTGAAAACCCACGGAGCCGTTCCAATGTCAGTAAGTAGCGAAGCATCAATATTCCTACGGGCATCGACAGTTTGGAACACTTTAAAGTGCACTTTGTAGTCTCGCCAACGCAATGCACAGAAATCTTCTCGATTCCACATGTATACCACCTGCCTCCTGGACTTTCCATCCTTAGCAAGGAGGAACGCGGTTTGATCAATTCCATCAAAGTACAGATTGTCTGGAAGTTGATCCAAAACTCCCCCCAACCGTAATGAAATCATATATAAGTCAGTCAGGTGCATCAAGCCGTTGTTTATCTGCCCCGCTTCTATCATACCCTTCCAGTAAGCAATACCCGGGACACGGACGCCTCCTTCCCAAGTGGTTCCCTTTCCACCTCGCCAAGGGTGATATCCGCTATCCGGCCAAGTGTCCTCGTTGGCGCCATTATCCGAGGTGAAAAATATAAGGGTGTTCTCAAGCGCTCCTTTTTCTTCCAGAAGAGCAATGATCTCTCCCGTGATGGCATCGACTTCGATCATCGCATCCCTAACGGGCATCGCAGCAGGGCTGGCGCCCTTGTACTTCGGTGCCACGTAGTTGTCGTTGTGAATCTTGGAGAAGGAATGAACCAAGAAAAACGGCTTTTCGTCCTCAATGGATTTCGTTAAGAATTTCACAGACTCGTCCCTCAGGACCTGGTCGACCATGGCCATTTCTTCGATACTCTCTATCGGGTAGGCAACCTCCCGCTGACCGCCTTTCGTCCCCTTGATCAGGCCCTCTGGTCTCAGCTTGAAGGCCATTTCTGAGAGCTCGGGGTTATTGATCATATCAGAATACTGGCGTTCAACCAGAAACTGCGTGTAATCCGATTGAACCGATGGCAGGCCGTAGAAATAATCAAATCCAATCTCGTGGGGTAGCATGTTCTCCCCTTCGCCAACGTGCCACTTGCCAATCAACGCGGTTTGATATCCTGCCTGGGATAATAATTTTGCCTGGGTAACTTCAACCTCCCAGGGGTTCTTACTCACCTTGTCACCGGTCAGGATTGGCCTAACCAGACCGCTCCGGATGGGGATCCTGCCTGTTACGAGGGCTGCCCGAGATGATGTACAGGTCGGCTCGGAATACATGGAGGTCAACTTCAGCCCCTCATTGGCAAGCTTGTTGATGTTTGGCGTTGGGGCACCTATTGCTGTTCCACCGCCATAAACACCAGGATCTCCCCAGCCCATGTCATCGACCAAGAAAATCAATATGTTGGGCTTTTTGCCGTGTTTTTGCTCGAACTCCTCAAGCTTGGCATTTGCCACTCTCTCTTGATCTGGTCGAGGAATGGCTGGTTCCCAGTTTTCTTTCTCAACGACAGTTTGATCGAACACACTTTTTTGGGCGAAAGCATTCGTGGTGAAGATCGCAAGCAGAAGTAATAATCCAGAAAGACAAATATTTTTCAAAGTCATTGTAAAATGCCCTTTATGAGTCTGAGGTAAACTTGTTTATCCGAAATCCCCCAGATGGAATTATTTGATGACGGGATTATGGCATAGAACACTCCGTATTCCAATACTGTTTTGGTTTGGCGCTGGCTCCGACCAATACTCCACGATTTTGATACCATCTCGATGCCCAATTATTCTGATAGAGCCATTAGTCCATTTTTCAATCACGCTTCACTCAATTTCCGTTCCATAATGGACATTATCGCATCAACGGTTGTACGCGCAAAGCCAAGATTGTCTTCCTCTAAGATCAAGGTATTCGACTAGCTTCTTCCTTTCGGTCGTCACGCATAATGACGGCTCCAAGTTGCTCAACCAAATTTGCGAAACCCAGCACGCCATCTTCTCAAATGATCAAGCGTTGACCGACCGAGTATCTCGTATCGGGGCTACGCACTAAATAATCTGAATCGACAATGCCCTGCTGAAGAGCCAGCAAGTGACGCTGTTGATAATAAATTTGCAATCGGCCCATCGCTTCTGCGCCCAGAATATCGACATAACTTTCACCAGTTTCTGTCTCCCAAAGAAGAGACCCTTTATCCAGTCGTTGGAAAGCATTTCTTGGGGCAGTGCAGTCAGTCTTGCGTTCATAGAACTGCTCAGACATCCTTTGAAATGACATCACAGTGTCTTGTACTGCTTTTTCCAAAAGCGCCTGCGTCATTATCTCTGCTTCATCTCTATCTCAATAGCGCGGCAGTTATCCTTGAAATGTTGGGCGTCTTTTTCTCGGCTCATGTGACCTTGAGCAAGCGTTTCCATCATGTGGACGTGTCCATCATCCTTGCGTGGTAAAAGCTCCTGACCGTTCTTAAAAAGAAAAATATCAGCCGCCGAAAATCCAATGCGCTTGTTGCCATCAACAAATGCATGATTGCGCGCCAACCCTTCGGCATATGAAGCCGCAAGCTGGAAAATATCCTGCTCACCATAGGCATACAGATTACGCGACCGTGCCAAAGCGGATTCTAAACGACTGGAGTCCCGCAAACCATGCGAGCCTCCAGTCTGATCTATAAGCTTGGTATGAAGCCGCTCAATTTCTGGCTGTGTAATCCATTTCGGATTACTCATTATTTAGCGAGCTTCAAAAGCGTATCGCGATGAACGGCAATCCGTTCATCCGTCATTTTATCTGTCATTTCATCCTCCAATCTCCTAAATCTGTCATATTCATCAACACTAAGAAGCACCACGCTGTCACGGCCATGACTGGTCACAGTGACGGGCTCGCGCTGTGCATGTGCTTGATACTTGCCGAAATTCTTCTGCAATTCCGATGCTGTAACTTTGGTCATTGAAATTTCTCCATTTACGTATTTTACGGAAATTACGGAAATCACGGAAAAATTGCAAGTTTTTTTCTAGAACATTCAAACTCTATGGTCTTACTTCCAATATGCGCGCAGTTCATTGCTTCCTTCAACCTACGGGTTAGGAGCTTTACCCCTTCTTCGAGAGAGGTCTGTAATTTATGTAATTGACCTCGCGTTTGCAGTTGGTCGAGCGATAGCGAAAACCAGGCGCACGGATCAGGGCGTTTGCTTTCGGCTGCGCCCTTTACGTTTGTGCCTACCCTTTGCACCGCAAGGTGAAATTGCAAAATCAAATCACATCAGTCTACATCCATGATCCAGATAAAAACCTGGTGGAGATTTCTGTTTATGACTGGCTGGGCAGTTTCATCCGGATTATTGGCCAGATTATTAGCCAGATTATTAGTATGAATACTTATTGCGGCATGTTGAGTACCTTGCCGGGATTCATAATACCCTTGGGATCAAAACAGTTCTTGATTTGACGCATCATTGCCAGTTCGACGGGCGATTTTGATTGCTCCAGGGCATCTTTTTTAAACAGGCCAATACCATGTTCCGCTGAAATTGACCCACCAAGTTCCAGCACAAGCTGGTAAACAACTTCGTTCACCGCTTTGCGGTTTGTCATATATTGTTCCCGATCCGCACCAACCGGACTGCTGAAATTGAAATGAATATTACCATCTCCCAAATGACCAAATGCCACCATGCGCGCTCCCGGAACCACATTCGTAACCAGTGCTTCGCCGCGCTCCATCAGTTCAGGAACCTTGCCGATTGGAACTGAAATATCATGGGCTATGGATGCCCCTTCCGGGTGCTGGGAAAGTGGCAGGTCTTCACGCATCTTCCAGAACAGTTTTTGCTGGGCAATATTGGATGCCAAAACCGCATCTTCAATGATGCCTTTTTCCAGAGCGTCAGAAAATATGTTTTCGGTCAGTGATCGTGCGTCATCTTCAGAGCGACCGGATGAAATTTCGATCAACCCATACCAGGGACAAGGCTGCTCGAGTGGATCAGAAAAATTATCGAAATTCTTCAACAGAAACTCTATTCCGATTCGCGGTATCAGTTCGAATGCGGTCAGTTGATTACCGGCCTTTGATTTTGCCAGTTGCAGGAAATCCAGCGCTTTCAGGGTTGAGGCAAACCCGGCCCAGGCGACCTCTTTGCCAGCTGGCGCGGGAAAAAGTTTCAAAACCGCTGCTGTCACAATCCCCAATGTACCTTCGGCACCGATAAACAGGTTTTTCAAATCATAGCCGGTGTTGTTTTTTCGCAGTTTGTTTAAACCGTCCCAGATTTCCCCATCAGGCAAAACCACTTCCAGTCCCATCACCAGATCACGTGTATTACCGAATGCCAGAACGCCGGTACCCCCGGCATTGGTAGATATGTTTCCACCGATCATGCAGGATCCCTGTGAACCCAGTGACAATGGGAACAGGCGGTTGTTTTGTGCAGCCAGATCTTGAATGGTTTCCAGTATAACGCCTGCCTCCACTGTCAGGGTGTTGGCTGACAGGTCAATATCACGTGCTTTGTTCATCCGTTCAGTACTGACCACGATTGAATTGATCCCGGATATAGGTACACCGCCACCCATATGTCCCGTATGCCCACCCTGGGGTACAATAGGTGTGCCGGTTTCGCTGGCCAGTTTTAGTATCTGTGCTACTTCTTCACGGGTTTTGGGCTTGATTACCAATGGTGTTTGACCAATCACATAACCGCGATTTTCATCGGTGTAGTGGGTCAGGTCATCGCTACTGTCCAAAATATTCTTTTTGCCGACAATTGCTGTAAACTGGTTCAGCAATTCAGATGAAATGGCTTCAGCCACAATTATTCTCCCTCACCGGATGTGGTTGCATCAATGATTTTTTCAGATATTGGCGCAATAGCCATGTTGTCCGTCAACCGGGAACGTGGAGCAGCGGCTCTGGCCAGCCGGTCGTTGATTGCAATCCCCAGGCCTTCCATAGGAATGGCAGCTACACAGATGTCATCTCTTCCCAATTCATCCAGTTCACGCAGATAACTGTACAAATTAACCGCCGCCTCTCGCAGATCTCCATTGGGGCTGAGATCACGATAGGACTGAAATTGATAATCACCAGAGATCTTCTGGTTACCAAAATCAAGAATTGCCGCTCCCGCGAGCGCGGCATTACAATTGACAATAACATTCGAATGTGGCGCATAATGAGAAGTCAACATGCCGGGTGCTCTGATTTCTGCACCGGTCTCCTCTGTTTCCACCGGTAAACCGCTATATTCCGCCAGCTGTTTTTCCGTCACGGATCCTGTGCGCAACACTTTTATCTTGCCATCCATCACTCTGGCAATGGTCGATTCGATCCCGACATTGCAGGCCCCTCCATCCAGAACCAGTATATCTTCACCGGCAAACTCAATTGCCACATGGCGGGCGGTTGTCGCTGACACTTTGCCAGACAGATTGGCACTGGGAGCCGCCAGTGGTCTGCCAAAGGCCTCGATCATCTGCCGTGCTGATCCGCCCGGACAACGAATGGCAATGGTATCCAGGCCGGCCGAAACCAGATCATGAATATTTGATCCAGAGGATTTGTTGACAACCAAAGTTAAGGGACCGGGCCAGAAATGCTCCGCCAACCTTGTCGAAACTGCATCAAACACACCATATGCCCGGGCCATCTCAAGGCTGCTCACATGCGCAATCAGCGGATTGAACCGCGGTCGCTTTTTGACTTCAAAAATTTTTGCCACCGCCACACCGCTGGTGGCATCTGCCGCCAGTCCGTAAACCGTTTCGGTTGGCATCGCCACCAGTCCTGCTTCGCGTAAATGCGCGATACTTTTCGATAGTGTTTCGCCATATTTGGGATTGTCAGGATGAAATTTCAGGATTTGCAAATTAAGGGTCCAAATGGAATTCGATCATTCAGGCACTTATAGGACGTAACTGGATGATCACACAATTGAACAATGTGAAAAATACAAATTGTTATTGACGTAAACGTAAATTAAAAATATTCCTAACTTCAAATCAACCTAGGAGAGTTATCATGTACCGGGCACCGGTGAACGATATCACGCATACGTTAAACGCCGTGGCAGGGCTTTCCAAAGCCATTGATGAAGGCAAGATGGGCGATCTCAGCGATGATCTGGTTACCGCCATTCTGGAGGAAGCCGGCAAGTTTGCCAATGAGGAACTTTCTCCGTTGAACCGGATTGGCGATGAACACGGAGCCGTTCTCGACAATGGAGTTGTGACCACCGCTCCGGGTTGGAAAGATACCTATAAGGCATGGCGCGAAGGCGGTTGGAACTCACTCAGCGGACCGCCGGAATATGGCGGACAGGGTCTGCCGACTATGTTGTCTGTTGTGGTTTGTGAAATGTGGAATTCAGCAGCAATGGCCTTTGGTCTGGCTCCATTGCTGACCGCTGGAGCTGTTGATGCGATTGAAGCCCACGGCTCGCAGGAAATCAAGGACACCTATCTTGAAAAAATGGTGTCCGGTGAGTGGACTGGAACCATGAACCTGACGGAGCCCCAGGCAGGTTCGTATCTGGCAGCGCTGACCACAAAAGCGGAACCGGTTGGCGATGGCAGTTACAGAATTTTTGGACAGAAAATATTCATTACTTATGGTGAGCACGATATGACACCTAATATATGTCACCTGGTGCTGGCCCGCCTTCCGGATGCGCCGCAAGGCACCCGGGGGATTTCCCTGTTCCTGGTTCCAAAATTTCTGGTGAATAGTGATGGTTCTCTGGGTGATCGCAACGATGTATTTTGCCAGAGTCTTGAAGAAAAACTTGGCATTCACGCATCGCCTACCTGCGTTATGATATTTGGTGATGGATTTGAGGGTAGCCAAACAGCAGTGCCCGGAGCCGTTGGTTATCTGGTTGGTGAAGAAAATCGCGGTCTTGCCTGCATGTTTACGATGATGAATAACGCCCGGCTACACGTCGGCGCTCAAGGCGTGGCCATCGGTGAGGCAGCCTATCAGCATGCACTTGCCTACGCCAATGAACGCACACAGGGATTTGCTGAGGGCAGTGAGAGCAAAGGCATGGATGCTATCGTCACGCATCCCGATGTTGCCCGCAATCTTCTGACCATGAAATCCCTGATCCAGGCGGCAAGGGGAATATGTTATTCATGTGCGCATGCTTCAGATATGGCGGTTTTTGCGGAAAATTCCGGTGATGGCGATGCACACAGGAAATGGAAAGAGCGGGTTAACCTGCTGACGCCAATTGCGAAATCATTTTCTTCCGATATCGGTGTTGAAGTTGCTTCAATTGGAGTACAGATTCATGGCGGCATGGGTTTTATTGAAGAAACCGGGGCTGCACAGTTTATGCGGGATGCAAGAATAAATCCGATTTATGAAGGCACCAACGGTATTCAGGCGATTGACCTGGTTACCCGCAAACTGCCATTGTCGGGTGGCGGAGCAATGGGTGATTATCTGGATGAACTGGGCGAGGTGATTGAAGAGGTGCGGGCAACCAATGAGCCGGGATTTGGCTCGACAGCCGATCAATTGTCCAATGCATTGGGCGATGTTCGCCAGGCAACCAAATGGTTGCTGGAACAATTGGCAGCTGGCAACAATCAGCTGGTGCTGGCTGGTGCAACTCCGTTTCAATCGATGTTTGGCCTGCTGTCTGGCGGTGTTGGACTGGCCAAAGCCGGACTGGCACAAGGTGGCCAGAATTCTCGTGAGCTTGCAAGGTTTTATGCAGAAAACCTGATTTCCGAATGTTCTGCACTTAAACTGTCCGTGATTGAGGGTGCAGAAAGCCTGGCTGCAGCTTCAAAACAATTGCGCTCTGAATAGCAGCAGGAAATACTTTGGATGAGTGAATTTATTGAAATATCAAACGAAGAGGGTGTAACAACGCTTCGTTTTGATCGCCCCGAGAAGAAAAACGCCATTACCGCAGATATGTATCAGGACATGGCCGATGCGATCGATACAGCAAACGCAGACGCGGATGTGCGTTGCATTTTGTTTCTTGGTCATAGTGGAGCATTTACTGCCGGCAACGACATTGCCGATTTTGCCCGGATTGCCATGTCCGGTGGCGAAAGAAGTTCAATGGCTGTATTTGAATTTCTTGAGCGCATCATCATGGCGAAAAAACCCATGGTGGCCGGTGTTGACGGGCTGGCGATCGGAGTGGGAACAACCATGTTGATGCATTGCGATCACGTCATCGCTTCGCATATTGCCAGCTTCAGGACACCTTTTGTCGATCTGGGGCTTATTCCCGAGGCAGGCTCGAGCCTGTTTGCCCCGCGCCTGATGGGCCATCACAGGGCATTTTGGCTATTGGCAATGGGAGAAAAATTTTCACCTGAGCAAGCAAGAGAAGCAGGGTTGGTCAGTCAGATAGTGGCAAGTGACGATCTTGAAACGCAAGCGGTGAAAACCGCCCGATCAATTGCTGCCAAACCACCCCAGGCGATGGAAATCTCGAGAAAACTCATCCGTGGCGACCGTTCCGATATCCTTGCCAGAATGCGTGAAGAGGCGGAATTATTTGGCAAGCGCCTGCTCTCTGAAGAGGCAAAACAGGCATTTATGGCTTTCATGAACAGGTAATACTAATTTCCTTTGGTATAAACACCGGCGAAACAATTCAAAATAGCCATGAATGGCTTTAACGCTGCAAAAGTGCCACGACTTCAACATGTGGCGTGAAGACGAACTGGTCAATCGGGGTAACACTGACTATTTTGAAACCGCCATTGATCAGTACACCAAGATCTTGTGCAAGTGAGACGGGATTGCAGGATACAGCGGCAATTTTTTTCACTTTTGAACGGGCCAGTTGCTGCACCTGTGCGCGAGCACCTGCCCTTGGTGGATCAAAAACCACGCCCTGGATTTTTTTCAGTTCTTCAACCATTACCGGGCGCAAAGACAGGTCCCGTTTTTCAGTTCTGACAAGTTTCAGTTTACCACCGGTGGCTCGCCAGGCTTCATCTAGTGCATCCAGCGCCAGCTGATTATTTTCACAGGCTAATATTGTTGAATTCTCGGCAAGGCGAAAAGCAAATGTACCTATGCCGCAGTACAAATCAGCCACCTGCTTGCAGCTTTTCAGATGATCACAAACCATGGCCGCCATCCTGGTTTCAGCTGATGCAACCGCCTGGATAAACGAACCGGGCGGCATGCCGACATTTGCCAAGCCCATAGTCAGTTCAGGCCGTCTGGTTTCGATCAGCACTTCCCCACCATAAGAAAGCCTTGCAATATCTCCTTCCAGCGCAATCCGGATTGCGGACTGTCTGGCCTTTTCCCCCAATTTTCCCTGTGCTTCCAGATGGATATCCAGTCCATTGTCACAGTCAACAACACAGATGCTTGTGATCCCCCTGGCAGGCAGGATGGGACGGATAGCTTTCCTGATTGTTTCAAGTTGAGAGGCGATTGAGCGCCTGATGACCGGACATTCGGAAATGTCAGTAATATGGTGAGTGGATTTTTGGGTGAAGCCTAACAATATGCCAGTGCTGGTATGAGTGGCACTAAAAACTACCCGCCGACGCCGGTCGTTGCTAAATGAAACAACCGGCTCAACCTTTGCATTGATGTTCTGGCTGATCAACGCGTCCTCAACCAGTTTTTTCTTCCATGCCAAATAGGGTTCATTGGCTAGATGCTGAACCTGACAACCGCCACAGGTGCCAAAATGACGGCAAATTGGTTCGACGCGATCACTTGAAGGTTCCACGACATTGACTAGATCTCGCCGTGCTGAAGAATTCGTCACCTCAACGAGTTCGCCCGCAAGGGCAAACGGTATAAAAATACGACCGTCTGATGTCTGTACCAGGCCATCGCCCTGATGTCCCAGGGCATCAATTGTCAGGATTTCAGTCATTGGTCTTTTCCGCCGCGACAATATATTCATGATTGCCATCACTTCCAGCAATCGGGGAATCCATCAATTCACAGACACGCCAACCATCTTGCTTTTCCAGCCACTGGCAGACTGAGCGGGCGGCTCTGACCCCGGTTTCCACATCGCATACAATTCCGCCTTTGCCAATATTTTCGCGACCGACTTCGAATTGTGGTTTGATCAGAAACAATCCCCTTGCGCCATTCTTGGCCAGTCGCAGGGCAGGGGGCAGAGCAAGTTTCAGTGAAATAAAGCTCAGATCACTGACCAGAAATTCCGGTAGCATACCGTTCAGGTGTTCTTCAGATAATTCACGCGCATTAAGACTGGACAATTCACTTACCCGGCTGTCATTCCGGATAGAATTTTCCAGCTGCCCGTAGCCAACATCAACGGCAAAAACATGGGCGGCGCCATTTTCCAGTAATACTTGAGTGAAACCGCCTGTCGATGCTCCGATATCCAGGCAAATCTTGTCTTGAGGATTAAACCCGCTTACTTTCAGACCGTGCATGAGTTTTAATGCGCCGCGTGAAACATATTTCAATGCCTCGTCATTGACTTCAATCGGTGCACAAACAACCGCCATGGTTCCGGGTTTGGTCGCAATATTCCCATCGACAACAATACACTGACGAATAATTGCGTCTCGCGCACGTGAACGCGTTGGGTAAAATCCGCGATTGACAAGCAGTTTATCCAGTCTGATGCGTTGTTCACATTTCATCAAGGTTTCATGATGCCTTGTTGAAATATTTGCAAGTCCCTGATTGATTATTGATCGGCCGGATAGGGATTGATTTTTAATGCTTCGAACAAGTCTGAAGCGAGATTTTTTATACTGGGCCTTGGATATTCCTGGTGGTGGGCCATGGGTATCCCGCCGGAATCAAACTTTCTGTTGAAGTTTGTATTGTTGGATTTTCCTGTCACAAGGGAATCGATGGGTTGATTTGCAGACGGTGACTTTTGAGTCTTTATACCTGAATCCAGATTTCCCAAACCATCATTGGAAACAGGTGAATTTTTGATAAAATCACTGACAGTGACAAAGTGATTGTTGTTTTCATGCTCGATGATGCCGCGTAATTCATCAAAGCTTGCTTTTTGCGGGGCAGAGGCAATGAGACCCGGACTTGAAGTTTCATACTCAACATATTGAGCCCTGGTTTCAGGCATGAGACCAAACGTGCTGCTCAAAATGATCGTAATGATGACTGATTTCTTCATGATCATTCCCGTATGTCATACCAAAAGCCTTTGGTATTATCTGTCAGATAAGAATTTGTTAGCAATAAATTATGCAACACCTGGGTTAGGAAAGCGCAAAGAATATTGGTTAATGCAATCACAACGCCATATTTTTTCTTATGATGTTATGATGCAAAATGAAGCCTTCCTGTAACTCCTGACAAGAAAATAATCTGGTTCAGTTCAACATTTTCCGTAGTTTTGCCACGGCGCTCTGCCCGTCTTCTCCATAAGAAATACTGCCGGCAAAATCACCTTTCGCATCCAGCAGGTAAATCATCGCCGAATGGTCCATACTGTAGTCGCCATCATCAAGGTCGACGCGTCTGAAGAAAACTTTATAGGACTTCAAAGTTTTTTCCACATCGGCTTTTTCACCTGTAATACCCGTTATTCTGGAATCAAATGCGGTAAGATAGTCGGACAATGTCTCAACGTTGTCCCGTTCAGGATCGACTGTCATGAAATAGATGTTGATCTGGTTTGCATCTTCTCCCAGTTCACCAAGCCAGGTGGACATTTCATGAAGGGTAGTAGGGCAGACTTCAGGACAATTGGTAAATCCAAAGAATAATGCGTGGGGCTTGCCCAACAGGTCCTTATCGGTGATTGATTTGCCATCGTGGCGAACAAGGCTGAATTCATCACCCAGCTTAACAGCTGTAACCTGCCTGCTTTGCGTGGAAATTTTATCATCGACAACATAGATATAGGCCATGGTCGCAGCAGTTGCTGCGACCATTCCCCAAAGAACAAACTTTATGTAACGCATGTTCCTACTCTTCCTGCATCATGTATTTTTTTCCCTTGTCCATAGCAAACACGGGAAAATTGACTTCCAGTTCTCCAGATTGTGCAAATTTCAGCATGATCGGGAAATTTTGTCCGTCTTTGAGCTGCTCTTTCAGACCCATGAACATCAGATGAAATCCACCAGGCTTTAGGGTGACCGATTTTCCCGCCGGAATATCGATGCCATTTTCCAGGGGGCGCATTTTCATCACGCCATCAGTCATCTTCATTTCGTGAACTTCCGATTTTCTTGCCCCGGAAAAACTCACTCCTATGAGCGTGTCATCGTCGGGCGTATTGTTAACAATGATCAGATAGCCACCAGCAGCTTTGGCTGACGGCGGTGTAGCGCGCAACCAAGCTTTCTTGACTTCAATCAACCCATCGGAATGGGCGCTGCCAGGAACAGCGACAGTAAATAATGAGGCAACTATCATCGCCATCACTACCGGTTTTGTAATTATTTCAATTAGTCTATTTTTCATTTTGATTCTCCAGATTCAAACAGTGGTTGCGCCGTAGTAAAAGTCGCAATCCAGCAATAATTTTTGATGCTATGTTGAATTATGGAGCAGGAGGTCCCCGGATATTGGAAAGTCGGGATATGTAGACATAGACATGTAGGTCCAATTGGGTCAGGTGAACAAACTCACCGGAGTTTTCTTCAAACAATCCCGCGTCATCCGACAGGCCAAATGATTTGAACTGGTTAGCGACAACGCAAATCCCGCAGTGCTCAATTTGCAGTTGTCCATTGGGTGTTTGCACATCATCGTTTCTTGACTGAAAGGCGGCCGCGCATAGTATATTTTCGCCGCCTGCAGCGAGCGTGGCATTGATATGAACAGTCAGCGAAAACAGCAGGGCCAGCAGAACAGCCAGCGGCTTGGCTAATGCTACCAGTTCCCGGGATCTGATCCAGCCGGTATATGCAATTTTGTATTTATTCATGCGCCGATATCTCGCAAATGAATATGCTGTTTGCCCAGAATGGAAAACACCGCTTTGACAATATTGTCACTGTCGAGACCGCTATCCGCATACATTTTTTCTGGAGAGGCATGATCAACATAACTATCGGACATAAATATCGAGCGAAATTTCAAACGGCCATCAAGTAAGCCGGCATTCAACAGGCAATTTACCACATGAGAGCCAAATCCACCGATACTACCCTCTTCGACCGTGATCAGCACCTCATGTTCTTTGGCCAGCCGTTGGACCAGATCGATATCCAGTGGTTTTGCAAATCGTCCATCTGCAACAGTAGTTGAAAGACCGCTTGAGTCGAGTTCATCCGCTGCATCAAGACACTGCTGTAAACGCGTGCCAAACGATAATATTGCAATTTTGCTGCCTTCGCGCATTACACGTCCGCGACCAATTTCCAGGACTTCGCCACGTGTTGGCAATTTCGTCCCCACTCCCTCGCCACGTGGATAACGAAACGATATTGGTCCCTCATCAAAAGCTGCGGCTGTGGCAACCATGTTTTTGAGTTCCGATTCATCGGCTGCCGCCATAACCACAAAATTCGGAAGACAGGATAAAAAACCGACATCAAAGGTGCCTGCATGGGTGGGGCCGTCGGAACCGACAAATCCTGCACGATCAATTGGGAAACGAACCGGTAAGTTCTGGATGGAGACATCATGGGCTACCTGGTCAAACGCGCGCTGCAGAAATGTTGAATAGATTGCTGCAAATGGCTTGTAACCTTCGCAGGCAAGTCCTGCAGCAAAAGTTACCGCGTGCTGTTCGGCTATTCCAACATCAAACAATCTTTCAGGATAGGCTTCGCCAAACAGGTCAAGGCCTGTACCGCCTGGCATTGCGGCTGTAATTGCTACAATTTTTTCATCATGTTTGGCTTCTTCGATCAATGCCTGCGCAAACACTTTTGTATAGCTGGGTGCGTTGGTGGAAGGTCTTGCCTGCGCGCCGGTTACTACATCAAATTTTGACACGCCATGAAACTTGTCCATTGCTTCTTCAGCTGGCTGATAACCTTTGCCTTTACGGGTGATTGCATGGACAAGAATTGGCCCGACACCCGCATCACGAGCATTTCGCAAAACCGGCAACAGATGCTCCAGATTATGTCCGTCGATTGGTCCGACATAATAAAAACCGAGTTCTTCAAACAAGGTTCCTCCGGTCCAGAAGCCACGGGCGTATTCTTCGGTTCTACGGGCCTTGTCATGGAAAAATTTGGGCAAATGGGCGGCAAATTGCTTGGCTGTTTCTCTAAATGAAAGATAGGCTTTACCAGATACCAGTCTTGCCAGATAGGCGCTCATTGCACCGGTAGGAGGAGCAATTGACATATCGTTGTCATTGAGAACTACAATTAAACGCGCATCCAGAGCACCGGCATTGTTCATTGCCTCATATGCCATTCCAGCCGACATCGCACCATCGCCTATTACTGCGACTACATTACGGTCTCTGTCATCCAGATCACGGGCCACCGCCATTCCCAGGCCAGCAGAAATAGATGTCGAAGAATGACCGGCCCCAAACGGGTCATAATTACTTTCAGATCTCTTGGTAAATCCCGATAATCCACCCTCTTTACGAATTGTGCGGATTTGATCCCGTCTGCCTGTGAGGATTTTATGCGGGTAGCACTGATGGCCCACATCCCAGATCAGGCGATCATGTGGAGTGTCGAAAACATGATGTAAAGCGACAGTCAGTTCCACTACCCCAAGGCCCGCACCCAGATGCCCGCCGGTTGTTGACACTGCATCAATCAGTTCCAGACGTAATTCATCCGTTAACTGTCGCAACTGGCCATCTTCCAATTTCCGCAGGTCGGCGGGTGAGGAAATCGTATTTAGTAGCGGGGTTTGAGGTTTTTGGTTCAAGGCTTTCTCTGTTTTTCAAAAAATGAAGTTTCGATAACCATTAATACAATTATTGCAGATGTATCCAGTTTATATTTGGATAACTCGGTTTCATAGCCCGGATTCGTTTTATTCCTGATCCAGCGGTTCGGTTCCCGTTGGTGAACCATCCGCGTTCAATCTGATTTTCTCCACCCTGTCTTCGGCCGCCTTGAGAAGTTCCTGGCAGTGTTTTTTCAAGGCTTCACCACGCTCATATGTCTCGATAGACTGCTCCAGTGCGACATTACCCTGCTCCAGGCTACTGACAATTTTTTCAAGCTCCGCTAACGCCTGCTCGAAATTCATGGATTTGATTTTTTCTTCAGCCATATTCTTAATATTCCTGTTTATCCCCGCATCAGACGGTTCACATGTGCTGCAGCAGAATCTGCCAGACCCTGGAGATCATACCCGCCTTCGAGCAGACTTACGAGCCGGTTATCACAAAATTTTGCCGCAATTTCCATCAGTTTTCCTGTTGCCCAGTCAAAATCATCTGCGGTGAATTGCAGGCCGCCCAATGGATCGCGGTAATGCGCATCAAATCCCGCTGAAACCAGGATCAAATCCGGTGAAAAATCATTGATAGCCGGCAAAATTCGCGTGTTGAACGCCTCTTTGAATATTTCACCATCATCGCCTTCGCGCAGTGGACTGTTGTATATGTTGCCAACACCGGTTTCGCTGATTTCGCCAGAACCCGGGTAGAGCGGCATCTGGTGGGTGGAGGCAAACAACACGCTGGGATCATTGTAAAATATTTCCTGGGTGCCGTTACCGTGATGAACATCCCAGTCGACAATTGCCACTCTCTCCACACTGTGTTTTTGCTGGGCGTAACGTGCGGCAATTGCGATATTGTTTACCAGACAAAATCCCATTGCTGTGTCTGTTTCCGCATGGTGACCAGGTGGACGAATAGCGACAAACGCATTGTCAGCCTGTTGTTCAAATACCGCGTCTACTGCTGCCAGACTTGCTCCAACCGCATATTTGACAGATTCCCAGCTGTCGGGACAAATATGAGTATCTTCAGCAAGTCTGGCGAAGCCTTCTTTTGGCATGGATGACCGGATTTTGTCTGTAAATGTCGCCGGGTGAGCCAATTGCAGCAGTGATTCATCGACAATAACCGATTGTTTCCTTTGCAAATCATCAAATTCAGGAGTGCTGAGCGCATCCATTATCACCTTCAAGCGATCAACCCGCTCCGGATGCCCTGGAGGCGTTATATGTTGCAGATGTATATCATGGCTGTAAAGTTGCGTGGTCATTTTTTACCTGATTTATTGCTGGAATACTGAATACATATTGCCATCGGAAAGCCCTACTGTAAACTTGACGCTCTTGCCGGACCCTGTAACCAATATCGCTTTATCGACAGGGGAGGGTAGTGGGATACTGCCTTGTTGTTCCCAGCCTTTTGATATCAGTGACATGATTTTGAGTTCTTCACGATTTGCCGAGGGTAATACCAGATTCATCTGTTCGCCGTTTCCGGACCGGTAATTTGCGGATAGTCTTTGTTCTCTCAATCCGATGACGTGGTTTGAAAACCCCTGCCGGGAAGCAATTGGGGACAGTTGCAGGCCATCAAAACGCAACAAATCAAGCCGACCGCCGATATGCGGGGTCACCACGATCGCAATGTCCAGATTTCCTGTGTCTGAATAACGCTTGATCCCTGTGATATCAAGCCAGCGAAAGGCTCGTCCGATATATTGATTTTGTGCCCGGCGTTCAAGCTTGTTGCCGTTTAGCTGGAATATTGCCTGCGATGCCCCTTCACTTATGCCGGAAACAATAGTGATGATCTCAATTGATCCATCACCATCCAAATCTGCCAGTCTGGGGGTAATATCCTCAAACACTTCTGTTTTTGGTAATTCGTATTCAATTCTCAACCCATCATCGGTAACGATAACAAGTGATCCGCCTTCAATTGCATCTCCCAGGATACCATGCTGATAGCGAGCGGTTGGTTGCGAATACCAGGCTTTTTGAATGATGGTCTTCCCAACGCTCTCGGCAACGCGCCCATCGGGCAGACCGTTGATTGCCATTGGACGCTCGTCGGTGACAATTTCAGTGGGAAAACCGGAAGCATCAAGTTGCTTGATCTGCCAGTTTTGCTTTGCCGAGACAGTGACTGGAAAAACAATCATATGTATTAGAAACACAAAATAACTGATTATCTGAACAAATTGATTCATACCATTTCGATCCTGATTATGGATCTATGCCCTAACCGGTTGGAGACTACTCAGTCAGCAATGTATCGCTGATTTTGATTCCAAATCCTTCAAGCCCGACATAATGCCTTTCCCGGCTTGCAATAAGTTCGATGGACTGAATGCCCAGATTTCGCAGGATCTGGGCACCGAGTCCGATCTCAAGCCATTCGCCTTCACGGATTTTTGCTGAGACGTGATCTTCGCTGTCTTCAGGCAGATTAATTTGTTCCCAACTGCCGGTATTGGCAACACCCACTGATCCCTCACGCAGATATACCACCAGGCCACGACCTTTATTTCCAATAATGTCCATTGATTGTTTCAGTGAGTTGGAGGTGCCAAAAACATCACCCAATACTGATTCGACATGCAAACGAACCGGAATATTTTCACCATCGCGAATATCCCCAAAAATCATTGCCAGATGGTGCATGGGATCCCATGGTGTCTTGAAAGTAACAGCCATAGCTCTACCAAACGGGGTTTCCACCTCAAATTCCTCTACCCGTTCAATCAGACTTTCCTGGCGCTGGCGATGGGAAATCAGATCAGCAACCGAAACAATTTTCAGATCATTGTTTTTAGCAAATTCAGCAACTTGTGCTCCGCGCATGACGGTTCCATCGTCATTCACAAGTTCAGAAATTACTCCGACCGGTGGCAGGTCAGCCAGTTTGCACAGATCGACCGCCGCTTCTGTGTGGCCAGAGCGTATCAATACACCTCCTTGTTTGGCGACCAGCGGAAATACATGCCCGGGGCGTACAAAGTCCACGGCGCCTGAATTGGGATTGGCCAATGCACGTACCGTTGAATTTCGTTCTGCAGCCGAAATCCCGGTGGTCGTGTCATGTCGATAATCCACAGAGACTGTAAATGCGGTCGAATGAGGCGCATCGTTGTCAGCGACCATCGGTGAGAGATTGAGACGCTTTGCCTCGGATGTTGTCATTGGTGCACATACAATGCCGCTTGTGTTGCGGATGATAAAGGCCATTTTCTCCGCGGTACAATGAACCGCTGCTACCATCAGGTCTCCTTCATTTTCGCGGTCATCATCGTCCACAACGACAATGATTTCACCTTCTTCAAAAGCTTTGACAGCGGTGACAATATCGGCTTGATTATAAGTCATGATTTTCCAGTAAGCAGTTGATTTCAAACGATTTTGGACAGTTGCATTGTTGGGCTTTCGGTTCAGGATCTAAGTACGACCGGTTTGTCCGCGATGCATTAGATAGTGATCGGCGATTGCACATGCAACCATTGCTTCACCAATAGGTACAGCACGAATTCCCACACATGGATCATGGCGTCCCCTGGTTTGCACTTCGATTTCATTGCCTTTTGAATCTATGCTTCTACGCAAAGTTAATATGGAAGACGTTGGTTTTACAGCAAAACGCGCCACTACAGGCTGTCCGGTTGAAATGCCACCCAGAATGCCGCCGGCGTTATTGGAGAGAAATTTTGGATTGCCATCGTTACCGGAGCGCATCTCATCTGCGTTTTTCTCTCCGCTTAATGTCGCAGCATCAAATCCATTGCCGATTTCGACGCCTTTCACCGCATTAATAGACATCAGATGGGAGGCAATATCCTGATCCAGTTTTGCGTAAATCGGAGCACCAAGTCCGGCGGGCACACCTTCGGCGACTATTTCGATTACCGCGCCGATAGATGATCCGTTTTTGCGAATTTGATCAAGATAGGTTCCCCATTCCATTGCCATCTCCCGGTCTGGGCAAAAGAATGGATTTTTTGATATTTCGCTCCAATCCCAGTTGTCACGATTGATTTTCATAGTACCCATTTGAACCAGTGCACCACGTACTTTTAGGTTGTTTGGAATTTTTCGGGCAATACCACCAGCAGCGACCCGAACCGCTGTTTCGCGTGCTGATGAGCGCCCGCCGCCCCGGTAGTCACGTATGCCGTATTTGGAATTATAGGTAAAATCCGCATGACCGGGGCGATAGCTGTCTTTGATCTGTGAATAGTCTTTTGAGCGTTGATCGGTATTTTCAATTTTCATCGATATCGGGGTGCCGGTGGTAATCAGAATTTCATCGGATCCTTCTTTTGCCAGCACTCCGGACAATATCTGGACTTCATCTGCCTCCCGGCGTTGAGTCATGAATCGTGACTGACCGGGTTTCCTTTTATCCAGCCATTCCTGCAGTTCGGCTATCGTGAATTCTATACCTGGCGGGCACCCGTCAACAACACAACCAATCGCCACACCATGGCTTTCACCCCAGGTGGTGACACGAAACATATGACCGAACGTATTGTATGACATGAGTGATCGCTAACTGGTTTATAAGTTTAAAAAGGGGTAAATCACATAAGTAACTAGCTCAAACATATTAAAGTGTCAGATGATGCTCAATGCAGAATGCACAGAATCAGACAAACTCTTCCCTACCTTCGCGTATAATGCATATTTTATCCTGTGGAAAAGGAAACCGCGCAGCTTCCTGATCATCAAGGTCTAGCAGATGATACCGCAAGACCCGCCCGATCGCCCCGTGGGCCGCCACAACACAGTTACGTTCCAGGGAATTATACCAATGGCACAACCGACCCAATACCATCTCGTGACTTTCGCCATTGTCGGGTTGAAATCGCCAGGCATTGGCTTTTCGGTAACGATGTAGCTGATTGTTGTTTGCTTTAAGATCAGCAAGTGTAGTGCCTTCAAGGTCTCCATAGGATATTTCAACAAGACGCTCATCGATCTGGTAATCATCTGGGGGCAGTCCCAAAGCCAGACGTATCCGTCGCATCGTCTCCTGTGAGCGTCCAAGGGGGCTGGATATAAAATCCATTTCCTCGCCTTTACCAATTAATTCACGTAATTTACGCCCATTTTCATCTGCCTGGGCCTGCCCCTTGGTATTAAGGGGAATATCGCGCTGGCCCTGGAAGCGGAATTCTGCGTTCCAGTCAGTTTGTCCATGGCGGATATAATATATGGTCGGATTGGTCATTATCGATAAACCGGAAGCTAGACGACAGATATGTCAGGCGCATCAACTGATTTCATACCGACAGTATGATAGCCGGAATCTACGTGATGCACCTCGCCGGTAACCGCGCGTGACAGGTCCGACAAGATATAGAGCGCAGCATCGCCCACTTCATCAATGGTCACTGTGCGACGTAGCGGCGAATTATATTCATTCCATTTTAAAATATAGCGAAAATCGCCAATTCCCGAAGCCGCCAGGGTTTTGATCGGACCAGCGGATATCGCGTTCACCCGTATATTTTGTTTGCCCAGATCAACCGCCAGATATCTGACAGATGCCTCAAGCGCCGCCTTTGCCACTCCCATGACATTATAGTTGGGCATTACCTTTTCCGCGCCATAATAGGTCATGGTGAGCATTGAACCGCCATCGATCATTAGCTTCTCTGCCCGTTGTGCGACAGCGGTAAACGAGTATACGGAAATATCCATGGTCATGCGGAAATTGTTCGCGCTGGTATCCAGATATCTGCCGACCAACTCATCTTTGTCGGAAAAACCAATAGCATGAACGAGGAAATCAATCTTGCCCCATTCCTTTTTTAGCAAAGCGAAAACCGCATCAATAGTCTCCGGTTCGGTCACATCACAATGTCCAGCCAGCAATCCACCCAATTCTTCACAAAGAGGTTCGACGCGTTTTTTCAAGGCATCTCCCTGCCAGGTCAGGGCAACTTCAGCACCCGCGTCCGCCAGGGCTTTTGCAATACCCCAGGCGATTGACCGTTTGTTGGCCAATCCCAGGACGATACCCCGTTTCCCCGCCATTAAACCGTTTTTATCAGCCATGTAGCCATCTCCAGATTTTGTATTGTGTGCCTATCGCATAATGGAGGTGAGGGGGCAAGGGGAGGAGTGTTCTGAATTGATCTGAAAAATTCAAGATTGTGATTTCTGCGACAAAGGATGATCATCACTTAATTGCAACAAATCCCAGAGGTTTCCGTAAAGGTCCTCAAATACGGCAACTATCCCATAATCCTGATTTTTTGGTTCGCGAACGAATTTTATTCCCCTGGCTCGCATCTCGTTGTAATCACGCCAGAAATCATCACTGTTGAGAAACAGAAATACCCTGCCACCAGACTGGTTGCCGATGAATGGTTGCTGTTCGCGCTTTGATGCCCTGGCCAGCAATATCGTCGTACCACTGGAGCCAGGTGGCGCAATCACAACCCAGCGCTTGTTCTGCTCAGCCTGATAGGTATCTTCAACCAGTGTAAAATGTAATTTTTTTGTATAGAAATCTATAGCCTCATCGTAATCTTTGACAACAAGGGCAACGTGAATAATTGACTGCTTCAATTTCACCTCTCAATTTCCACGGTCCGGTCAATTTTGTCGGGATTACTGTTTGCTGAGGAAGTGCAATAACAAGTCTATGTGTCACCACCATATAGTTCCTTCAGGCGCTCATCGCCCTCTTTCGGCAGTGAGATCATCACCCGAACCAGCAAATCGCCCATACCTTTGGCTTTGGTTGGCAGTCCTTTTCCTTTTAGCCGAAATATTTTTCCGCTTGTCGTCCATGCAGGTACGCCAAGTGAAATCTTGCCATCCAGAGTATCTACGGCAATTTTGCCACCATTGACTGCAGCTTCAATTGGCAATTCAGCTTCTGTACGAAGATCAGTTCCCCTGATTTCAAATTTACCACCTTGTTTGATAACCAGGGTGATAAGTGCATCGCCAGGTTCTGCACCGGGATGTTTTTCCCCATGTCCTTTCAGGCGTATTATCTGCCCATCCTTGGCCTCGGGAGGGATTGTTATTGATACTTTTTTACCATCAGGAAACAATATCTGCGTTTTACCGCGAGCAAGATCTTCTACCCTGGCAATGGCTTTCAGGCTGATATCGGCAGCGCGCGCCCGTTGGCGACCCTGCTGGGCTCCGCCAGAACCGGAATTTTGCTGGGCACCGGCAAATGCAGAGCCGAACATCTCTTTTAATATATCTTCCGCACCACCCATGTTGCCACCGAATGGATTTCCTCCTCCGCGTTGGCGGTGCATTCCCGCAAATGGGTTGCCCTGGCCTCCGGGGCCAGCAAATCCGGCAAATTTTTCCTTGCCGTCATTGTCGATTTCACCACGATCAAACTGCCCGCGCTTTTTTTTGTCGCCGACAATTTCATAAGCGCAGTTCGCTTCAGCAAAACGCTCTTTTGCTTTTGGGTTATCAGGGTTTTGGTCCGGGTGATATTTCTTCGCCATTTTGCGAAATGCAGATTTTATTTCTTTTTCGGACGCAGACCGATCAACCCCCAATATTACATAAGGGTCACGCATTTAGTTCATTCCTAATTGCAACTGGCGACAGATTTCGCCAACAAATTGATATAGTTGTATGTAATATGGGGCTTTTTCAGTGGAAATACCAGAGCTTGAATTAATAATACTGGGCTTTGAGCCCCTGCTTCTTTTAGAGAAGAAATGGATCAGCGGCGCATAAACCAGGAAAGAACCCACATACCGCGTTTAATCTCGCAGGTTTCTCCATCATAAAGTGAAATACCAACGAAACTATCGATGGTCGTTTGAAATTTTTTACATTTCTGTCCATGCGAGCCGACAAATTTGTCTATTGCCACAATTGTTCCGCTATTGCCGGTATCCGGATTGTTCCAGGCCAGTTCGCTGGTCTGTGGCTTTTCAGTATTGCTGACAGCGACAATATCCTTGATGACTTCAGCATCTGTGCTTTCCACGCCCTCCGGCTTGACAGGTTTTGCAACTGAACCGCTGACCAGCGTGCTCTCATCCACCATGGAACTCTTCTGTGATGAGATGGAACAGGCCGAGATTGAAAATGTCAAAATTACGATGTTACTCAACTTTAACAAGCAGTTGTTTAACACCGGATTATGCTTGTTTCGCTCTGTTTTTGATGGTTGATATAAAGAACGCATTTTCCCGCCTACAATAAAAATAAAGGCTCAAACATGAATGATCACACATTAGAGTTAAAGAATAATGACACCGGAGAAGATAATCCTTTAACCATGTTTGAGGACTGGCTGGCACTGGCTCACGATCAGGAACCCAATGATCCTTCTGCCATGTCCCTTGCCAGTGTAGATAAAGATGGCTTGCCAAATGTTCGTATGGTGTTAATGCGGCGACATGATGAAAGAGGCTTTGTTTTCTTCACAAATTTTGAAAGTCAAAAAGGTGTGGAATTGTTGAGTCAGAAAAAGGCTGCTGCCTGTTTTCATTGGAAGAGCATCCGAAAATCGGTGCGAATTCGCGGGTTGGTCGATGTGGTGAGCGACGAGGAGGCCGACGAATATTTTCACTCCCGCCCCATGGGCAGTCGCATAGGAGCCTGGGCATCCAAACAATCGAGAGTTCTGGAAAATCGTTTTGCCCTGGAAAAACAAGTGGCGAAATACACTGCAAAATTTGCTTTGTCGAAGATTCCACGTCCTGATTACTGGTCAGGATTTCGCATCAAACCGCTTTCGATTGAGTTCTGGAGCGATGGAAAATTCCGACTGCATGACCGTTCCAAATTTGAAAGAGCCGACCTTGGCCAACCTTGGACGCTATCGCGGTTATATCCTTAGGCAATGAGCAGTTGACCGGGCCAGATTTGCACAAAGTGGAGCGTTAATACAGGTGTTTTCCACATGGAAATGGTGGCGTAATGTAGGTAGACAATTTGGTCTGTTAAAAACCATGAATATTTTAAAAAGGAAATTTAGTATGCGTTTATTGATTTTTGCTTGGCTGATTGCACTTGCGACGACCCTGTCCCTAGGCCCCGCGTTTGGTAAGTGTAAACTTAACATGGATAAAAACTGAAGAAATGTTGGCGCTGCGGGTACTGTCAAAGCGGTGTGTAGAAATAACTCCTGTGGCGGCGCACAGGTTTACGAATATTTGACTAATTTCAAAGGAAGTAATGCCGCCGGGGGTGGTGCATTTTTCGCCATCAAACAAAATGGAAAGAGAACTTCCTCGCCTATTGCGAATTGGGTCGGATATCACTCGGAGTTCACTGACAAAGGCAAATATCGGGTGCAAGAAATATACTATGATGGTAAATCCATTATGAGCGTTAAAGTTTT
>JAAEMP010000018.1 GCA_024225445.1 Hyphomicrobiales bacterium | reverse complement strand
CAATCGATACTTGATCGAGAGCAAGTGTCCCGATCACTATGAGGGATTGGCCACGTTACCATTTTTTCTGATGCTGCGGGCAGCAATACGCGCGAAAGTGACGGCGCCACGATTGAGATTTTGCGCTGGCACTGAACGCGAAACCATTGCTTCCCAGGCCATGGAATATTTTGCTGCCTCAAGGATGTTTTTGATTGATGGTGTGCCAAGGCTGATCGCCATTGGTGGGTTGTCGGGTTCTGGCAAATCAACTGTGGCAGCCAATATTGCCGCGGAGATAGGACGAGCGCCCGGCGCGGTAATCCTGCGCTCGGATGTGATGCGCAAACAATTGTTCAACGTCGACGAGACAGACCCTTTGCTGTTGTGTGCCTATTCTGCCTCTGCCAGTCAAACTGTCTACAAGAGCATTCAGGAAGTGGCCACACAGATCCTGAAAACCGGACAATCGGTGATTGCCGACGCTGTTTATGTACTTGAGAGCGAGCGTATCGCAGTTGAGAAAATTTGCGAGAATAGCGGT
Source organism: Hyphomicrobiales bacterium (assembly GCA_024225445.1). Classification (GTDB taxonomy): domain Bacteria; phylum Pseudomonadota; class Alphaproteobacteria; order Rhizobiales; family Rhizobiaceae; genus JAAEMP01. Next base: position 74,697 of record JAAEMP010000018.1, on the reverse strand, counting down.
GTCCAATTTGTCGGTCTTTGGCTGGATGCGCCTGAGGAAATTCTGTCCACTCGTGTTGAAGAACGGATGAATGATGCCTCTGATGCGGATGAAGCCGTTGTTAAAAGGCAACTCACTCATGACCCTGGCATCATATCCTGGCACAGGATCGATGCATCCGGCACATTGGAACAATCGCTGGAACAGGTGCGAAATATCCCGGGTGTTCGGGTTTCACCTTACGTTTCCGATGTGTAGTCACCGGGTCCCGGATAAAAAAAGCGCTACTGATCGGAAGTTCCCGGGTCAATATTGATCATTGCCAGTGTCTTTTCGCGAACATCATCGGGTAAATGCACGCTTTTTCGAGAATTGGTGTCAAGATGAACGCCAACAAGCTCACATATTGCTGAAATCTGGCCGGTATCGGCGTTTAACATCTGATGGGAAAAGCGGAGGGTTTTGTTGGTTATCTCAATCGGTTGGGAGTAGATTTCAAGCATATCGCCGGGGAGTGCTTCGCGTTGATAGGTGAGGCGCTGGTCAACGGCCGCCATGCCAGTGCCTGAATCGCGCAGGAAAGCCGGTGTTAGTCCAATTGTTGCAAAAAAGGCCCAGGTCGCCTCGTCAAATTTGCCGACATACCACATGACATTCATGTGTCCCATATGGTCACAATGCCAAGGGTAGACCAGCCCTTTATAGGTCAGTTGCCGATTTGCCATCAGGTGCCTCCATCCCACGATTCAATATGATCATGAAAGCCTTTATCCGGGAAAAGCAGTAGAGCACCAGCTGGATGTTGTTCCAAGCTGTCCTCGGAAAAAGGAATTCACAATGTAACCCTGCGTCCCAAAACGTATACAGCAGGATATCAGAAGAAGTTGCCAGAGCAATCATCCCTGCTAATCTTATTCTACACCCGATGCACAGCGCCTGTCATTAAGGGCAAGCGGTACTGCGTTTTTCAGCCAGCGGCGTGCGCTGGCACTCTGTACACCAGGCGCGCAAATGTCTATGCCCTGCACTGGTTTTCAATCGCCCACTGATGTTCGCAAGCAGCTGGCCAATCTGTTGCCAGGTTGAAATGGCAATTTTTGGTTAGGCTTATCCGATCGGATGAAATATTTGCGCCAGGATCAGATTTTCTCTCGGCGGGAAAATTATGCTGCCAGACAATGCATTGTTTTATTCATAGGCGATTGCTTCATGAACTGTTATTTGTGTAGCTTTGCCAGCTGGTATGCGGCTCGCCAGATAGCCGAATATCAAGGTGACTATCAATGTCAGGGCGAAACCGGATTTGTTGAAGGCGAAGTCGAGCGGCGTCTGCTCGCCAAGGATCAGTTCGCCAAAAAATGCTGCAGAAAGGGCGCTCATTGGCAAGGCTAGCAGAAGGCCCAGGGCAACGCTAAACGCACTGATGAAAAAGCCTTCGATGACAAACAGTTTCGTGATTGCGCCCGGCGTAGCGCCGATGGCGCGCAAGACCCCGATTTCTCTTGTGCGTTCAATTACATTGATCCCCATAGCAGAGCCCATTCCGATGGAACTGACGAGCAGGACCAATAGTGACAGGAACAGAATTGTCATCAAAATGATATTCAGATGCTCAAAGATTATGATAGCCCTTTCCGCCTGTGACATCACATAGATGACATCGATGCCAGCCTTTTCAATAATCCGCTCCACTTCTTCCTTGACCTTGATGACATTGTCATAGGATCTGTCTTTGAGACTGATCATCAGACTGTTTATTTTCCAGTCCGGGTTTGCGATTTTGTTATATTTCGCAAAATCAACATATATTTTGGCGATGTCGAATTCGCGCACCACCCCAACGAGTTTTGCCAAAATACGTTTGTCCCCAATGTGTAACTGATAACTTTTGCCGATGGTAACAGGCTTGAACATTGGCACCGCTTGCTGATTGACAACAAATTCCAGCTCCGCCGATCCCGAAAGCCATCTGCCTTTCAGCAGGTGGTGATCTTTTAAGCGGCTGTCAAAAGGTGCTGCCACGAGACCTATTCCGCTTGACGTTGATATGTTTTCGCTTTGAATGCGCCCAATGCCCCCAATCCAGCCTTCGATGCTTTTTACAGCTTCCAAAGTGCTGAATGGCGCTATGGCGATATCGGATTGCTGGCTATTCCCTAATACGACCTTTATGTCATATTTCATCGATTGGCTGGTATGGTCCAGAAATTCCTTCAGGGAGGCGCGAACATTAAAGCCGGTAAGAAATAATGCGACGCCGAGTGCCATCGTCGCTATGGTAACCGCCATGCGGCTTTTGCGGCGGCCGACATTTCTTATCGCAAGCGATAAAATATTTGAATTGGTGATGTTGAAAAGACGGCTGAAAAATGGGCTGTCGTCGGTTTTTATCCCATAATCGTCAAGTGCATCCTTGACCGAGACCTTCATTCCTTTCAGGAGTGCGGGCAGGGAAAAAACCAGCGGCAGAATAATCCCGAGCAAGATGATCGCAGCGTAAATCCTGTAGGGTAATTGCGTGGTCAGGATATCGAAATTGAGAATCCCGGCAACGAAGGCAGAATAGGCCTTGCCGGTTATGACAGCCAGCGGCAAGCCGACAATTATCGAAGGCAGTGACATGATAATTATATAGGCCGCATAGGCTTTGAATATTTGTGAACGCGTTGCGCCGATGGCCTTCATTATGCCGATCTGTCTGATCTGCCTCGTGAATATGCTGCTCATCAGCTGAGAAACGAGAACCATGGCCATAACAAATGCCAGCAGGCCGATGATAGCGTTCAAATACAGCAGCGTGTTTAGTTGAAACTGATGTGGATGTTGATCGAACTTTGGGATTTTGTAACTGTTGATCGAAATTCCAAGGCGCGACAGTTCTCTTGACAGCTCAGTAAATTGTATTTCCACATCCCGCCTTGTTTCAACGTTCTGGAACCTGACAACAATGCGACGGTTAGTGGTTTCTCCCGATAGCCGGGTGTAATTTTCCTTATCGGTATAGGCATAGACAAAAGCATCCTGGGTTGCAGGTGCCTGACCAGGGTCAAACACGGTTCCAGAGATTGTGGTCCTGATAATCCTGCCGCCTGACTGCACCCTGGCGGAAGTGCCAATCCGCAAGTCAGAAATCTGCTGGACATTGCGTTCAATACTTAAAGATCCCCTGGGCGGTGGAAAGTCACCGCTCTGCCTGAAAAACCTGCTGAGTGAAAGTGATTTGAAGTCATCAACTGAATAGAGCCACAACGGCAGCCATTTTCCCGGGTTCACCTCTATTCGCAATATGGCTTTGTCGCGGAATTCAACGGCTTCGATATTCGGGTTTTTTCGTATTTCGGCAAGGTCGAGTTTGGCGAAATCTTCAGATATGATCGAGATATGGGCGGGATGTGTTCGCAGATAGTTTTCCTGGAGGTCATTTGACATGACAAGTATTGAAACAAGCAGCGTCCCAACGCCCCACAGGCCAATCGTCAAAGCCAGAATGGCCACCAGTGTCGAGCGATACCTGATTGACAGATCGCGTATTGATTTTCGGAATATCACCGGCATCAAGCCTGCTCCTGCATTTGTGATGTTGTATTATCAGGGCTGACAATCTTGCCATCGCGCAGCCTGATGACACGATCAAATCGTCCATCCTCGACAGCCTCATGCGTGACCACAATCACTGTTTTGCCCTGAGCGACAAGGGTTGCGAATATCTCTTTCACGGACTTGGCCGTCGCACTGTCCAGATTTCCGGTTGGCTCGTCAGCCACCATGATGTCGGGATTGTTTGCCAGAGCGCGGGCAATTGCCGCGCGCTGTTGTTCTCCGCCGGAAAGGGCTGCAGGCAATTTGTCACGATGATCCGATATACTGACCAGTCTGAGTAGCGAACTGGCGTTTTCCTGCCGTTCTTCTTTGGGGATTTTGCCAACAAATTCCATCGCCAGAAGGATATTTTCATTGATCGTCAATGTCGGGATCAATTGAAAGAACTGAAACACAATGCCGATATTTTTGCCGCGCCAGGCCGCCAGTTTGCTTTCATCCAGCTGGTGAATGTCGATACCACTCACTTCTACGGAGCCATTTGTTGGATGATCTATCCCGGCAATCAGATTCAGCATAGTGGATTTGCCGCTGCCGGATTTGCCAGTAATGGCAATATGCTCACCTTTTTGGATGTTCAGATCGACATTACTGAGTGCCGCGAAAACCCGACCTCCTTGCCTGTAACTTCTGGTGAGCTGTTTCAGCTCGATGATGTTATCCATGTTCTGTTTTCCTCTACATTATATTACTATACCAGATAGCAATAATCGAAATGAGTGAGCAAGTACCCCTTGTTGTGGTCATTTTGTCAATTGTGTTGTTTGATAAATTCTTCGCGCAACTCTTCCACCCACATAACCAGCGTATCAACGATCATCAGATATTGTCTCACAATCATCCGGCTGGCAAAGCTTGCTTTTGCTTTTGCTTCACGCGAATGCGGTATCAGCCAGGATTGTAAAGTGCTGATTTGCGTTATGTAGGAATCGATCAGTTCAAGTCCCTGCTGATAATCAAGCTGATCGAGGCTGAAAACCACGCTGTTGATATCAAAATAGAATGGTGTAATCGTGTCGGCAAAATGGGTCATCAGTTCTCTGAAGCGCTCGTGGCCTGCATCGGTCACCTGATACATCATTTTCTCTGGCGCCTCACCTTCGCGCCTTCGCTGACCACTCAGGTTTCCCTGCTCAAAAAGTCTTTTGCAACTCTTGTAAATCGCCGGTGTGCTTAGTTTAACCAGCCGCGTGACATTGTTTTGCTCAACAAACCGCGCCAGACGATAGGCGTTCATTGGCTCCCTGAGCAAAATGGCAAGTACGACCATGTCGACGATGGAGTAGGTTTTTCGAGACATGCTATACTATATAGCACTATTGAGTATTATTGCAAGCAATATTTGTTGTATAGCCGGAGCATTTCGTTATCTGGAAAATTTCGGGGATTGATTACGAATCAATTCTCATTTTCCCAGTATAGGATTGTTCTGGTTGGAAAATTATTGATGAATCATCACTGGCGCACATTGGGCAGAAATGTTTCAGCGGAGTTGGCGATGTAATCCCAAAGAGCCTGGGCAGCGGGCAGCAATCGTTTTTTTTCCAGTTTTGCCAGATACCACTGGCGTATGACAGGCAATCCCACCACATCCAGTTGTATTAATCGTTCCTGCTGGAGTTCAACCTGGACGGTGTGGGCGGAAATCAGAGCGATGCCCAAACCTGCCATGACCGATTGCTTGATGGTCTCGTTGCTGCCAATCTCCAGCCCCAAATTGGGATTGAGCCCCGCTTCATCAAATAGACGTTGCATCAGCAAGTGGGTGCCTGAGGTTTTTTCGCGGAGGAGAAAAGTATCCTGCGCCAGGTCCTTTAATTGTATTTTCCTGGATTTTACCTTTGGATGATCGGGTGGAGCAATGATGATATGCGGGTGATCGGCAATGAATTCTTTTCCGATTTTCGGTTCCGCCGGAGGCAGGCCCATGATGACGAAATCCAAATGAAAATGCTCAAGTGCGGCAATCATTTCGCCTCGATTACCAACCTGAAGACGTATTTTTACATCAGGATGCAGTTTCAGAAAACCGGCCAGGACATGGGGAGCAAAATATTTGGCTGTGCTGACTATTCCCACATCCACATGCCCCATATCCACCCCATGCAAAGCGTCCAGGGTTTCACCAAATTCGCTGAGGGTGGATTCGATTTGCGTGGCAGTATCAAGTAAACTGCTGCCGATGGAGGTAAGCTGCATGCCTTTTTGGGATCGCTCAAACAGTGCCATTCCCGCTGATTCTTCAAGCAGGCTGATTTGCAGGTTAACTGCTGGTGGCGTTATGTTCAATATCCGTGCCGCTCCTGCCATTGTTCCCGCCTGACCGACAGCAGACAACGCGCGCAATTGTCGTAATGTGATACGTTGTAGAAGGGGTGAAAGTTTTTCTTTCATCATTGCATAGATAATTTATTTTTACTTATACGTCTAGATCGGTAATTGTGGTGTGTAGGATATAGCCAGATAACCGACCGGGAGAATCAATTGGAAACGCAGGCAAGTCTCCAGCAATATCTGGCTGAATGGTCAGTTGACAACAGCGAGCGGGCGGCGATCACCGACACATTACTGGCTTTGGCCGATGCCTCTATAAAGGTTGGCAAACTTATTGCTCGTGGATCCCTTGCCGGATCTCTGGCGGAAATTGTTGGCAATAATGCTGATGGTGATGCCCAGAAAAAACTGGATGTTGTTGCCAATCGGATATTTATCGAAGCACTTGGTAATGCCCCGGTAGCGGTTGTTGGTTCTGAAGAAAATGAAACAGCATTACCTTTAGATCCCAGTGCTCCGCTTGCTGTGGGCATCGATCCGCTGGATGGATCTTCCAATATCGAAACCAATGTATCTGTGGGAACCATATTTTCCATATTGCCAGCAGATGGCAATACCGGTGAAGCGAAACTGGAGGCTGTTTTGCAACAAGGGCGCAGGCAGGTTGCAGCAGGCTTTATCATATACGGCCCTCAAACCATATTGGTGCTTACGGTTTGCAGTGGTGTAGTGACGTTCACGCTTGATCCTGATTCATCAAAATATGTCAGTATTGCGTCAGACATAAGCGTTCCTGCCGACAAAAAAGAATATGCCATCAACGCCTCGAATTATTGCTTTTGGCATGCTGCGATACGCGCCTATATTGATGATTGCGTTTGCGAACATACCAGATCCGACCAGGACAAATTCAATATGCGCTGGGTTGCTTCTCTGGTAGCTGAAGCTTATCGCATTCTGGTTCGTGGCGGGATTTTTTTGTACCCTGAAGATGATCGACCTGGCTATCAAAATGGCCGGTTGCGACTGGTCTATGAAGCAAACCCCATCGCATTGCTGATCGAACAGGCCGGTGGCAAGGCGACCGATGGCATGCGCAATATTCTGGATATTGAACCCGACAACCTGCATCAGCGCATACCACTTGTTTTTGGTTCAGCGCGGGCCGTTGAGCGGGTTTCGGATTATTACGGAGATCGCAAATCAAGGATTTCACGCGCGCCGTTATTTGCGCAACGCGGACTTTTCAGGGATTGAGGAGAAAATATGTCTATCAAACATCCGATCATATCGGTCACGGGCTCTTCCGGGGCTGGCACGACAACGGTAAAACATACCTTTTCCCAGATATTCTTTCGTGAGAATGTCAATGAAGCATCGATTGAGGGTGACGCGTTTCATCGCTATGACCGTGAAGAAATGAAACGGCGAAATGAAGAAGAAAGTAAAAAAATCGATAGTCATTTCAGTCATTTTGGTCCGGAGGCCAATTTGTTTGGACGCCTTGCCGAGACTTTCAAAGAATATGGAGAAAACGGCACAACCAGTACGCGACACTATATTCATGATCCCCAGGAAGCAGAACTTTACGGCGCTGCTCCTGGTACGTTCACCCAGTGGGATAATATTCCCGAAGGCACCGATTTGCTGTTCTACGAGGGACTGCATGGTGCACTTTTAACTGACGAAATCGATGTTGCCAGCCATGTTGACCTCAAGATTGGCGTGGTTCCGACGATTAATCTTGAGTGGATACAAAAAATCCATCGTGACAAGAATGATCGCGGATATTCGACTGAGGCTGTTACCAATACAATCCTCAGAAGAATGCCGGATTATGTCAATTATATCTGTCCGCAGTTTTCACAGACCGATATCAATTTCCAGCGGGTGCCAACCGTTGACACATCCAATCCGTTTTGTGCGCGCTGGATTCCCACGGCTGATGAATCGATGCTTATCATACGTTTCGCCGACCCCTACGGCATCGACTTTTCATATCTGACCTCCATGTTGCACGACAGTTTCATGTCGCGGGCCAATTCAATCGTTGTTCCTGGTGGAAAACTGGATTTGGCCATGCAACTGATCCTGACACCTTTGATCCACCGTCTGGTCGAACGCAAAAACCGTGCCGGATAATCAAAAATTGGGAGATGAAACTGTGTCCATTGCCGAGAAAAATCTTGCCATTAGCAGACCGTCAATGCAGGATAATTCTGATATTCATCGCAACATGGCAAACAGTTTGCGTGCCTTGTCGATGGATGCAATTCAACAGGCCAATTCGGGCCACCCCGGTACGCCGATGGGCATGGCGGATGTGGCGACCGTGCTTTTCTCGCGATTTTTGAAATTTGATCCTCTTGATCCGAATTGGCCAGACCGCGACCGGTTTGTCCTGTCTGCCGGTCATGGTTCAATGTTGTTCTACAGCCTGCTCTATTTGTGTGGCTATGAGGACATTTCACTAGACGAATTGAAACGATTTCGTCAACTGGGTGTCAAAACCGCCGGTCATCCTGAATATGGTCATGCCGCCGGTATTGAAGTTACCACCGGCCCGCTTGGCCAGGGCCTGGCGACAGGTATCGCGATGGCGCTTGGGGAGCGTTTGTTGAACGCGCGTTACGGCGATGATCTTGTAGATCATCATACTTATGTGATCGCTGGAGATGGCCGTCTGATGGAAGGCATAAGCCACGAGGCAATCGATATCGCCGGGAATTTGAAATTGGGCAAACTTGTTGTCCTGTTCGATGACAATCAAATTTCAATAGACGGGGCAACCAGCATTACCACGTCTATTGATCAACCGAACCGTTTTCATTCTGTTGATGCGGTAGGCAAGAGATAAAGATGTGTAATGGAGAAAGATTATGGACCAGTCCAATAGATATGTAGATCTAAATTCAGATGAACAAAGTCTGATCGAGAAGGGGCAACACGTTCTGGTTGCCTATATCATGAAACCAAAACCGGGATTTGGCAGTTATCTTCAAACTGCAGCCCATTTTGCCGCTGAATCATCAACGGGAACCAATGTGGATGTTTCCACGACCGACAATTTTACCCGTGGCGTTGATGCAATCGTATATGAGGCTGACGAGAAAAACGAGATTATGAAGATAGCCTATCCCGTCGATCTTTTTGATCGCAACATTATTGATGGAAGAGCGATGCTGGCCTCGTTCCTGACCTTGGCGATTGGCAACAATCAGGGAATGGGAGATGTGGAATATGCCAAGATGCATGATTTCTGGGTGCCGCCTTCTTATCTGAAACTGTTTGACGGGCCAGCAACAACAATCAAGGATTTGTGGCGGGTTCTGGGTCGTCCGGTTGTTGACGGGGGCTTTATTGTCGGAACGATTGTCAAACCGAAGCTTGGTTTGCGCCCACAACCATTTGCCCGCGCCTGTTATGATTTCTGGCTTGGCGGTGACTTTATCAAGAATGATGAGCCCCAGGGCAACCAGTTGTTTGCACCGTTGAAGGAAACAATTCCACTGGTGGCCGACGCGATGAAGCGTGCCCAGGACGAGACCGGGGAAGCCAAGTTGTTTTCTGCCAACATTACCGCCGATGATCATTATGAAATGTTGGCGCGGGGAGAATTCATCCTGGAAACTTTCGCGGAAAATGCTGATCATGTCGCATTTCTTGTTGATGGTTATGTTGCCGGACCCGCAGCAATCACAACAGCAAGACGCGGTTTCCCCAATCAGTATCTGCACTATCATCGCGCCGGACACGGTGCGGTAACCTCACCCCAGTCCAGGCGTGGTTACACGGCCTTTGTGCTTTCCAAGATGGCACGCCTGCAAGGTGCTTCGGGTATCCACACCGGCACCATGGGTTACGGTAAAATGGAAGGTGAGGCCGCTGACAAAGCGATGGCATTCATGATAATGGATGATAGTGCGGATGGCCCTTTCTATCATCAGGAATGGCTGGGTATGAATCCGACAACACCTATCATATCAGGCGGCATGAACGCGCTGCGCATTCCGGGCTTTTTCGATAATCTGGGATCTTCCAACCTGATCCTGACTGCTGGAGGCGGTTCTTACGGGCATATTGACGGACCGGCTGCCGGTGCACTGTCACTTCGCCAGGCGGAGCAGTGCTGGAAAGCCGGAGCTGACCCGATAGAATTTGCTAAAGAGCATCGGCAATTTGCCCGGGCTTTCGAGAGTTTTTCCGCCGATGCAGATGAACTCTATCCCAACTGGCGTCAGGCCTTGAATGTCGCAGCATAAGCGATTTTGTTCCTCGGGAATCGGTGAGGAGTACCGGTTGGTGACCTGGTTTATTAGTAAGGATAATTGATATGGCAGACGATTTGATCATCGCACCATCAGTACTGGCATCTGATTTTTCCAGACTGGGCGATGAAATTGAAGCAGTAGCCAACGCCGGTGCCGACTGGATTCACCTTGATGTAATGGATGGCCATTTTGTACCTAATATAACTTTTGGGCCTGATATTATCAAATCAGTCCGGGACCGCACAGACAAGATATTTGACTGCCATTTGATGATTGAGCCATGTGATAATTATCTTGGAGCATTTGCCAATGCGGGCTGCGATATCATTACTGTCCATGCCGAGGCGACAAAGCATCTGGACCGTTCCTTGCAGGCTATTCGTGAACTGGGTGTAAAGGCTGGCGTATCGTTAAATCCGTCTACGCCGGAAAGTGTTATTGAATATGTGCTTGATCGTCTGGATTTGATCCTTCTGATGTCGGTAAATCCCGGATTTGGCGGCCAGAAGTTCATTCATTGCGTGGTCGAGAAAACCCGCCGTATTAAACAATTGATCGGGGAACGTCCAATTGACGTGGAAATTGATGGCGGCGTAACGGCTGATACCGCCCCTCTTGTCGCAGCCGCAGGCGCCAATGCGCTGGTAGCTGGTTCCGCAATTTTCAAGGGCGGTACACGGGAAAATTACCAGGCTAATATAACCAAAATTCGTGAAGCCTGTTTATAAACATGAAAGCCTCTAGTACTGGTCAGGTAATTCTGGAGGAAGTAGATCGGCCCAAATATCATATTTGATGTTGTTTTCCTGCAGGCTTCTCCCAATGTCCCCCAGCCAGCGTTGAAAACTGGGCTGACTGAGGTATCCTCTGATTTCGACATAATGGAACATAAAATAATAATGGAATGGCTTGAAATAGCCTTCGAACCGAAAATCTTCGGATTTACTACCATTCCTGCCCGCGGCTATTTCAAGTGACTCGGGTAAAAACTGAACAGTTGGTGTGAAGATGATATTGTATTTACCGGCCAGTTCTTCTTCGCTCTGGATTGTACCATCAAGATCAGTGACTTTTCGCTTGCCCCAGATATTCAACCTGATGACATTGAAACTGTTGTTAATTTTTTCAACGATGCGGGGGATGCGTAAATTGACCTGATACATGGAATTGCAATAGAGGCAATCTTGTTGTTCCCAAAATATCACCAGCCTTTTGCCCTGTTTTCTCGTCGCTGCCAAGTCCTGCCGGAGGTCCAATCCGCTGTTGTAAAACCAGTTCCGGGCATGCAGACCCTCGTCATTCAATTCCGGCGCAGGCAGGATTGGCTGGTGGCGGTCTGCGCGAACCGGACCCGAAGCCATCAATATGACTGAAGTGAAAATTAAAACTATTCTCCAGGCGATCATTCCCTGTGATTCTTTTCCCGTCATATTACTTCAAATTCCGGCAATTATTCAAGATTTGTCGGTAGACTTCAACCTGTGTGAAGGGTTTGGTCCATTCCGCCGGCAATCAGTAATTCGGCGGTAAAGGTTGGCGTTTCACACAATTCATCAGGTTTGTTCACGTCTGGGCAGGCCATCGTCAAGCTTTATCCAGGGAAGTTGGTGTTCGACGTATACATGGGCCTGTGGCTTTGCGGTTGCGGGATTATCCAGTGTTGGTGCCAAAATATGAATCTGGCCGGGCCAACGCTCCTCTGCCGCATAGGTTAAGGACGTGCCACACTGGTCGCAGAACCCGCGTTCAACATCAGCAGAAGTGTTGCATATGGCAAGCTGCCCTTTGGTGATTTTGAAATTTTCTTTTTGGTAACCCATCCACGTTGTAAATGAGCCGCCTGTTGCTTTCTGGCAGGACCGGCAATGGCAGTGTGCCGTCCATTCCGGTTTGCCGTGGAGCATATAGCGCAAAGTACCACACAAGCAGCCACCTTCATAAGTTTGGGTCATGGATGAACTTTCTTTATGCCCAGAACACAGCCAGCGATTGTGCACTGTTTCAATCCGAAATGTAGATTCAGCGTAGCAGTTCGTCAATGCAATTGACCTTTGATAGAAAAATTGGACGCTTGCACGGCGTATGGTGCATCAAAAAAAGAACTGCGGTGATGACATCTATCCTGATGAAACAGCCAAACTGACTGGTGTTAATTCCTGTGCACGGTTTGCAGATACCCATAGTCGTATCGCAGACCAGTAGATTCACTGCTTCTCCGACTTTGTTATGCGCTAATGGCCAGGAAAGTTGGTAAATAGTATCTTTAACCCTCTGGACAAGGCCAGGGGTCTGGGGCAGTGTTGTTTACAATGAATTTGAAGGCGAGTTTGTAACAGGGAGTTTTTGGTATAGTTGCCTTGGAACCGGTATTGGCCGTCAAAGATCTCAAGACTGTTTTCCACACTCAGGATGGTGTCATTCATGCAGTAAACGGAATCAGTTTTGATCTGAGTGAAGGGGAGTTGTTGGCCGTTGTCGGAGAAAGCGGTTCGGGCAAGAGCGTAACCATGATGTCGCTTTTGCAATTGCTACCGATGCCTCCAGCAGAAATTATTGCGGGAAGTGTAAAGTTTGACGGCGTGAATTTGCTGGAATTGTCACCCTCGGAAATTCGCCATTTTCGCGGCGCAAAAATTGGATTTATATTTCAAGACCCAATGACGTCGCTTAATCCGGTATTTACCGTCGGTTTTCAGATTATGGAACCGCTTCGTGAACATATGGGAATGTCAAAATCGCAAGCACGCTTGCGGGCAATTGAATTATTGGAGCTGGTGGGAATCCCCTCTGCAGCAGACCGCCTAAATGACTACCCGCATCAATTTTCCGGAGGAATGCGCCAGCGTGTGGTCATTGCCATTGCGCTTTCATGTGATCCCAAAGTGCTAATTGCTGATGAACCGACTACGGCGCTGGATGTGACCGTTCAGGCCCAGATACTTGAACTGGTTCGCGATTTGCGCAAGAAACTGGGTATGGCGATTATCTGGATTACCCATGATCTTGGTGTTGCTGCCGGAATTGCCGACCGGGTGATGGTAATGTATGGTGGTTTCGCGGTGGAATATGCAAATGTAGGCGAAGTTTTCAAATCTCCTCGCCATCCATATACTGCAGCATTGCTCGAGACATTACCTTTGCATGGGAGTGAGGGGGGTGAACGTCTTCTTTCAATTGATGGTCAACCTCCTGATCTTATTTTCAAACCGGTATCCTGTCCTTTCGCTCCGCGTTGTTCTTTCAAGGTCGACAGATGCCTTGAAGAAAATCCTTTATTGAAGGATACCGAAGACGGAAGTGTCGACATCCATGAAGTGGCATGCTGGTATGATCTGAGAAAAGGGGAATTGCGAGAATGAGCAACGGGGCAACACAATCTCATGCTGATTCACAAGCCTGGGGTGAGACACTGGTTGAGGTCAGTGACTTGCAAATGCATTTTCCGATTTACAAGGGAATATTACGCCGCAAGGTTGGTGCAGTCAAAGCGGTGGATGGCCTTGATTTTGATATCAAGCGGGGGGAAACACTTGGCCTGGTGGGAGAAAGTGGTTGCGGGAAATCAACATGCGGGCGTGCGCTGCTTCGCCTTTATGATATTACCGGCGGGAAAATTACATTTGAAGGACAAAATATCGCGGATTTACAGGGTGAGGATCTGCGAAATATGCGTCCCCGGATGCAGATGATATTCCAGGATCCGCAGGCCTGTCTCAATCCGCGGATGACGGTAGGGTCTATTATTGCCGAACCCCTGGATGAACATGAAATCGCCAGCGGTGCGGAAAAAAACAAACGGGTACGTGAATTGTTGACAGCGGTGGGGATGAATCCTGAATTCACAAACCGGTATCCGCATGAATTTTCCGGTGGTCAACGCCAACGCATCGGTATCGCCAGAGCCCTGGCACTAGAACCCGAATTCATTGTTTGTGACGAACCAATTGCCGCGCTTGATGTTTCAATCCAGGCTCAAGTGGTAAATTTGTTGCAGGATTTACAGGCCGAAATGGGATTGACCTATTTGTTTATCAGCCATGATCTGGGCATGATACGACATATTGCTGACCGGGTGGCTGTGATGTATCTGGGAAAAATTGTTGAACTGGCACCGGTCGGTGAATTGTTCAAAAATCCGCAACATCCCTATACCAAAGCATTGTTTTCAGCTGTTCCTGTTCCTGATCCGGAGATTGAGGCGAAACGCGAGCGGGTGATTTTGAAAGGGGATGTCCCCAGTCCGGCAAATCCGCCCAGCGGTTGCAGATTTTGTACGCGTTGTCCGGTGGCGGTAAAAAAATGCTTTGACTCTGAACCGCAATGGCGTGAACTTGGTAGTAATGAAGGTGATCGGGAGAAACACCAGATAGCCTGTCATTTGGCAGGCTAAAACATGATTAAATCAATATGCAACAAACAAAGGGAGATAAAATCATGCATATTTTGAAAAAGACACTGCTAGCGACCGGGGCAATGGCCCTGATGGCTGGTGGCGTCCAGACGGCCAGTGGTGCAGATGGGCAGCTGAATATCCTGTATTGGCAGGCTTCATCTATTCTGAACCCCTATTTGTCGGGTGGAACAAAGGATATTGAGGCATCATCAATGGTGCTTGAACCTCTGGCCTATTATGATGAAAACGGCGCGATGGTACCGGCACTGGCTGCGGAAATTGCGACTGTGGAAAACGGCGGTGTTTCCGCAGACCTGACTTCGATCACCTGGAAATTGAAACCCGGGGTCAAATGGTCTGATGGTTCGGCATTTACCGCCGATGATGTGGTATTTACTTACCAGTATTGTGTCAACCCTGATGGGGGTTGCCAGCAATCCGCAAAATTCACCGGTGTAAAATCGGTTGAGGCGGTTGATCCGACTACCGTGAAAGTGACCTTTGAAAACGCGCAGCCTTTCCCGTATGGCCCGTTTGTTGGAACAACGACGCCGATCATTCAGAAGGCGCAATTCAAGGACTGCGCCGGTGCCAATGCACCTACTTGCACGACACAGAATTTTGGACCAATTGGAACCGGACCTTTCACCGTTACCGCTTTCAAGGCTAACGATGTTGTGACTTATGCGGCCAACAAGATGTATCGGGAGGCGGGTAAACCACACTTTGCCACTGCCATTTTCAAAGGTGGTGGCGATGCCGCATCTGCTGCTCGTTCCGTACTGGAAACAGGTGAATTCGACTATGCATGGAACTTGCAGGTTGAGCCGGAAGTGTTGGCTCAGATGGTTGCCGCGGGGAAAGGTAAAGTTGTAACATCATTTGGCACTTCTGTTGAGCGTTTGATGGTTCAGTCGATGAACCCATCGGCAGACCTTGGTGACAAACGTGCGACCAAAGAGGGTGGTCCGCACCCGTTCCTGAGTGACCCTGCGGTACGCAAGGCACTGTCTCTGGCAATTGACCGGCAGGTTCTGGTTGAAGCAGGATATGGCAAAGCAGGTCAGGTAACCTGCAATGTGCTTCCTGCTCCGGCAATCTACGCATCCACGGCCAATGATTCGTGTAAAACGCAAGATGTGGCAGCAGCCAACAAATTGCTGGATGACGCCGGTTGGGCGAAAGGTTCCGATGGTATCCGTGCCAAGGATGGCGTGCGCATATCGATTCTTTACCAGACATCAACCAATGGTGTTCGCCAGGGTACACAGGCGCTGGTCAAGCAAATGTGGGCAGCGATTGGTGTAGAAGCAGAGCTGAAGAATATTTCGGCCTCGGTATTCTTCGGTGGCGACCAGTCCAGTCCGGATACTTTCCAGAAATTCTTTGCTGACATTGAAATGTATACCAACAATTTCGATGGTACGGATCCGGAAAAATACATGGCTAACTGGCAATGCAGTGAAATTCCATCCCCGTCAAACAACTGGCTGGGTGGTAACATGCCGCGTTATTGTAACGCTGACTATGATGCGCTGGTAGCGGAAATGGGTAAAACCGCTTCGCTTGAAAAGCGTGCAGCGCTGGCAATGAAAATGAATGATATGCTGATGCAGTATGGTGCGATGATCCCACTTATTCACCGTGGTGATGTGTCGGCTCATTCCAATACACTGGAAGGTGTACGCATGAACTCCTGGGATTCCGAATTATGGAATGTTCAGGACTGGTCACGTAAGAAATAGTGAACTGGTTAAAAGGTGGTCCGCGGATTAATTCGCGGACCACTTTCTTCATACCACCTATCATCCCGGGCTACCTAGATGCTGAATTACACCATCAGACGGTTAATGTTTGCAGTACCAACATTGTTGGTGATCTCATTCATCATATTCGCGATTCTCGACCTGGCTCCAAGTGATCCAACCGGCAATTTACCCCTGACAATTCCCGCTGATGTACGAGAGCGAATTCGTGAATCTCTGGGCCTGGGGCAACCTTTCCCAATCCGATATATGAAATGGTTGCAGCAATTTTTCATCAATGAGCCATTGAACATGATCGAACAGTGGTGGGGATTTACACTTGGGGATTCAGAAAACCGCCTGCGTGTCACGTCCTGGGCTACCAGAAGCCCGGTCGTTGACCTGATCGTTGAACGCATGCCACAGACCCTTTGGGTGGTCGGCATGTCCTACGTCGTGGGAATTTTAATCGCACTGCCAATAGGCGTTATCTCAGCCTACAAACAATATTCCATTTTTGACCAGATCGGAACTTTTGTTTCGATGATCGGATTTTCGGTTCCAACTTTCTTCACCGGTATTGTGATGATCGTCATTTTTTCGGTACAACTGGGTTGGCTGCCATCTATTTATGATACCACATTGCAGGTTAATGACTTGTCCAGTTTCTGGAAACAAGTCAAACAGATGATGATGCCGGTGTTTGTACTGGCGCTGTATAATGCCGCTCAAATTGCCCGGTTCATGCGTTCTTCCATGCTTGATAATCTCAATCAGGAATATGTCCGAACCGCCCGGGCCAAAGGACTGCGTGAAAAAACTGTTATTCTTGTTCATGTTCTGCGAAATTCGCTTATCCCGGTTATCACCGTGATCGCCCTTGGTATACCGCAGGTTTTTGGCGGGGCGATCATTACCGAACAGATTTTCCGGGTGAATGGTCTTGGACAATTGCTAATTATTGGAATTGAAGGGGCTGATATACCACTGGTTCAGACATTAACCTTCATTTTTGCCGTGCTGATTGTTTTGTTCAATCTGATTGCTGATATTTTATACGGTGTGCTTGATCCGAGGATACGCTATGACTGACCAGACGATTGTAACCGGGGATGACCCCGTTCGTGCCCACCGGTCCTTATGGTCGGATGTATGGCGACAATTCAAAGTTCATCGCGGTGGACTGATTGGTGTTGGGGTATTTTCATTTGTTGTAATTGCCGTAGTTATCGGTCCCTATCTTCATACTGTCGACCCGCAATTTCTCGATTTCAAAAACAAAAACCTTGGTCCGACCTGGGCTCATCCGTTTGGCACGGATAATCTGGGGCGAGACATGCTGGCACAAGTTCTGGCCGGTGGGAGGATTTCCCTCGCGGTGGGAATAACAGCAATGTTGCTGTCATTGGTGCTTGGTACTTTTATTGGCATCATTGCCGGGTTTTTCAAAGTACTGGATGGTCCATTGATGCGGTTGACAGATCTTTTTCTGGCGCTACCCCTTTTACCGTTGTTGCTGGTCATCATCATGCTGTTTCGTGACACGCTGAGAAACATGTTTGGACCCGAGACCGGCATATTTCTGCTGATTGTTTTCATTATCGGGATTACCAGCTGGATGCAGACCGCGCGTATTGTGCGCGGAGATGTGCTGGGCCTGAAGGAACGCGAATTTGTCCTTGCCGCGCGCAGCATCGGCACACGTCCACGCCGGATGATTACACGTCATATTTTCCCTAATGTATTATCTCCTATCATGGTTTCAGCCACACTGGGTGTTGCCAATGCGATAATTACCGAATCTGCACTCAGCTTCCTTGGGCTGGGATTTCCATCGGATTTTCCAACCTGGGGACGGTTGTTGTATGATGGTGCCAATTTCCTGCAAATCACACCCTCACGGGTGATATGGCCGGGCCTTGCTATTTCCTTGACAGTGCTGAGCGTAAATTATGTGGGTGATGCCATCAGAGATGCACTTGATCCCAGGATACGTGGACGATAGAATTGCGACCTGAATTTCCGATATTTTCCGACAGCCCTTTAATGGTTAGCTGAATACTGGATGGGAGTGGCATAATTACCAGTTTTGTAAGCGATATGCTGTCAATCATCTCGGAGCGGGGACGAAATCTGGTCCCCTGGCTTGGCCATGGCAATAGCGGTGTAGGTGTCGTTGAATTGTCCAGGGCTCTATTGTCTGAAAAAGGTGAAGCATCAAATATTGCCATCGCCATTGAACTTTTCCAAACCTATTCAAACCTGTCATCAGAACAGCGTCTGGAATATTTTCTGATGCTGGCGATTGAATTTTGTGCAGACATGGATATGGTTGAAAAGATCGCCAGAGCATTTCTCGATTCGCCATCCGGCAAAACTTCGGCTTTGCTCCACGCTGTTTCAGAATCCCGGCGGCAGGAATTGTTCCGGCGCTTGAATCATGCCCCCGGGGGGACAAAACAACTGGTTGCCATGCGTGGCGATCTGCTAAACTGCATTACCGAAAATTCAGAATTGAAGTCTGACCTGATTAACGTTGATGCGGATTTTGTTCATCTGTTTTCGTCCTGGTTCAACCGGGGATTTCTGGTTCTGGAAAGAATAACCTGGGCCACTCCAGCGACCATCCTGGAAAAAATAATTGAGTACGAAGCAGTGCACGAGATTGATAGCTGGGAGGAGTTGCGACGACGTATCCAACCTTCAGACCGGCGCTGTTACGCTTTTTTTCATCCGGCATTGAGCGATGATCCGCTGATATTTGTTGAAGTTGCCCTGACACGGGAAATTTCTCACTCGGTTGGAGAAGTTTTGGCAGAAGAACGAGATTCAGTTGATAATTCGAAGATCAATACCGCAGTCTTCTATTCGATTTCAAACTGCCAGAAGGGCTTGAGGAAAGTCTCTTTCGGTAATTTTCTGATCAAGCAGGTTGTTGAAGAGCTGGCCAGGGAATTACCGCAGATCAGGACTTTTGTGACCTTGTCCCCGATACCGGGTTTTATCCAGTGGATGAAAAGTCATCTTGAAAATTCTGATGAGAACGGGCTGGGACTGTCGGAAGAAGAAGATATTCTGACAGCAATTGAAAGTGGGGAATGGCGCGATGCTGAAGAAATACCCGATCCGATGAAAAATGCTCTGTTGTCGCTAGCGGCAGCCTATTTGACCAGGCCAAAAAATCAGGATGATCGGGCTCTGGATCCGGTTGCCCAGTTTCATCTGGGGAACGGTGCCAGGCTTGAGCGGTTGAACTGGGCGGCTGATAATTCAACCAAAGGCCTGGCCCAGTCAGTCGGTATGATGGTCAACTATCTGTATGAGCGAGATGAAATAGAGAAGAACCATCAGTCTTTTGAAAACGGTAAAATTGTTGCCTCTTCACGCATTGCCAAACTGTCCAGAAGTTCACCCATTCCACAACGGACAAGTTGATGACCAATCGTGCCAATGAAAACCTGTTCTGCCGTATTGCTGCTGGTATCACCAACCCCCAATCTCCGCTGGTTCACCGTTCGGATAATTCGACTATTTCCTATTTGAATATGCTGCGGCGCTCTGCCCAATATGCAAATGTACTGGTAGAATTGGGCATGAAACCGGGAGACCGGTTGGCGGTGCAGGTGGAGAAAAGTATCGATGCTCTGTTTCTTTATCTGGGTTGTATCCGCGCCGGCGGTGTCTATCTGCCTTTGAATACCGGCTACCTCGACAGGGAGGTGGACTATTTTGTCGCTGATGCGAAGCCGGTGATATTTGTCTGTACTGGAGAACGCCGATCGTCACTTGAAGAAATAGCCGGTAACAACGGTGTTGCCCATCTGGAAAATCTCGATGATGATACCGGGTCACTGGCGAAAAAGGCTGATGAAGCCGACACATCATTTGAAGATATATATCGCTCAGGCGATGACCTGGCTGCGATATTATATACCTCCGGCACAACCGGGCGCTCAAAGGGTGCAATGCTGACCCATAATAATTTATACTCAAATGCTTTTACCCTGGTTGATCACTGGCAATTTTCCACCAACGATGTGTTGCTGCATGCTCTACCGATATACCACACGCACGGACTGTTTGTTGCCTGCAATATTACGCTGCTTTCAGGTGCCTCGATGATTTTTCAAAATCAGTTCAGGGTTAAGGATATTTTGTCTGCGTTGCCCAACGCCACGGTTATGATGGGAGTCCCGACATTTTATACAAGACTGTTGTCTGCTCCAGCGTTCAACCGGGACCTGGTTGGTCAAATGCGGTTATTTATTTCCGGCTCTGCTCCTTTGTCGCCCCAGACTCACAAGGACTTTGCCAAACTGACAGGCCATACAATTCTTGAGCGTTACGGCATGACAGAAACCAATATGAATACATCAAACCCTTATGATGGAGAACGCAGGGCAGGCACAGTGGGCTTCCCGCTTCCCGGCGTTGAAATTCGCATATCCGATCAGGTTACCGGAGATCCGGTTGAAAATGGTGATGTGGGAATGATTGAAATACGCGGGCCGAATGTTTTCAAGGGCTATTGGCAGATGCCGGAAAAAACTGCGAAAGAGTTTCGCGACGACGGCTTCTTCATTTCTGGTGACCTGGGTCAGATTGACAAGGATGGATATATTGCGATTGTCGGCAGAGACAAGGATCTGATCATTTCCGGCGGGTTCAACGTTTACCCGGCGGAAGTTGAAAATGCCATTGATGCGCTGGAGGGAATTGATGATGTTGCGGTAATAGGTGTCCCTCATGCCGATTTTGGCGAAGGTGTCACGGCGATAATTGTTGCTGCAGGAGATAATGTCCCTGGCGTGGAGGATATCAAGGATCAGCTGTCCAGAGAACTGGCCAGGTTCAAAATGCCGAAAGAGATATTTTTTGTTGATGCGTTACCACGAAACAAAATGGGCAAAGTGCAAAAAAACCAGTTGCGGGATAAATACCGCAATACTTATTTTGCATCATCCCGTACCAGCTGAAATTTATCCGGCGCCGTCAACAGGGTCAATATCGATGTTGAGCAGGATATGATTTAGTGAAATTTCGATCTATCAGCCTTTTGTTGCTGGCAGAGGTGGCAGCGATGAGTCTGTGGTTTGTCTCCGCAGCAATTCTGCCGGAGATGCTGCGTGAAGCGGAACTTTCACCGTTTCGCCAGGCTGCCCTGTCGAGTGGTGTGCAGGCAGGATTTGTTATTGGTGCAATGGCTTCTGCTGTTCTGGGTCTGGCTGACCGATTTGATCCGCGTCGGGTTTTTGCAGTCTCCGCAATCGGGGCAGGTCTGGTCAATCTGATTTTGCTGGTATCCGTTCCGGGCGGTGGCATGGCTATTGGCGCACGTGTTGTTACCGGCGCATTACTGGCTGGTGTCTACCCTGTGGGGATGAAAATTGCGGTTGGCTGGGGAGACAGAGATCGCGGTTTTCTCGTTGGCGCACTGGTGGGAGCACTAACCCTTGGTTCAGCGATACCGCATCTGATTGCGCTGGGCGGTGGTTCGGACTGGCGCCTCACCGTGATTGCTGCCTCTGCCGCTTCCATTTTTGCCGGTTTTCTGTGTTTGTTTGTACTGCTTGGACCTCATCACAGTGTTGCTGCCGGGTTTAACCCAAAAGCAATTATCACCGCCTGGACAAACAAGAAGGTACGCCTGGCATATGCGGGTTATCTGGGTCATATGTGGGAATTATACGCAATGTGGGCGTGGATTGCGACAGCGACGGCTGTTTCATATTCTGAATCTCTGACTGAATTTGATGCTGTGTATCTGTCAAGGCTGACTGCTTTTGTGGCCATTGGTGCGGGCGGTTTGACCTGCATTTTTGCCGGTAGTGTTGCTGACAGAATTGGCAAGGCTGAAGTGACTATTATGGCAATGTTGATCAGCGGTTCGGCGGCAATTGTCACGGCACTGACTTTTGGCGGCCCGGTCTGGATAACATTTGTTGTTGTTGTTATCTGGGGAATTTCCATCATCCCTGATTCAGCACAGTTTTCTGCCCTGGTTGCGGATGCCTCACCGCCGGATCAGATCGGCAGCCTGATGACATTTCAGACAGCCCTGGGTTTTGCCCTGACCTTCATAACCGTTCAGATTACGCCCGCTTTGGCAACCATATTTGGTTGGCCAGTTGTAATAGGCGGTATGGCCTTCGGGCCGATGTTTGGGATTGTCGCAATGGTGAGATTACGGGCAATGCACTAGAAGTGCCTGATTTGGTGGTCGAACGGCCAAAAAAAACAGTTGAATATTGTTATTGTGAGGCGGTTTCAATTGAACATGTAACCGGTATAATTTACCGGAATTTTGACAATATTTTTGTTTTGACAGGAAAAAACTTGGATGGATGATCTCATAGTAACCGGTCCAATGCTGCTCAATGTGATGGATGAACTGGAACAGAATTTCGCGGTTCATAAATACTGGGAAGCAACTGACAGGCAAAAGTTACTGGCAAGTCGACCGGATACCCGTTTTCTGGCGACCGATGGCCATGTCGGGTGCTCGGCCCGTATCATGGATCAGTTACCGAAACTGGAGATGATTTCCTGTTTTGGTGTAGGGGTTGATGCAATTGATCTGCCGGCGGCAAAGGCCCGCGGCATCAGGGTTACCAATACGCCGGATGTGCTCAATGATGCGGTGGCCGAGCTTGCCTTGGGATTGATGCTCGCCCTGAGCCGGAGAATAGTAGATGCTGATACGTATATTCGCAGGGGCAATTGGCTGACAGGCGGTTATCCCCTGACCCAGGAATTGACCGGCAAAACCGTTGGAATTCTGGGCCTTGGCCGTATTGGCAAAGAAATTGCCCGTCGAGCACAGGCATTCAAGATGCAGGTGGTCTACCATGGACGAAACGAGAAAGAATTCGAACCATATGTCTATTATGAAAATCTGGAAGAGATGGCAAAGGATGTCGACTGGCTGGTGGGGGTGGTTCCCGGCGGTGCTTCGACAGCGGGGCTGGTTGATGGCAAGATCATGAAAGCGCTTGGTCCAAACGGCGCCCTGGTAAATCTTGGTCGTGGTTCGCTGATCGATGAAGCGGTGATGGTTGAAATGCTGAAATCCGGGGAGCTTGGTGGAGCGGCTCTGGACGTGTTTGAAGACGAACCGAAAGTGCCGGAAGAATTGCGGGTGATGTCGAATGTTGTACTGTCCCCGCATCTTGGAAGTGCGACGGTAAAAACCCGCTGGGCAATGGCAGATCTTGTGGTTCGCAATCTGCTGGCTCACAAAAACGGGGTGCCGCTGATCACGCCGGTTGTATAGTTTGCCGCAATGAACTGATTTTTCAAATATTGCAGAACACCTTTATTTTGATTCAGTTTGAATTTTTTTCGCTCACGGCTATTCGGGCTTGCGCCCGGCCTCCGCGAGGGCGGCGCACCGGCACCGGTCGCTTTTCGCTCCTGATTGCATGATCATTATAAAGGTGTTCTGCTATATACCGTAGCTCAGGCGATGTCATCTTCAAGGAAATATCTGACACTGTCAGCGAAAGAGTGATCAGCGGCAAATCCTAAAGCCAGGGCTTTTTCTGGCCTGAAACTACCCCGCCATCCCATGACTATTTTTTCTATTTGCGGATCTCTATTCCAGGTGATGCGTTTTTCAGCTTCTGGTCCGGCGACCTCGGTCATCTGGTTGATCATTTCGCCGATTGTATCGGTGCGGCCGGGCAGGTTCAAATTGCGATTATAGCCGAAATTTGCGGCGGGTATCGAGGCTGCATGAATGAAATTTTCAACCACCGTTCGTGGCGCGGTGTGCCAAACGGGAAAATTTCTTGTAACCGGGCAGTTTGCGTGTTCACTTTGCAGGGTGTCGCGGAAAATTGACGACATAAATGAGGAGGCAGCCCTATTGGCCTTGCCGGGGCGAATGGTAACGGTTGGCAGGCGCAAACCGCGACCATTGAGGAATCCCTTGCGTGAATAATCCTGCAACAATAATTCGATCATCGCCTTTTGGGTTCCATAAGAGGTTTGTGGATTAAGTTCGACGCCGTCGGATATAAGCTCTGGTGCCTCACCGCCATGAACGGCAACAGAAGAGGCAAATATCACAACGGGCATGTTGCCGCGGGTGGCAGTCTGTCTGGCCGCGGCATCCAGAATATTGATTGAACCATCAAGATTGACGCGCCTGCCCAGATCAAAATTGGTTTCGGCTTCTCCCGATACCACTGCTGCCAAATGAAACACCACATCTACTTCTTCAGAAAACAGCGCTGCCACATCCGATTTGTTACTGATGTCGGCTTTGATATAATCAACTGGCATTGAAGCGATGACTGGATCTGGTTGCTGAATATCAGCCAAGGCAATTCTGGATATTTCTCGCTGGTTCAGCTGTCCAATATCTGCCAGTTTTCGGGCAAGCTTCTGGCCGATGAAGCCACCACCGCCAGTGATCATGATTTTCATTGCAAATTACCTATTTTTTGACAGTTAAAATCAGTGGTTATCCCGTGGTAAGTTCCTGGCGATTTTCTGGTAGGATGTTGCCAGCTCGATGCAGCCACCATCTGCCAGTTGACCAACCTGCGAGCGGTAGATTTCCTGCCATGGTGTTTGATGCTTTAACTCCGGTGGCTGCCAGTTTGCCTGCCGCTCCGCCCATTCCTCATCATCAACCAGGGCATCCATGCGGCGGCTATTCAGGTCGAGGCGGACCATATCCCCGGTTTTCAAGAATGCCAATCCGCCGCCGACCACAGATTCAGGCGAAGCATTAAGGATTGACGGGCTTTCCGATGTCCCCGACTGGCGACCGTCACCAACCGTCGGCAGATGATTGATGCCCTGTTTTATCAGCGCGTCGGGTGGCTGCATATTTACCACTTCGGCGGACCCCGGATATCCGACACAGCCCACCCCCCGGATAAACATGATACTGTTTTCATCAATTTCAAGATCAGGGTCATTCAAGGTTGCATGATAGTGCTCAGGTCCCTCAAAAACCACGGCGCGGGCTTCGTGGATATTTTCCCTGCCGGGATTATTCAGATAGCGTTGCTGAAAATCTTCGGATATCACGCTGGTTTTCATCAGGGCTGAGTCAAACAGGTTTCCTTCTAGCACCAGAAACCCGGCATTTTCCCGAATCGGCTCCTTGACCGTGGTGATGACATTATGGTCCTGGCTGCGCGCACCCTCAAGTGATTCAGCCATTGGCTTGCCCGAGGCGGTGATCACGTCTTCATGCAGCAGGCCAGCTTCGCATAGTTCGCCCATCACTGCGGGAATACCGCCGGCACGGTGAAAACTTTCACCCAAAAACTTTCCTGCTGGCTGCATGTTAACCAGCAGGGGCTGATCAAATCCGATTTCCTGCCAGTCTTTGATATCCAGTTTCACGCCGATATGGCGGGATATCGCCTGCAAATGGGGTGGGGCATTGGTCGAGCCACCAATGGCGGTATTGACGATGATGGCATTTTCAAAGGCCTTTCGGGTCATGATTTTGGAAGGTATCAGATTTTCATGGACCATTTCCACCGCCCGCTTTCCGGTTTCGTAGGCCATTGACATTCTCTCGCGGAAGGGAGCGGGTATTGCCGCACAACCTGGAAGACTCATGCCGAGAGCCTCGGCCAGCGAATTCATCGTGCTGGCGGTACCCATCGTGTTACAATGGCCCAGTGAAGGAGCAGAGGCACAAACTCGGCTGATGAATTCATCATAATCGATGGTGCCCTCAGCAAGCAGGCGCCGGCTTTCCCAAAGAATTGTCCCCGATCCCGCCAGTTCCCCTTTCCACCAGCCATCGAGCATGGGCCCGCCGGAGAGGACAATTGCCGGAATATCAACCGTTGCCGCTCCCATCAGTTGGGCGGGTGTCGTCTTGTCACATCCGGTGGTTAAAACCACCCCGTCAATGGGATAGCCATGCAACACCTCAACCAGACTGAGATAGGCCAGGTTCCTGTCCAGGGCAGCAGTCGGGCGTTTGCCTGTTTCCTGTATCGGATGGACAGGAAACTCCATAGGAATACCGCCGCCATCGCGGATGCCGGCTTTGGTCCTCTCTGCCAGGAACAGGTGAATTTTATTGCATGGTGCCAGATCAGATCCGGTTTGTGCAATACCGATTACCGGACGGCCTGATTGCAGTTCCTCGCGGGTGTATCCCTGATTTTGATATCGCTCCACATACAAGGCGGTCATACCGGGATTGTTGGGATTGTCGAACCACTCCTGGGAGCGAAAAGTCTTGTTTGCACGCGTTTTTGTTTCGTCCATGAATGGTTATCCCCGGTTTGGTCCAAAGCTGATGGGTCTATATGCCATGTACTTCAGTTCCAGGTGACTAGCCTGACTGATCAGCAGAAATTTCTATTCGCAGGGACATGAATACCTGAAAAATTGTTTCGATTGCAATTAAACACTCAATCTTCTGGATATTAATTGGTCAGCAACGCTAAAAAACAATGTCCGCTGGTTCACAATATTCTCAACAAATCATATGTTGCTATATTTTTGTCTCGTTATCGATTTTAACCCTGCGCAAAGGCAGGGTTGCACATCTAAACGACCCCCCTGTTGCGGGTAACGCGTCAAAAGTTGTTTCAATGACTTTATAGCCCAGTTTCTTAAGAATATTGTTAACTCGCGCGCAGGCTGGATTATCGCGAGCAATAATTGTGTCCGGCTTGATTGACATTACATTGATAGCCAGTGCAGCGACTTCTGAGCGGGTAACTTCTATCCAGTTATATTGATCACGCACGATGTCAGGAATTGACGCCAGACCGGGCG
Source organism: Hyphomicrobiales bacterium (assembly GCA_024225445.1). Lineage (GTDB taxonomy): Bacteria > Pseudomonadota > Alphaproteobacteria > Rhizobiales > Rhizobiaceae > JAAEMP01. Next base: position 47,671 of record JAAEMP010000018.1, on the reverse strand, counting down.
GATATATCAGTACATGGCCAAGGCCCAAAATATTGAAAGCGCAATCCAGGTGCAGGATATCTTCACCATCCTTTACCGATGTGCAGGGCATGGGAATGACATCGAAATTTTTATCGAAGTTCTTTTGGATAAATTGTGCTGCCTGCGGGCTGCTTCGCTGTCCGCTGCCAACAAAAACCCGGTGGCCATCAATTATCACATCACCGCCTTCCAGATAGATACTATCAGGAACCAGAATTATGCGGCCATCCCATTGTGCAATGAAGTGACGAACGCCCTCAAATTCCAGCTTTCGACTTTGATTACGCATATTGGAAACAATCAGAGCATCGCCGATAATAAATCCGATATCACGCGGGCAGGTTTGATCCTGGACAGAATCAGGAGCCAGTACCGGCTGATAAACCTGAATACCATAATCCTCCAGCGCCGAGCGGAAAATTGCAAATTCTGATTCCAGATGCCGTTTGCCTGGATGGCCGACTGTATCCAGCGTGTGTTGTTGAGTATTGTTAACAATCTCCACACGGGCGGGATCTCGATGGTATCCGCGAGAAGTTCCCATAATCACATGTGTTAACTGATCAAACTCGTTATTAATGCTGAATGTATTTGATGGCATAAGGTACCGCTTTGTCACCGCTGATTACAATCTTCGGAATACAAATATGTCGTTGATTTACGCAATTTGCAATATTGCACTTGTTGACGCAGCGAAAACGACAGGCGGCAAAATTCTTTTCAAGTGTGTGACATGGATTTGTGAGAGGCTTAAAGAATTGAATTTCAACCTCAAAAGGCTTCGGGTTGGACACAATATCGGGATCGATATATTGTACGATTCGATAAAACACCCTCCCGTTTTCCGTTATCTGGTGGGTGGGCTGTTATTATTTTGTTCATGTGTCCAATCTGAAACTCCGAGCAGGCTTTCGGATTGGACACCAAACACTAAATTGTATCTGGAACATATGTTTCGATTTGGATGGAATGACGCGAATGGCAGATCTGGACAAGCGCATTGATCAGGGGCGGGGAGTTGCGAAAGCCGATATGGTTTTGCGTGGCGGTCGTGTTTTTGATGTTGTCAGCGGTGAATTGCTTGAAGGCGATGTTGCCATTTGCCAGGATATAATTGTTGGAACATGCGGGGATTATGAGGGCCGTGAAGTAATCGATGTTAGCGACCTTGTTCTGGTGCCCGGATTTATCGATACCCATCTTCATATCGAAAGTTCATTAATTACGCCTTTCGAGTTTGATCGCTGTGTGACCCCTTTGGGGGTAACCACTGCCATTTGTGATCCCCATGAGATTGCCAATGTAATGGGCATGGATGGCATTCGCTATTTTTTGAATGCCGCCAATGAGACCATTATGGATGTTCGTGTTCAGTTATCCAGCTGTGTGCCTTCCACCGAGATGGAGACATCCGGAGCGACCATTCTTGCACGCGATCTTGTCCCCCTGATGGATCACCCAAAGGTCATTGGTCTGGCTGAATTCATGAATTATCCCGGGGTGATCAACCGTGACCACGTCGCCATGGCCAAGCTTGACGCATTTCAGGGACGCCATATTGACGGCCATGCTCCGATGTTGGGCGGCAAGGATCTGAATGCTTATATTGCAGCGGGTATCCGGACTGAACATGAGGCAACGACTAGAGCCGAAGCGCTGGAAAAATTGCAAAAGGGTATGCGCATCCTGATCCGTGAGGGTTCGGTTTGCAAGGACATGGATGCGTTGCTTCCACTGTTAAGCGAGCGTACCTCCGGCTATATGTGTTTTTGTACCGATGACCGCAATCCACTGGATATTGGTGAGCAAGGTCATCTGGACTATATTATCAGAACAGCAATCAGTCGGGGAATATCGCCGGTTGCGGCCTATCGGGCCGCCAGTCTTTCTGCTTCCGAAGCTTTTGGCATGGGTGATCGTGGCCAGATTGCACCGGGAAAACGAGCCGATATTGTCGCACTTGGCAGCCTTGAGGCCTGTGATGCGAAACTGGTGATTTGTGGCGGTATTCACGTAAATGATGAAGCTTTTGCCAGGCGAAATCCAGTTGCTCCGATTGGCAGAAACAGCGTGCGGGCGCCCCGGATCAGTGCGGAGGATTTTCGTACCACTTCAAATAATGAGAAGACTGACGTTATCGGCATCCAGCCTGGCAAGATTATCACCGAGCATTTGCATTTTGATATTGCCATTGCCGATGGAGATAAAAGACCGGATATCAGCCGTGACCTTGCCAAGATCGCGGTGATTGAGCGACATGGAAAAAACGGCAATATAGCGACAGGCTTTGTCAAGGGATTTGAATTAAAATCCGGGGCAATTGCTTCCACCGTCTGTCATGACCATCATAACATTATTGTCGTCGGTGTTGATTATCAGGATATGGCACTGGCTACATCGAGGCTTTCGCAGATTGAAGGTGGTTTTGTCGTGGTGCAGGATGGCGAAATACTGGCCGAGCTGGCGCTTCCTCTGGCCGGTCTAATGAGCTTGCTGCCGTTTGAGGATGTACATGATGCGCTGGTTGAACTTCATCAGGCTTCACACAAACTTGGTGTGGAACTGGAAGAGCCTTTCCTGCAACTGGCTTTTCTGGCTTTGCCGGTAATACCGATGCTGAAAATTACTGACCGGGGTCTGGTTGACGTAACCAGATTTGAAATTATTGCCTGACACGGTCTTATGTAATCACCCGCCTATTTTAACCGCAGGCTGACAATCAGCCCGATCAGTGTTGAGGCAAATATGATTGAAAAACTCCACTGGAAATCTGCGGTGGAATAGGAGCGGGCACCATTCGCCAATGTGCCATCCCACAGATAATCCAGTGCCAAACCGACCAGTGGCTGTAAAACCGCGCCTGAGGCGACCGTCATGGAATTTACGATGCCGGTGACAGAACTGGCGAATTCCGGCGGGGTGCCTTCGCGAGCATGGGCGAATGCGGTGGTCATGCTTGAACCAGAGATTCCGGCGACAACAAACAGGAAAACAGTTATCCAAAGCGGTGGTAGTGGCAAAAATACCACCAGTCCCATGCATACGCACAGGATTGACAGGCCGAAATTAAGAAACAGTTTTCTGTGCCCGAAACGATCTGAAAGCCAGCCGCTGGCAGGTGCGCCCAGTGCCCAGCCAATTAACATCAATGACATCAGGAAAGCGGCTTCGGGCCGTTGCAGGTCATAAGCACGCATCAGATAGGGTGTTCCCCAAAGCCCGCCCAGTGTTAACATCGGCCCTGACATGGTCGAGGCAGCGATCGCGACTTTCCATACTTCCAAAGTCGATGCGGCATAAGCCAGACCGGTTTTAATTTGCCGCAAGGATTTGCCGTGATCCTTTTTTGCCGGTTTGATACTTGCCGCCGGGATGGATGATGGCGGTGTGTTTCGAACAAAAATCAGGATCAGCAGTGCCAATACCAATCCAGCTATTCCCAGACTCCACATACAGTTGCGCCAACCAAACCAGTCAACCAGAATTGCCAGTGGTGCCTGTGCCAGCATGCCGCTCGTCAGGCCAACAAACATGGTGAGTCCGGCGAGTAGCGAAAAATGGTGAACGGGGAACCATTTTGCCGCGAGTGCCAGTGACCCAAGAAAACCAACACTTGAACCAATGCCGATAAATATTCGACCCAGATAAGCTACCTCTATCGTAGTGGATATGCCGAACAGGATCGATCCGGCAGCTGCAAATGCGATAGCTGATGATAGCAGATAACGCGTTCCTATCACATCCAGCAGGCCACCAAGCGGTATTTGCAGCAAGACATAGGGGTAAAAATACAGGGCGGACAGGGTTCCAAGTACGGCACCACCAATGGCAAAATCACTCATCAGATCGGTTACCATTACACTGGGTGCTACCCGATGAAAAAATGCATATCCAAATGCCATTGCCGCAAACGACCAGACTAACCAGGCCTGGCTGCTGCCCAGTTTTGCTGTGGTATTTTTGTCTTGATGGTCAGGCAAACTAAAACGAAACCTATTGGGTGCGACACGCGTGTCTTATTTTCTTTGGTCCTGTCAGTCGGGTAGTTTGCTGACACCACCATGATCTGCTGACCATTGCAGGGGATTATTGAGAAAATTCCTGACTTCATTCAGTGTTTTTTCATCGAATATGTCATCTTCTACACAGACATCAAGAACATCCCACCAGGTGGCCAGATAGTGAAGTGTCAGGCCATTTTTCTTCAGCAAGTCGTGGGTCTGCTTGAAAATGTCATAGTAAAATACGACAAATCCGTGTTCACAGATTCCTCCGGCATTGCGAATGGCGTTGGCAAAATTCAATTTTGAACCACCATTTGTGCTCAAATCCTCGACCAGCAGTACTCTTTGGCCTTCAACCATGTTTCCCTCAATTTGCGCGTCGCGTCCAAACCCTTTGGGTTTTTTTCGCACATATTGCATAGGAATTCCCATACGGTCCGATATCCATGCGGCAAATGGAATGCCGGCTGTTTCACCACCAGCAGCAGTATCAAACTGTTCAAATCCGACATTTCGCGCGAGTGTGGAAACGGCAAAATCCATCAAAGCGGAACGAATGCGGGGATAGGAGATCAACTTTCGGCAATCAATATATACCGGACTGGCCAGACCTGAGGTGAATTTGTAGGGTTCATCAGCGCGAAAATGCACAGCCTGTATTTCCAGCAGCATTCGTGCGGTAAGTTGAGAAATCAGGGCTTTGTCAGGAAATGTATTGGCAAACATTTTTCATCCTTCATATTGGTGAGTTGGAATATGAAGTAACCTATATACCGACCAACACCAGTATTTTTGCAGAGATGTGGATTGGCCTGGAAGAAATGAGGTATTTACCCACAGATTTCCAACATTTCTATCCATTGATGATTTCATCATAGATTGCCTGGTCGGTTGCGCCTTCAGATCCAATCAGCTGGATTTTCGAGTCTTCGCCAAGCGCAAGTTTGTCCTTCAATTCCGGTTGTAGCGCTGCGGCAATCAGGCCAGCCAGACCGGCGATGGCACTTTCACCGGCAACAATTGTCGGATCATCGCCAAACGGTCGGGCAAGGAGTCTGACCGCGGGAGCAACCAGTGTTTCGGGAATTGTTAGAAAATCGCGAACTTCCTCGCCTAGAATCCGCCAGGCAAGGATCGATGGTTCACCGCAGGATAACCCGGCCATCTGAGTTTCCCTGGTGATTTCCACATTTGTGGCACAGCCGTTTCTGGCGCTTTCAAACAGGCAGGGAGCCAATTCAGGCTCAACTATTATCACTCTTGGCGACCGGCTTTGGTATATCTGTTTCAATCGGGCAGCAAGCGCTGCAGCCAATCCGCCAACACCGCCCTGAATGAATATGTGTGTTGGTGGTTCATCCAACTGCTGATCAATTTCATTGGCCATGATGCCATAGCCGGCCATCACATCTTTTGGCGGTTGCGTGTAACCTTCCCATGAAGTGTCCGAGACGACGAACCAGCCATTTTTATCAGCCTCCTCGCGGCAGATATTTACAGAATGATCATAATCGCCATCAACCCTTACTACCTGCGCGCCGAATTGGGCTATGGCAGCAGCCCGGTTTTGCGATACATGTTTATGAATATATATCTTGCATGGCGCACCAAAGGTGCCAGCACCCCAGGCGAGTGAACGTCCGTGGTTTCCATCGGTTGCCGCGACCAGCATGACATCGCTAATTTGCTCTGCGTATTGGGCACCGTGGAGATCGGCCAACGGGATGTTTTTTCCAAGACGCTTTGATATTTGCCGTTGCAATACCCGCAGACCTGCATAGGCAGCACCCAGGGCTTTGAAACTGCCAACATCAAAACGCGGCCCTTCATCTTTGTAATATACAGAACCGAGATTCAGTTCCCTGGCCAGATTGTCCAGCCGGTAAAGCGGCGTGATTTGATAACCCTGCCAGCTGGAAATCTCTATCGCGGCATCGGCGAAGTCCTTTTGGGTGATAATGGATTGGGCAGATTGGCCGGTAGTTGTTGTTGCTGCCATATGGGCGACAGAAGAACTCTCAAATGTTTCAAGCATGTTTGGCTGGTCTATTGTTGTTTGTGTTGCTGATCCTCCTTAATCCAGATTATCCCCAATATCAAACAAAGTCGGTTAGCCTTACAGACCTGTATCATGTGAAGAATTTTCAGACAGCGGCTTCAATTCAGTCCATTTTTCAAGGCAGGCACTGGTTTGGGAAAACCGCTCCAGTTCGAGGCGACCATTTCCCCAGAGTTTTATTCCGTCCATACTGATTGTTGGATCAAGTATCATCCAGAAAATTTCTGCCGGGGCATAATTGCCGCAGGTGTGTAAATGCAAAAAGCGCGGGTTGGTAAAGACGGTATTGGAACAGCGGTCCGGATCGCGGGCAGCACTGGCCGGGTAGCTGCAGCCTGGATGAATTCCGGCGTGCCAGGAGTGAACGATATTTCGATCAATACCAAATTTGGTGGCGACCATATTATAATGGGCTTCAATACTGGCAATCTGATCAACTTCCCCGCTAAAACCTGTAATTCTACCGTCATTCACATCAACAAAAGTCGTGCCATCCAGACCAATACTGGCGGGATGATAGGATTTTGATCCGGTTGGCGTCAGAAAATGTGCTAGTGCAACACGGCCTGAAAATCTTGATGCATCCAGTGGTATTGGTACACCCAATGGGAAACTGAGAGCGAAAATATCGCTTTCCTGACTTTTCTGAATGCCTGATAGAAAGCACGACCGTAAAAAGAAGCAAGCATGTAAATATCACGAATATGGCTCATGACACTTTGAAAGGTTGTGGCATTCAGGGCTTGATCTGTGCCTCAAAAGCGCCTTAATTGTTAACCTGAATCGAGATTTTGAGATGGGAGTATATCAAGGTGGCTCAGTGGATTCGTTGTGCGCGGGTGTTATTAGCAGTTATTTTTCTTCAAGCACTACCGGCGCTGGCGGCAGAGACAAGAGGTCAGTTCCATTTAAAGGATAATGGTGACTATTTCGGCTTTGATCTGCTGACCGAAAGAGATGTGTCGCTTGACCAGTGCAAGGCAAGCTGCCTGAAAAACCTGGGCTGTGTTGCCTTTACCTATAACAAGTCAGCAAAATTCTGTTTCCTGAAATCGGATTTTGGCCAGTTCAAACCCTTTGAAGGGGCTATAGCCGGGCGTATTATCAATTCCAATAATGAACCTGACATCGGGGCGCCACCAAAACTGACTTTTGTGCCTGAATATATAAGGGAGCGGGCAGAAAAGTTTCGGGCCGGTATTCTAGCAAACAGCAATCAGCTTGGTGATCTTGGATTTGTCGCGCTAACCCAAATTGCCGATCAGCGCATGGATGGCAGGGAATTTGGTGCCGCTATGGCCAATATTATGGCAGCTCTGAGAATTGACCCCGATCATCAACAAAGCTGGATAATGCTGTCTGACGCGGCCCATGCAATTCCCTCTCAAGACTCGTCGCAAAAAAGAAGATATCGAAAAACCGCAACGTCTGCGGCCATTAATGGATATCTGTTATCGCGCACAAAAATATCGCGGGCAGAAGCTTTGGCGAGCTTGGCCAGAGGATTGGAAGCGCTGCAACAATTTCGCCCGGCTCTGACGGCCTATCAAAAAAGCCTGGACCTGAATGAAGTACCGTCAGAACGATATGCATTTTTGGAGTTGCGCCGCACCCATGGATTCAGGGTTCTCAATCATACCATTGATTCTGATAACCTTAGCCCGCGAATCTGCGTTCAATTCTCCGAAAAACTGAAGACCAAAACTACCGGCTACGAGGATTTTCTCAGCGTTAATAACAGTTCGCCAAAATCCGTTGACGTCAAGGGCAAGCAAATATGCATTGAGGGTCTTGAACATGGTAGAAGTTACAAAATTGCCCTTCGACAAGGATTGCCTTCCGCCATTCAGGAAAATTTGCAATCGGATATAAATTTGAATGTCTATGTTCGTGATCGCAGTGCCGCGGTTCGTTTTACCGGCAGCAATTTTGTTCTGCCTTCAATGGCCCGACGTACAATTCCACTGGTAACGGTAAATACTGACGGTGCAAAACTGAAAATATTTCGTGTAGGCGAGCGGGCTTTGACAACATTGCTGCGAAATTCACAATTTTTGCAACAACTGGATGAATACAGTGTTGAATATCTGGTGGACGATTTGGGAGAACCGGTCTGGAATGGTTCGATTGACATCCGGTCCGAACTCAACAAAGAGGTGATAACCAGTATCCCCGTTGATGAAGCCCTGGCGCAGAGGAAGTCGGGTATTTATCTGATGACGGCAACGCCAGCCATAACCAAACCTGATGAATATGGTGTGCGTGCCACTCAATGGTTCCTGGTCTCCGATATCGGGCTTACGACCTTTAGCGGTAACAGAAAAATGCAGGTATTCACCCGTTCATTATCGAAGGCAATATCGATTGAGGGTGTGGAATTAACACTGATTGCCCGCAACAATGAAGTGCTTGGAAAAGCGCGGAGTGACGCACAAGGACAGGCAATATTTGATGCCGGTTTGTTGCGCGGCAAAGGCGGGCTCGCCCCAGCAATAATTATCGCAAAAAATGGTGCGGATGATTTTGTCTTCCTGGACTTGTCGAAGCCAGGATTTGACTTTTCCGATCGTGGTGTGACCGGTCGTGCAGTTGCCAAGGATGTTGATGTATATGCATGGAGCGAGCGCGGGATTTATCGTGCTGGTGAAACCGTCTATTCAAGCGCCCTTGCCAGGGATAATTCGGCAAATGCAATTGATGATCTGCCGTTGACTTTTGTTTTCACCCGTCCTGATGGAGTGGAGGAGCGGCGCATTGTAGATAATGGCGCGGCACTTGGTGGCTATAATGTTGAATTGCCGTTAACGCATAATGCGAAACGTGGCACCTGGAATATGCAGGTCTATACTGATCCAAAATCTGATCCGGTGGCCGAACATCGTTTTCTGGTTGAAGATTTCCTGCCGGAGAAAACCGATTTCACACTTGTTCCGGTCCACGACACAATCACGATTGGGCAAACAGCAGCCGTTAATGTCAAAGGCCGTTATCTTTATGGGGCCCCGGCTGCCGGGCTTTCGCTTGAGGGTGAGATAATTGTTCGAACCAAGAGAAGCCGGAAGGGATATCAAGGTTATCTGTTCGGCCTTGCCGCCAGTGATGAGGGTTCGGCCCAGCATTTTCCAATTGACAATATGTCCCCTCTGAATTCTGAAGGCGAGGGCAGTTTTGACATATTGCTGGACAAGGCTCCAGCCACCACCCGCATGCAAAGTGCCCAGGTAATTGTCCGGATGCGCGAAGGAAGTGGGCGCAGTGTTGAACGCCAGACAGAAATTGATGTTGTTGCGCCAGATACAATGATTGGAATCAAGGCACAATTCGAGAATGGGCAGATTGCAGAAAATTCAGATGCTGGTTTTGAAATCATTGCAGTTGATCGTGATGGCAAAAAGACCGCTTTGCCCGGAACTTCCTGGTCGCTGGTAAAAATTGAACGTAACTATCAATGGTATCGAAACGGTTCATCATGGCATTATGAATCGGTGGATATTGAATCCAAAATTGCCGATGGCATTATTGACATATCTGCAGACAATTTGTCGAAACTTTCGATGCCGGTTGAGTGGGGAAAATACCGTCTTGACATGGAAACCAGTTCAGTTGGCGGGCCGGCAACCAGTGTTGAGTTCAATGCGGGATGGTTTGTTAATTCTCAATCGACACAAACCCCTGACGGTCTCGAAATTGCGCTTGATAAGCGGAATTATAAAGCTGGTGAAATCGCCAAACTGAAGATATCGCCCCGCTTTGCCGGTGAGATGCTGATTGCTATCGGGACCGATCATATAGTCGAGCACCAAACGGTGAGTATCCCGGCTGAGGGTACAATTGTCGATATCGAAGTAAAAGACGACTGGGGGGCGGGGGCCTATATACTGGCGACACTTTATCGTCCTGGTGAAGCGGGTAAATCCCGCATGCCGGCACGAGCCATCGGGGTGAAATGGCTGGGTGTTGAACCAGAAAAAAGAGCGCTGGATATCTCGCTGAAAGTGCCAGAAAAAATTCAACCGCATGAAACACTGTCGATTCCGGTTTCGGTATCCGGTCTTGCACCGGGTGAAGAGGCTTATGTTAATGTGGCGGTGGTTGATGTTGGAATTCTAAATCTGACAAATTATCAAAGCCCTGATCCGGTTGAACGCTATTTCGGTCAGCGCAAACTTGGCATTGCCATGCGTGATATTTACGGGCGATTGATTGATGGTTCGCAAGGTGTAATTGGCAAACTTCGCACCGGTGGAGATGGTCCCGATGAACTGGATTCAAGCGGTGAACCGCCGACGGGAAAACTGGTGGCATTCTACTCTGGCCAGGTGCGAGTAGATGAAAATGGAAATGCAAAAGTTGAATTTGACATCCCGCAATTTAACGGCACTGCCCGTGTCATGGCAACTGCCTGGAGTGCGGAAGCTTTGGGAGCTGCGCAAAGCGAGGTAATTATCCGTGATCCGGTTGTAATCAGTGCCAGTCTGCCGAAATTCCTGGCACCGGGAGACGAGACACGGATGCTGGTGGAAATAACCAATACGGATGCGGTGGCTGGTGAGTTCGATGTAGAATACACGTTTAGTGAAAATCTGGGTTCCGATGGAAAGGACCTGATCGATAATATCGAGCTGGTAGCGGGCGATGCCAGAACAATTGCTGTTCCCGTTACCGCCGGAACGGCGGGTGAAGCCTGGGCACGTATCGCGCTTTCAGGCGTTGATGGCGTTTATGTAACTCACGAAATTGCAGTGAATATACGCTCTGGCATTCTGCCGGTGACGCGAAAGCTGAAGGCACGATTGATTGCCAATAACGGAAGCCTGAATATTGACAGGAATTTACTTGAGGGAAACCTGCTTGAAGGCGCGAAAGTCAATATCTCTGTGGCACTGGAAAATTCCATCGAAGTGCCATCGTTGCTGTTGCGTCTAAATCGCTATCCCTATGGTTGTGCTGAACAGATTACCAGTAAAGCGCTGCCATTGCTTTATCTCAGTGAATTTCCTGCCAGGCTTTCGGGTGAGGAGAATGAGAAAGTTGAATCCAGAGTACAGGTCGCAATCAATACGGTTTTATCCTATCAATCCTCCAGTGGCGGGTTCAGCCTGTGGGGGACAGAAAGTGATGATTTGTGGCTCAGCGCCTATGTGACTGATTTTCTGACGCGGGCGAACGAAAAAGGCTACAAGGTTCCTCGCCAGTCATTGCGGCAATCTTTACAGAACCTGCAAAATGTATTGGCTTACCAAAATAATCTCGATGAAAATGATGAGGCGATTGCCTATACATTGTATGTACTGGCCCGAAATCGCGTGGCTTCAGCCGGTGATCTTCGCTATTATGTCGATACGCAGTTGCAGGAGTTCAAAACACCTATTGCACGCGCGCAACTGGCGGCCGGGATGGCACTTTATGGTGATCGGTTACGGGCCGACCAGACTTTCAATTCGGCTTTCCAGCTGGCTTTGAGCGATGCTGACCCTGACAGTATCCGATATAGCTACGGTTCGCGGCTTCGCGATGCTGCAGCGATGCTTGCACTGGCCGGTGAGAGCAATTCATCCGTGGCAAATCTGGCAGACATGAACCGGCTGGTTGCATCCTTGTATTTTGTTGACAGTTACACCAGTACCCAGGAGCAGGCGTGGATGCTGCTGGCGGCACGGGCTTCAAAGAAATCCAGTGACAGGATTTTACTGGACATCAATGGCCTGCCTCATTCGGGAGCCTATTCCCAACGACTGGATGGAGGTGAACTTGCTGATGATCCCATCGTGCTGAAAAACCGGTATGATGAAGATTTGCAGGTGATTGTGACAACTGTTGCTGTTCCCGATGAAGCGCCAGTGGCAGGTGGTGAGGGATTTAGTATTGAACGCACTTATTACCGGCTGGACGGGTCTGAGGCGAATGTCAGCGAGGTATCACAAAATGAACGGTTTGTTGTTGTTTTGAATGTAAGCCAATTGCGAGATTTACCATCAAGGCTGATCATTTCAGACCTGCTGCCGGCCGGTTTTGAAATTGATAACCCCAGATTGGTAAAAAGTGCTGATCTGGCTAATTTCAAATGGTTACCCAAGGTAAATTCCGTATATTCGGAATTTCTGAATGACAGATTTGTAACTGCTTTCAATCGCTCCAAAGGTGGAAAGAAAGATTTTACCGTTGCCTATATGGTGCGTGCGGTAACGCCGGGGACCTATATGCATCCTGCTGCAAGCGTCGAAGATATGTACCGTCCGCAACTCTCCGCTCGCACTGCCACAGGCTGGATGCGGGTAGTGAAGCCTCGATAACTATCATGCGGATATCCCGGCAAAAACTACTGAAGTGGGTGGCAATCGCCGGTACTGGTGGGATTGGGCTGACAGCAATAGTGGTGATTACGTTTCTGGTGTTTGACCGTTATTATCCGCCATCATTGTCGGCAATTGAGGAAGTTTCTTCAGAAGTTGTTGATCGGGATGGAAAGCTCCTGCGTGCATTTGTTACCAAACAGGGACGCTGGCGTCTAGAAACCGGACTGGATGATGTTGATGCGGAATTTGTCAAACTGCTGACGGCTTATGAGGACCAGCGGTTCTGGTCGCATGCCGGGATCGACCCTTATGCGATGTTTCGTGCGTTGGGACAGTTTGTTGCCAATGGTCGTATCATATCCGGGGCTTCAACCATTACCATGCAGTTGGCGCGATTGCTGGAGCCGCGTAAAAAACGCTCCCTTCGATCGAAGGTCCGTCAGATTGTACTTGCCCTGCAAATTGAGCGACGGCTGACCAAAACCGAAATACTGGAAGCCTATCTGACCCTGGCGCCTTATGGTGGCAATCTTGAAGGTATCAGGGCCGCTTCTCTGGCATATTTTGGCAAGGAACCCAAGGGATTAACTTTGTCCCAGGCAGCTTTGCTTGTTGCGCTGCCTCAGTCGCCTGAATTACGCCGGCCAGACCGACAGGCAAAAAATGCAAGGATGGCACGCGATGTTGTGCTGGCCAGGATGGCCAGAGCCGAGGTGCTGGCACCGGGTGAAGTGGAACGTGCCGCATCAGCACCGGTGTCGGATATTCGACATGCTCTTCCACAATTTGCACCGCATCTGGCGCAAAGGGCAGTGCTTCAGCATCCTGAAAAAATCCGGCACAAGGTGACCTTGAAAAGAAGCTATCAACAATCGCTGGAGCGCGTAGCGCTCGCGCATGCGAGAAATATTGACGCCAATATATCGGTAGCGTTGATACTGGCGGATGCAAATTCGGGTGAAATTCTGGCTGAAGTCGGTTCGCCTGATTTTCTGGATGCCAGACGCGCAGGCTGGGTGGACATGACCGATGCGATGCGTTCTCCCGGTTCCGCATTGAAGCCGTTCATCTACGGATTGGCACTTGAGGAAGGACTGGTCAAACCCGAAACACTGATCATGGATTCTCCGGCAAATTTCAGCGGATACAGACCGCAGAATTTTGACATGCAATATCAGGGTGAAACCAGTATCAGAAAAGCGCTGCAACTCTCCCTGAATGTTCCGGCTGTTCATCTGCTTGAAGCCGTCGGACCTTCCCGCCTGCTGGCGATGTTCAGGCGAGCTGGAGTTAAAACTGAGCTGCCCCGTTCCGGCCGACCCGGCCTTGCCATCGCGCTGGGTGGAATGGGAATTTCCCTGCGTGGACTGACCCAGCTTTATGGGGCGTTGGCCAATAGCGGACGGGTGGTATACCTGAATAATGGTCTTGAGGGCGAGGTGATAACTCCCATGGCAAACCGTTCGGTTCTGCTGCAACCGGGAGCAAACTGGCATGTGAGTGATATCCTGCAGGGAGCAGCGGTGCCGAGGAATACCAAAGCCCTGAAAGTCGCCTACAAAACCGGCACTAGCTATGGCTACCGCGATGCCTGGTCGGTGGGCTATGATGGCCGTCATGTTTTGGGGGTGTGGGTTGGACGGCCAGATAATGGCTCGATTCCCGGAATTACCGGGCGTCTGACTGCCGCTCCAATACTATTTGATGCGTTTGCCAAATCGGGCCTGACTATCGTGCCATTCAAACCAGCTCCGGCAGGGGTTTCCAGAACGGTCAACCGGGATTTGCCGGTTACGCTACGCCGGTTCAGGACAAATGCCGGATCATCGACCATTGCTGGAATATCCGAATCCGAGCCACAGATTATTTATCCCCCCGAAGGGGCGCGGGTTGAACTGGAGCGCAACGGCAAAAACCAACACTTTCCCCTGGTGATGAAATTGCAAAATGGCCGCCCGCCATTTCGCTGGCTGGCAAATGGAAGACTGTTTTCACCCGGATCACGCAGGAGGGTTACAACCTGGATACCCGATGGAAGTGGTTTTTCGACCCTGACGGTGATTGATGCGGTGGGTCGGGCAAACAGTGTGAATATCTATATTTCGAAGATTGAGTGAATGGGGTGAATAGTTCACCTGTTCGCATCATCCCAATTTGCGATAATTGTATCGGCTTCATATTCGACAAGCCATTCGGGATTGATGAATCGGTCGATTGCGATGATCGTATCGACCGGTCGAACGTCGCGGAAATATTCCTTGCGCACATCTATTGATGCTTTCCAGTTATTGATGCCAGTCAGAATTACCCTTGTGCGAACGACATCATGAAGGCCGGAACTCGCTTGCTCCAGTGCGGTCCAGAATAAACCGGAAGTGCCCTAGTTTGTGCGCCGACATCGCCAACACCGACTGTCTTGCCATTTTCATCCACCGGTGCTGTGCCACCAATAGTGACAAATGGGCCCATCCTGACAGCGCGTGAAAACCCGACAATGGCTTCCATTGGGTTGCCATTGGAAAATAATTCGCGTGTCCGTGGTGCAGGGAAAATTGAGGTGCGTACCTTAAATGTTGACGTTATGTTGTGGCTGTGCTTTTTTTGGTGACTATGGGGAAGAGCATTTTATGAACAAGGCAACTGTGAGGGACCTGGCAAAGGCGGCTGGTGTCAGTCTGGCGACGGTTGACCGTGTGATCAATGGCCGCTCGAAAGTTCATGTTAGAACTGTCGAAAAAGTCTGGCAGGCTGCAGCCAAAATCAATTTCACCAAAGATATTGATGCCGCCAATATTGCACGCCAGCGAATATATCGTTTTTGTTTTGTATTACCCACCGGCACGAATGCATTTTTCAAGACTCTGATGCGCGCTTGCAAACGTGAAGCGGCGCTACAGCGCGATGGACGGATTCAAATTGAAATCATCACGGCTCCTCAACTTGACAATGACAGGCTGCTGGGAGCCCTGGAAGATGCCCGCCTGGAAAATTATGATGCAATCGCCACCGTTACCCAGGATTCGCCGGAAATTCGTACGAAATTGAAACAGATCGCCAGAGGTGGAACTGAAATAGTCAATCTGGTTTCAGCAATTCCGACTCTGGATAATAGTAAATTTGTCGGAATTGATAATGCAGCAGCCGGCAGGTGTGCGGCCGAACTGCTTTGCAAATTTTCACAAACTGACCATGTTGAACTGGGTATTTTGCTAGGTTCGATGATACTGCGTGACCACATGGAACGCAGATTCGGTTTTGAACAGAAAATACGCAGTGCCTATCCCGGACACAAACTGATTTTTATTGGTGAATGCAACGATGACCGGCATCTGGCGGAAGACCTTGTTTCAAAAGCACTTGGAGAACATCCTGACCTCGGCGGGATTTATTCTGCCGGGGGTGGTAATATTGGCGTCATAGCCGCCCTGGAAAAGTCTGATCGCAAAGATGAATTATGTGTTGTTGCTCATGAATTGAGCAGCCATTCACGCGCTGCCTTGAAAAGCGGTATATTTGATGCTGTGATCACTCAGGATGCGGGCCATGAAATCCGCAGCGCCATCAGAATAATGAAAGCATCTGTCGACGGTGTTGATCCGGATTATCAGCAAAACCGGATCAGAATTGAGATTTTTATCGAAGGTAATATGCCGGTCGGTGAAATGTTGGAATAAACCACGAAACAAATAATGTGAGACCAGATTATGAAAACTATCAAAGGACCGGCGCTATTTCTTGCCCAGTTTGCAAATGATGATGCACCGTTTAATTCATGGGATTCAATTACCAAATGGAGTGCTGACTGCGGCTTTAAAGGCGTACAGGTTCCAAGTTGGGACGGTCGCCTGATTGATTTGGAAAAGGCAGCGTCGTCCAGGGACTATTGTGATGAATTCAAAGGAGTTGCATCTGAAAACGGTGTCGAAGTTACAGAATTATCCACCCATCTGCAGGGACAGCTGGTCGCTGTTCACCCTGCCTATGATGTCGCTTTTGACGGGTTTGCCGCGCCGCATGTGCATGGTGATCCCAAGGCCAGGCAGGAATGGGCTGTTCAACAGGTGATGTTGGCGCTGGAAGCTTCACGCAATATGGGCATTGGCGCGCTGGCATCATTTTCTGGCGCTTTGGCATGGCCCTATGTTTACCCCTGGCCCCAGCGGCCTGAAGGTCTGATCGAAACTGCGTTTGATGAATTGGCAAAACGCTGGCGCCCGATTCTTGACAAGGCGGAAGACTGCGGGGTGGACATTTGTTATGAAATTCACCCTGGTGAAGATTTGCACGATGGCATCACTTTCGAGATGTTCCTGGAACGGGTCAACAATCATCAGCGATGCAATATGCTGTATGATCCATCGCATTATGTGCTGCAGGCGCTTGATTATCTCGATAATATCGAGATCTACCATGAACGCATCAGGATGTTTCATGTAAAAGATGCGGAATTTAATCCGACCGGCCGGCAAGGTGTATATTCGGGCTACCAAAGCTGGGTTGATCGGGCTGGCCGGTTTCGTTCGCTTGGTGACGGGCAGGTCGATTTCAAGGCAATTTTTTCGCAACTGACAGCCCATGGATTTGATGGCTGGGCAGTTGTGGAATGGGAGTGCTGCCTGAAACATCCCGAAGACGGTGCGCGAGAAGGCGCCCAATTCGTCAGTGATCATATTATCCGTGTGACAGAAAAGGCGTTTGATGATTTTGCCGATGGGGGCAGTGATGAAGCCGCCAACCGAAAAATGTTGGGAATAAACTGATGGGAAACAATCGGCGTATCAGACTTGGAATGGTGGGCGGCGGTCGTGATGCTTTTATCGGCGGCGTCCATCGAATTGCATCGCGGATTGATGATCACTATCAGCTGGTGGCAGGCGCGTTGTCTTCGACACCTGAAAAAGCAATTGCTTCAGCCATTGATCTGGGTATTGATGAAGATCGGGCCTATGGTGATTTTTTGGCGATGGCAAAACGGGAAGCGCGGTTGAAAAATGGTGTCGAAGCTGTTGCCATAGTAACGCCCAATCATATGCACTATCCGGCCGCACGGGAATTTCTCAAACGTGGTATTCACGTCATATGTGACAAGCCACTGACTTCCAGCCTGGCCGATGCCAAAAAACTTGTGAAGGCGGCCGGCAAAAGCAATGCACTTTTCGTTCTGACGCATAATTATACCGGATATCCGATGGTCAGGCAGGCGCGTGAAATGATCGGGAATGGTGAATTGGGCGAAATTCGTCTGGTTCAGGTAGAATATCCACAGGACTGGCTGTCTGAAAAACTTGAGGACACCGAACAAAAACAAGCCGAATGGCGAACCGATCCGGCGCGCTCGGGAATTGGCGGTTGTATTGGTGATATCGGAACTCATGCCTATAACCTTGCGACATTTACCACCGGTTTGGAACTTGAGACATTATGTGCTGATTTGCATGCATTTGTTGATGGCCGTCGGCTGGACGACAATGCCCATGTGATGATGCGGTTCAAGGGCGGTGCCAAAGGCATGTTGTGGTCGAGCCAGGTTGCTCCGGGCAATGAAAATGCCCTTCGTATTCGTATTTATGGAGCCAGGGGTGGCATTGAATGGGCGCAGGAGGACCCGAATTATTTATGGCATACTCCAGCGGGTGAACCCAAACGTCTGATTACCCGCAGCGGAGCCGGATCAGGTGAACTGGCTGGTGGGGTATCACGCATACCACCGGGTCATCCGGAGGGATATCTGGAGGGTTTTGCCAATATCTATACAGAGGCTGCCAAAGCGATATTGGCAAAACGCAATGGTGAGGCAGTGCCTGAAGGTTTGTTGATGCCTGATGTCAATGACGGATTGAACGGTGTCGCTTTTGTCAGTGCCTGCGTGAATTCATCCAACCGGGGAGGGGTGTGGACAAAACTGGCTATTTGAGTTTGCATGGGTAAATATTCCCTCATGAAACGGTTGAATACCGAAGCGATTTATCGAGGCGTTGAAAATGATCGGGGTTTCAGTGAAATAGCGCTTGAGTCATTTACATTTGTGAATGACATTTTTAAAATCACTTTTTTCGCTGAAGGGCGTTGAGCCCGTCAAGGTCTGGGGATTTATTAAATGGCTGAAAATATTGTAATTCTGGGTGTCTTCGTTGCTGATACCAGCTACCGGGCTGATCGTGCTCCTCGCATGGGTGAGACAATCCTGGGTAACAGTTTTGCTCTTGGGCCTGGAGGCAAGGGTTCGAACCAGGCAGTGGCAGCGGCGATGGCTGGCGGGGAAGTGCATTTTCTCTCCAAACTGGGTAGGGATCCATTTGCCGACATGGCGTTGGCAACCTGGGCAAAAGCCGGAGTGATACCGGAAGTCACCCAGCATGACGACAGTTATACGGGTGCCGCCTACATTTTTGTAGAAGAGGCAACCGGCGATAACGCAATCATTGTTTGCCCGGGTGTGGCGACAACCATTTCACCAGCCGATATTGAGGCCAAAGCCGATCTGATTGCCAATTCGGCGGTTTTTGTTACCCAACTGGAACAGCCGATGGATGCCGCCATGCGCGGACTGGAAATTGCCCGGGCCGGAGGTGCGTTAACGATCCTTAATCCGGCGCCGGCAGCTGAATTGCCTCAAGGCATGCTGGAACTTTGCAGTTTTGTCACGCCAAACGAGACCGAGGCCGAAGCAATTACCGGCGTATGCGTGCAGTCGATTGAAGAGGCAAAAAAGGCGGCTGGGATATTTCTTGATAAAGGCGTTGGTGCCGCAATCATCACCCTGGGGGAAAGAGGCGTGCTCTATCATGATGACAACCGAAGTGTGCATGTGCCGGCCTGCTACGCTGGAGCGGTGGTTGAGACTACCGGTGCAGGAGACGCTTTTAATGGTGGTTTTGCAACCGCATTGGCGCGCGGTCGGGACCCGGTTGAGGCTGCGAGATTTGGCAATGCGACGGCCGCCATATCGGTGACAAGACCGGGTACGGCTCCTTCCATGCCTTTGCTGGATGAAATTGAGCAGCTGTTGGCGAAATCTGAATGATTTTTGCGGTGCAATGAAGATGAAGAAGATCAGGTGGTAAATTATTTTTTTGACAAAATTTTTGAAGAACCCAAGCTGAATTAACTGTGGTGCCTATACCATCATAATGTTAAGTGCATAAGTAGTGAGTTGGATTCGTTATTTGTCTTCAAGAAATTGTTATTTATTTGCATTTGCAGGCAAACGGAAAACTACTAAATGTGGCCTGACGACGGCCATTGTATTTGGTTGGAACTTCAAAACCAGAGGAATTGAAAATGAAATTGTTACGATATGGCCTGCGCGGTGCAGAAAGACCAGGAATACTGGATGCAAATGGTCAGATCCGTGACCTTTCAGGCCTCATTGGTGATATTGCAGGCGATAATCTGACGCCAGGTGGGTTGCAGGCGATTGCAGATATTGATGCTGATTCACTACCTCCGGTGGTGGGGTCACCGCGTATTGGCCCATGTATAGCACAGGTTGGCAAATTCGTTTGTATTGGCCTTAATTATGCTGATCATGCAAAAGAATCCGGCCTGGAAGTGCCGCCGGAGCCGGTGTTGTTTTTCAAGGCCACCAGCGCTGTCACAGGCCCCAATGATGATGTGATAATCCCGAAGAATTCTGAAAAAACTGATTGGGAGGTTGAACTGGGTGTAGTGATAGGCAGCAATACCAGTTATGTTTCTGAAGAAGATGCGATGGACCATGTTGCCGGTTATTGCATTGTCAACGATGTGTCTGAACGTGCCTTTCAAATAGAACGCGCCGGTCAATGGGTGAAGGGAAAATCTGCAGATACATTTGGACCGATCGGTCCCTGGCTGGTAACAAAAGACGAAATTGCAGATCCGCAAAACCTTGCCATGTGGCTGGAAGTTGATGAAAAGCGCTATCAGGACGGCTCCACCCGGACGATGGTCTACGGGGTGCGCCATCTGGTCAGCTATGTGTCCCAGTTCATGAGCCTGCAGCCAGGCGATATCATCTCAACCGGAACGCCTCCGGGTGTGGGAATGGGACAAAAACCGCAGGTCTATCTGAAACCCGGTCAGACTATGCGTCTGGGAGTCGAGGGACTGGGAGAGCAGCACCAGAATGTTGTTGCCTACAGCAAATAGGCTTTGCTGATTACCCAATGATTACCCAATGATTACCTTGTGGGATCAGGAGATACAGCTACCAGTTGTTTACCGAAATTTCCGCCTTTGAGAAGTTGAATGAATGCCTGCGGGGCAGATTCCAGACCTTCGGCAATGGTTTCGCGATATTTTACTTTGCCTGATGCGACATGGCCGGATACTTCCCTGATGAAATCCGGGTAGCGGTCAAAGTGATCAAATATGATGAATCCTCTCAAACTCAGCCGATTGACCAATATCGTGCGCCAGACTTTCGGCAGTCTGTCAGGGCCATCGTTTTGAGCTGAACCAGGGCCACCGGCATTATACCAGGCAATCATGCCACAGATCGGAATGCGCCCGTGAACATTCATCAGGGGAATAACCGCTTCCATGGTCTTGCCGCCGACATTTTCAAAGTAAATGTCAACGCCTTTGGGGCAGGCTTCGGCAATCTGTTTGCGCAAGGTCGAGGCATCCGCAGCGGCACGGTGATCCAAGCAGGCATCAAAACCCAGTTCGTCGACAGCGTATTTACATTTTTCCGGTCCACCGGCAACACCCACGACATTCAGGCCATAGGCCTTGCCCAACTGTCCAACCAGAGACCCTACTGCTCCGGTTGCGGCAGCAACCACCAGTGTTTCTCCGGCTTTTGGCCGGCCGAAATCGTTGAGGCCAACATAGGCGGTGATACCCGGCATTCCCAATACGCCCAGTGCTGTTGAGAGCGGTGCTGCTTTTGGATCGAGTTTTCGTACCAGCACGCCGTCTGACACTGCATGAGACTGCCAGCCAAATGATCCGGAGACATAATCGCCTGGTGCAAAGTCCGGTAAATTCGAGGCTATGACTTCAGCCACAGCGCCACCTTCCATCCGCTCGCCAATCTGTACCGCCTGGGCATATGATTTGCTGTCATCCATGCGTCCGCGCATATAGGGATCAAGCGAAAGCCAGATTATTTTGACCAGCATTTCACCCTCGCCGGGAGTGGGTATGGGGCAGGATTCATGCCTGAAATCGGTTGGTTTTGGTTCGCCCTGCGGACGGGCTGCCAGGACAATGCGTTGCATGGTGTCGGTCAATGTACTTCTCCTTGTTCAAATATGCTTATGCCGGAAAAAAGCCATGAGAGGCAAGCTCTAATCGTCAACATGATGCCAGAATGGTGCGCGCAGTTCGCGTTTCAGGATTTTGCCAATCTGGTTTCTGGGAAGAGAAGATCTGATCAGAATATCTGACAGATGCTGGCTCTTGCCAAGGCGTTGATTAACACTGGTTTTGATATTATCACCACTTCTTGTTGCGCCCTGTCGCAACACGACAAATCCCAGCGGTGTTTCTCCCCACTCAGCACTTGGAACGCCGATTACCGCCGCATCTTCAACATCTTCGTCTTCCAGCAATGCCAATTCCAGATCATTGGCATATATATTGAGGCCACCTGAAATAATCATATCTTTCTTGCGGTCACCCAGAAACAAAAAGCCGTCTTTGTCGATATGACCAAGATCACCTGATCGCAGGTAGACAAGTCCGTTTTTATCGTACCATAAGGTTTGCCTGGTCAGATCTTCGCGACCAAAATATCCGCTCATCATCGTCGGTGAGCGGCCGCATATCTCGCCAATTTCACCAGGTTTCACCGGTGTTCCATTATCATCGATGAACTGCAATTCAACGCCAGGTGAAGGTTGCCCGACTGAATCGAGTTTATGAGGATGCAGATGTGCTGCCAATACGGTGGTTCCACCTCCTTCGGTCAGGCCATATATTTCTACCAATCCGCCTGGAAATCTGTTCAACACATCCTGTTTCAGTGCAGCGCGAAGGGGTGCACTGGTTGAAAATTTCATTCTCATGCTGGACAGGTCATAGGCGTCGAAATCAGGCAGTTGCATGATCCGCTTGTATTGAACCGGTACCAGCATGGTATGAGTACAGCGTTCTTCTTGCAGCAGCGCCAGATATTGAGCGGCATCGAATTTGGGCATCAGCACCAGAGTGCCTCCACCAACCAATGTCGGTATCATCGTTATGATCGTAGTGTTTGAATAAAGCGGTGTTGACAGCAATGTGCGGGATCTATCAGCAAATCCGTTACCTCGCATCCGTTCCATCTGGGCAGCACGCATCTGGTGATTGTGCAAAATACCTTTTGGAACGCCGGTGGTGCCGGAAGAATAGATGATGTTGAAATGGTCTTTGAAACTGATTTCAATATCAGTTTTGCTGTTTGATGCCGGGCTGAGCCAGTCTTCATAGGAAGCCCAATCTGGATCATCAAAATCAATGGCGATCAGCCCGCCATGGCAAATATGTTCAAGGCTTGAAACAAACGGATCTGCCAGATCCCGCATGGTTTTTGACAGGATCAACACTTTTGCACCGCAATTTTTCATCATCCCTTCAAGTGCCCGACTGGAAGTCATGCCTGACAGCGGTACCAGACAAGCTCCTGCTCTGAGTGTGCCCATAAATATTTCGACATATTCTATGGATGTGGCAGCAAGTATGGCGATGCGATCGCCTTTTTTGATGCCCAGAGACAAAAGTGCATTGGCGATCTTGTTAATACGCAAATCGAATTCGGCCCAACTGACGCGCCTGTTTGCGCAGACAACTGCTTCACGATCAGGACAGGCAGAAGCGGAACGGGATACCCATTCAACCACATTGTGTTCGGGCTGATTAACCGGATCAGATGGTGTGATCAATTCGTTCATCTGGATTTAGAGAAAGCTACCTGTTCTGATAAAGATTGTTATTTCATGCCGCAGAGAACCGGCAACGTCAATGGCAGCATATTATCTGTCTACCAGGGTTCCATAAATGGTCGTACATCCAGTTCCTGGGTCCAGCAACTGGGGTGTTGATGGTGGAGTTGCCAGTAGGTTTGCGCGATCGCATCAGGCTTCACCAGTTGATCTGGATGGAGACCGGCAAGTCCGTATTCGCCGGAAGCTTCACGAATGCGATCTCTCACCCATTTTGTATCCACACCGGCATCAATGATCAGATGGGCAACATGAATACCCTCCGGTCCCAGTTCACGGGCCATTGATTGAGCCAGGGCGCGGGTACCAAATTTGGCACTGGCAAAAGCCGAGAAACCGCTTCCTCCCCGCATACTTGCCGTGGCACCGGTAAAAAATATAGAGCCCGATTTTCGTGGCACCATGTAATCGGCCGCTTCACGGGCACAAAGGAAACCGGCAAAACAGGCCATTTCCCAGACTTTTCTAAACACTCTTGAGGTGGTTTGACGTATCGGAAACTTGACATTGCCTCCGACATTGCAAACCACCAGATTGATAGGGCCGATATTGTTTTCAATCTCGCTGAATATCGCTTTCACCTGATCTTCATTGCGTGCATCCAGGGCAAAAGGATGAATGGTTCCACCAGAGCCCCTGACTTCATCAACCAGTGGCTGGTGCTTGTCTTTGTTTCGTCGTCCGACGCACACTGCATATCCGCCCTTTGCAAACCGTCTGGCGATAGCTGCGCCAATGTAGTCACCCGCTCCTACTATGAGTGCAACCGGTTTAGACTCAGATTTTTTATCCTTCATGACAGATATCCATTATAGTTCTATAATTGGGTTCAAGATTCTAGGCCTGATCGACACTAGTCGCAGGTCTGTCGGGATGCAAACCGGATAACTTTGATCAATAACAGTGAAATGGGATTGCTTGATATGACTGGCGAATAAATGTTGATTGATACCACAATTAGTGATGCTAATAATTGAGCTTGAGCAGGAGAATTTGAATGGAAGTGATTGCTGACCCGGGCCGTGTCGGGTTTGATCCGGAACGTCTGAAATATATTGATATCTGGATGCAGCGTTATGTGGATGAGGGGAAATTTGCCGGTTCTTCTGTGTTGGTTGCCAGGAAGGGCGAAATCGCTCATTTGTCATCCGTTGGCAAGCGAAGTCTGGAAGATGATTTGCCATTTGAAACGGATACCCTGGTTCGTATCTATTCGATGACCAAACCATTGACCTCACTGGCGGTGATGCAATTGCATGAACGAGGGTTGTTCCATCTTGATGCACCAATTGACAGATTTCTACCTGAATTTTCCAATTGCCGTGCCCTTGTTGAAGGGGCCACCTCGCTTGAACAATATGAACCTGCACCCGCACCGACAATCCATCAGTTGCTGACCCATACAAGTGGCATGACTTACAGTTTTAATCCTGGTCTGCTGGCCCAGGGTTATCAGGATAAGGCGATAGATTTTTTTCCGAATCTGGGCGGTCACCGGCAGATGGTCGAACAGGTGGCTGAAATGCCACTGGCTTTTCAACCGGGCAAGCGCTGGGAATATTCAGTTGGTATGGATATTCTGGGTGCACTGGTGGAAAAAATATCAGGTCAGGCACTGGATGAATATTTCCAGCAGGAAATTACCGGTCCGCTGGGTATGGTTGATACTGGCTTTAGCGTATCAAAATCCCAGCAAGACAAATTTGCCGATTGTTATATCAAAACCGAAGATGTAAAACTGGGTCTATATGATAGCGCCAATTCCAGCATGTTTTGCCAGGGAGAAGTCGATACATTGTCTGGCGGCGGAGGGCTGGTTTCGACACTGGCGGATTATTTCAGGTTTATTGAAATGCTTCGACAGGGTGGCAGTCTGGATGGAGCACGTTTGATTTCACCACGTATACTGGCTTTCATGCGCCACAATCATTTGCCCGGTGATATTTCATCCATGGGACCAAAATCGTTTGCCGAAATGCCGATGGACGGGATGGGTTTTGGACTTGGTGGATCGGTGGTACTTGATCCAACCCGAACGCGGATTGTCGGATCCGTCGGGGATTTTAGCTGGGGAGGTCTGGCCAGCACATTTTTCTGGCTGGATCCGGCAGAACAGCTGAGCGTCATATTCTTTACCCAATTGATCCCGTCAAGCACCTATGCCTGTCGGGCAGAACTCAAGGCACTGGTGCATGCAGCTCTTACAGGATGATCAAGTAGCGGTAGTTCAATAAACCCAATTGCTATTTGTCAAAAATTACAATTTAATGAAACTGTAGTGCCCAGTTTTGACATATCGATTTGTTGACATAAAATGAAGGCACACAAAATTACAGAAACTCGGGAGGAAGAAAATTGAAAAAACTTACCGGAATAATATTAGGCACGGTGATGGCGGGCATGCTCGCATCAACTGCGATAGCAGCAGATAACATCAAGATTGCCTTTATCGATCCACTATCCGGGGGCTTTGCTGCTACCGGACAGGATGGTCTGGCCCAGTATCGATTTGCTGCAGAGGAACTTGTTAATAAAACGGGCGGTGTTCTTGGTGGTACCAAATTCGAGATTGTGCCGTTTGACAACAAGATCAGCCCGAAAGAATCGCTGATCCAGCTACAGGTTGCTATTGACCAGGGAATTCGGTTTATTGCGCAAGGAAACTCTTCAGGAGTGGCGCATGCGATCACGGCTGCGGTCAAGAAACACAATAAACGCAATCCGGATAAGCGGGTGTTGTTTCTGAATTATTCTGCGGTGGATCCAGCTCTCACTAACGATAAATGCAACTTCTGGCATTTCCGTTTTGATGCTAATGCTGATATCAAGATGGATGCATTGACAGATATTATTTCTGCAAACAAGGACATCAAGAAGATTTATCTTATTGGTCAGGATTATTCTTTCGGTAAGGCCGTTGCCGCCGCCGCCGTAAAATATCTGGGTCAAAAGAGACCTGATGTAGAAATTGTCGGTAACGAACTGCATCCAATTGGCAAAGTTAAGGATTTTACGCCATATGCACGTAAAATCATCTCTTCCGGGGCGGATGCAATGATTACCGGTAACTGGGGTTCTGACATGGTTGGTCTGGGCAAGTCGATGATTGCAGCAGGATTTAAAAATCCAATGTATACCTATTATGCAGCCTCAACCGGCATTACCAAGATATTCGGAGCAGATGGCAAAGGTCCCCTGAAACTAGTGGGTGAAGGCCAGATCAATCCACCTGCATCAGACCGTGCGGACGCATATGCAAAAGCCTATAAAGCGAAATATCCCGATAACGATCTTGGTCAACCACGTATAGCCAACGTCATTGAAATGCTGGCCAAGGCAATCGACAAGGCTGGTACTGCCTCCGACATGGTGGCTGTTGGAACGGCGCTTGAGGGTATGGAGCATGACTCAATTTGGGGATCCAAAATATTGATGCGTGCAAAGGACCATCAGGCAATACAGGATGTGCATATTTTCGGGCATACCGACGAGGGTGTCGCGCATGATTTTGACAACTCCGGTTTTGGCCTGAAAGTTGAAAATACCGTCAAAATGGCTTCGGCGGACAGCGCCACCACCTGCAAAATGGAACGCCCATAATCCTGTCTGAGAATCGCTGTGCCACTCGCAAGCCGGGTGGCACAGCGCAAAATTTCCCCCGGTTTGTCTGGAGTCAAAGTGATGTCTCTGCTACTCGTCAATCTGCTTGACGGACTAGTCACCGGTTTGCTGTTGTTCATGTTGTGCAGCGGTTTGACGCTGATATTTTCAATGATGGGCGTGCTGAATTTTGCCCATGCAAGCTTCTATATGCTTGGTGCCTATTTCGCTTACCAGATCAGCACCTATGTGGGGTTTTGGCCGGGTCTCATACTTGCACCAATCATTGTAGGCCTGGCAGGTGCTCTGGTTGAGCGCTATGGATTAAGGCGTGTGCACAAATTCGGTCACGTGCCGGAACTGGTATTTACATTTGGCCTGGCCTTGCTGATTGAGGAAATTGTACAGTTCTTCTGGGGCAAGAGTCATATGGCCTATGAACCACCGGCTTTGCTGAATTTCACCGCCTTAACAATCGCCGGCAACGGATTTCCCGCCTATAAGGTCTTCATGATATTCATGGCGATGGCGATTTTTCTGGTGCTGTTGTACATACTGACACGCACCCGCGTTGGTTTGATCATTCAGGCGGCTTTGTCCTATCCGGAGACGGTTCAAAATCTGGGTCATAATGTCCCGCTGGTGTTTATGGGTGTGTTCGGTGTTGGCACAGCATTGGCTGGTGTCGCCGGCGTTATTGCCGGCCCGACACTGGGCACCTTTCCGGGTATGGCTGCGGTGTTGGGCAGTATTGTATTTGTTACTATTGTTATTGGCGGGCTTGGTTCACTTTGGGGAGCCCTGGCAGCGTCGCTTTTGATTGGTTGGCTGCAGACCTTTGCCGCTTCCTACAATATCGTCATTGGCGATGTTCTGGTAGCGGTCGGTTTCCCAATGCCGGTAAATCTTGATGACAGTGCATTGAGGGATTTGTGGACGTTGACCGTATCACAAATAGGCCCGATTTTGCCTTACCTGCTGATGGTTCTGGTATTGGTGATACGACCCCAGGGCCTGTTTGGAAAGCGTGAAACATGAGTGTGGTCAAACAGGATTCTGCGGGAAGCCGGATTGCCAATCCACTGATAACAGTATCACAATTTGCGCCATGGTTTGTTGTGATCGTGTTTTTGTCGCTACTGCCGGTGATATTTACCTCCGGGGCAGCACTGACAATCATGAACCAGATGGCAATCACAATCATCTTTGCACTTGCATATAACATGTTGCTCGGCCAGGGGGGGATGCTGTCATTCGGCCATGCCGTCTATATGGGACTGGGTGGATTTTTCTGTGTTCATCTGATGAACATGATCGAATATGATGGCTTGTGGCTGCCTTTGCCCCTGTTGCCGTTTTTCGGCGGTCTTTTCGGATTAGTGTTCGCGCTTATCATTGGTACGTTTTCCACACGCAGGGCTGGCACGGTGTTTGCCATGATTTCTCTGGGTGTTGGTGAACTGATTGCAGCCTCTTCAATTATCGTGGTTGTATTTTTCGGTGGCGAGGAAGGTATCAGCGGTGACAGGACCATGGGTCCTGAAACCTTCGGTCTGGATTTTGCTTCGCAACTGGAAGTCTATTATCTGACGGCATTCTGGCTGGTGATTTCTGCCCTGGCCATGTACCTTTTTTCACGTACGCCTGTGGGGCGGATGGCCAATGCAGTACGAGACAACGAGGAGCGGGCGGAGTTTCTAGGTTATTCGCAGCGAAATGTACGTTTCATTTCCTTTTGTGCTTCAGGATTTTTCGCCGGGATAGCCGGTGGGATTTTTGCAATCAATTTCGAAATCCTGACCGAGGAAAATCTGAATCTGGCTACATCGGGCAGCATTCTGCTGATTACCTTTCTCGGCGGAGTTGGGTTTTTTGTCGGACCAATCATAGGTGCGATCGTGTTTACGTTTCTGCAAACGGTTCTCAGCCTTTATACGGAAATATGGCAACTTTATCTTGGCACCCTGTTTTTGCTGACAGTGATGTTTTTTCCTTTCGGTCTGACCGGGTTGATTGCCATGCATATGCGGCCCTATCAACTGGGTAAAATATCTCTGCTGGTTAAACCTTATCTGCGCATGGCAATTCCCGGAATCGTTTGCGTGTTGTCATTTTCGTCATTGCTGGAGATCGCCTTTCACGCCAAACATGCGGCTATTGGTGAGGAACATATGAGCTTGTTCGGCTTTGGTTTCAATTCATATAATATCCTGCTCTGGCTGGTCGTGCTGGTGTTGAGCATTGGCAGTGGATGGCTGTGCAAGCGGTTGGCGGTGGGTGTGAGGGAAGCCTGGGATGAAGCCAATTTTGTGGAGCCCAGATCGTGAGTGAAATTGCAATCGAATTACAGGGCTTGCGAAAAAACTTTGGTTTTGCCGAGATTATCCGAGGTGTTGATCTGAGTATAGAAAAAGGTGAGCGCCATGCTATCATCGGACCCAATGGGGCAGGTAAATCCACACTATTTAATCTGATTACCGGTAAGTTTCATGTCAGTGGTGGCACAATAAAAATGCACGGTGATCCGGTTGAAAATCTGAAGCCTTTCGAGATCAACCGTCGCGGGCTCAGCCGCAGTTTTCAGATAACCAACATTTTTCCAAAAATGACGGTATTTGAAAATATCCGCTGTGGCCTGTTGTGGACTATGGGATACAAATACTCGTTCTGGACACTGGTAAACCGTCAGGCAGGATTGAGCGAACGTACCGATGAAATACTGGAGCAGATCAATATGAGTGACCGGCGCAATGAATTGGCCGGGGTTCTTACTTATGCAGAACAGCGTGCTCTGGAAATTGGAATTACCATTGCCGGTGGCGCTGATATTATCATGCTGGATGAACCCACTGCAGGGATGAGCCATTCGGAAACCGAGAATATTGTTGAATTGATCCGTGGTGTCACCGAAGACAAGACCCTGGTTATGGTCGAGCACGATATGGGAGTTGTTTTCAATCTGGCGGACAGGATATCCGTGCTGGTTTATGGGCAGATTATTGCCAGTGACACGCCAGAAAATGTACGCGCTGATGTGAATGTTCAGGAAGCATATCTTGGAACCGCTATTGATGCAGAACATTAACTGGGATTTTAATCCGGTCTACCGGTCAAACAAGAAGTCAAAAGAGGCACTCAATTGCTCGAAGTAAAAGACCTTCATGCCTATTATGGCAAAAGCCATATTCTTCAGGGAGTGGACCTGTCAATTGGCGAGGGTGAAATTGTTTCTTTATTGGGGCGTAACGGCGTTGGGCGTTCAACCACCTGTAAAGCGATCATGGGCGAGGTTGTGCCGGTTGGGTCGGTGAAGTTTCGCGGCCAGGAACTGGTTGGTAAAAAACCTTTTGAAATTGCCCAGGCAGGGATCGGTTATGTTCCGGAAAACCGGGATATTTTTCCCGGATTAACAACAAGGCAGAATCTCATATTAGGCTTGAAGCCTGGCCAAAAAGAAGTGAACAGTCGCTGGTCAATCAAGGATATGTTCGATCTGTTTTCAAATTTGCGCGAGCGTGCAGATGTTGAGGCATCGGTGCTTTCGGGTGGTGAGAAACAAATGCTGACCATCTGCCGAACTTTGATGGGCGATCCATCACTCATCATGATTGATGAACCGACTGAAGGACTGGCGCCAAAAATCGTCCAGCAAGTTGGCGAACTGCTTGAACAAATCGCCAGGCGTGGTGTTTCGATTTTGCTGGTTGAGCAAAAGTTGACCATTGCCCTGAAAATATCTTCAAGGGTTTATGTGATGGGACACGGAAAAATCGTCTTTGATGGAAATTCTGCCGAATTTGAGCGCAACAAGGACGTTCGCAAGGAATGGCTGGAAATTTAGTGCATTATGCTTATATAGCAGAATACCTTTATTTTGATTCAGTTTGAATTTTTTTGCTCACGGCTATTCGGGCTAACGCCCGGCCTCCACGGGGGCGGCGCACCAGCGCCGGTCGCTTTTCGCTCCTGATTGCATGATCATAATAAAGGTGTTCTGCTATAACTCAATAATTTGTGCCAGATCCTGTTTTTCAGCCAGCCTGGCAGCGGTATTGGCTACTGCCAGATCCTGCAAGCCAACGCCGGTTCCATCAAATATGGTGATTTCTTCGGCACTGGTGCGGCCTGGGTGATC
Source organism: Hyphomicrobiales bacterium (assembly GCA_024225445.1). Taxonomy (GTDB): domain Bacteria; phylum Pseudomonadota; class Alphaproteobacteria; order Rhizobiales; family Rhizobiaceae; genus JAAEMP01. Next base: position 16,646 of record JAAEMP010000018.1, on the reverse strand, counting down.
ACCGGTAATCACATTACCGATTGGGGTAATATCTGATTGCGATTTAAGCCCGGCAGCGATTGCATGCTGGGCTTCACCAATAGTTACAGATTGGGCAATTTCATCGGTAAACAGGGTTGAGGCGGCAATCAGTTGCGGATCGACTTCCTGCTTGCCTTTGGTGTCTGTTCCCATGCAGGCGATATGAGTACCCGGTTTGATCCAGTTTTTCATCAGAAGTGGTTCATGGGCCGAGGTAATGGTGATGATGGCGTCCGCCTCACTTCCAAGCTGCTGGCGATCCACTGATTCAAAAGGCAAACCGACATCGGCTGCAACTGCAGCCAGTACAGACAGCTTTTCCGGATTGTGGTTCCAGGCAATAATTTTCTCAAAGTTGCGGAGTTTGATGGCGGCGCGCAGCTGGAAAGTTGATTGATGGCCGGCACCAATCATGCCCAGTATTTTTGCGTCCTGACGGGCAAGATGAGCAATTGAGACAGCACTTGCCGCAGCGGTTCGAACGGCGGTCAGGTAATTGCCACCAACCAGTGCATGGAGTTGCCCGGTGTCCGGGTTGAACAGAAATATGGTTGACTGGTGATTGGTCAGGCCTTTATCCGTATTTCCCGGCCAGTAACCGCCGGATTTCAGGCCCAGCGACAATCCGGCACGGTCGAAACCTGATTTGAAGCCATACAGCGCGTCCGCATAGCCTATGGCTTCGCGGATCACCGGAAAATTATAGGCCTCACCTTTTGTCATGGCAGAAAAAACAGCCTCCACCGCCTCAAAGGCATCCTGACGACTTATGACTTTCTTGCAGATATCTTCACTGACAATGAGCATGATCGGACTCCTAGTAAGCCAGGCCGCGGGCAGTTACCGGCCACAGAGTTTCCACCTTGCCGTCACGCACACCGACATACCAGTCATGGACGTTGCAGGTGGGATCGCAATGACCGGGGATCAACTTCAATTTCTCATTGATCTTCAGAATTCCATCTGGATCAAGAATTACACCATGTTCATCGGAACACTTGATATATTCAACGTCGTCGCGACCAAAAATTACCGGCAGACCTGAATCAACACTCTGGGCTTTCAGTCCGGCATCACAGATAGCCTTGTCGGCTTTTGAATGAGACATTACCGATGTCAGGATGAACAGCGAGTTTTCAAATTCCGATATCGGTTTGTCGTCCTTATCCAGTATTCGCTGATAATCGGCATCCATGAAAGCATATGAACCGCATTGCATTTCGTTGAAGACACCGGAGTTTCCTTCAAAATAGTAGGAACCTGTGCCCGCTCCACCAATAATATCGCACTCAATACCCTCAGCGCCCAGCAGTTCAATGCTGTCACGAACCTGACTGATAGCCTTGTCATAGTGCGTCTTGCGCTCTTCAAAATTATGCACGTGCTGGGCAGCGCCCTGATAGGCCTGAATGCCGGAAAAAGTCAGCCCATCGGCGGCAATGATTGCTTTTGCCAGATCAACAACCGGTTGACCCGGTTGCACACCGCAACGACCAGCGCCACAATCAATTTCGACAAGGCAGTCAATATTGGTTGCGTGTTTGAGAGCGGCTGCGGAAAGTTCGGCGACATTGTCAATATCATCAACGCAGACGATGGTTCTGGAGGTAATTTTGGGCAGTCGGGCCAGGCGGTCGATCTTGGCTGGATCACGAACCTGGTTTGATACCAGAATGTCTTTAACGCCAGCCCTTGCAAAAGCCTCGGCTTCCGAGACTTTCTGGCAACAGATGCCCACTGCATTGCCGTGATCAATCTGGTAATGGGCAATGTCGGCCGATTTATGCATTTTGCCATGTACCCGGTGACGTACACCCATCCGGGTGCAGAGATCGCGCATGGTTTTGACGTTCTTTTCCAGAGCATCCAGATCAAGGATCAGACAGGGTGTCTGGATATCCGCTTCATCCATGCCGATTGCCGCCGGGATATTGTAGCCCACTTCAAAGTCTTCAAGTCTGGTTGGAATATTCATGTCAGTTCTCCTGTTATCGCTTAGTTCGTGTTCCATGGCAGCCTGTTCAAATCGACGTTGCCGCCGGTAATGATTATGCCAACACGCTTTCCGGCAAATAATTCCCTGTTTTTGATAATGGTGGCAAGAGGAACCGCGCTTGAGGGTTCCATGACAATTTTCATCCGCTGCCAGGTCAGATACATGGCATCGATGATCTCCTGTTCGCCTGCCAGAAGAATATCTTCTACGTGATTTGAAACAAAATGCCAGGTTAATTCCTTAAGCGGCACCTTTAATCCGTCGGCTACCGTGTGTGGCGCATCATCGGCAATTATATGGCCAGCCTTGAACGATCGATATGCGTCATCGGCTTTTTCCGGTTCTGCTGCGTATATTTTTACTTCCGGAGCAATACTTGAAATTGTCAGGCAAGTTCCTGATATCATGCCACCACCACCGATGGGCGCGACAATTGCATCCAGGTCCTTTATTTCTTCGGTGAGTTCCCTGGAGCAGGTGGCCTGTCCGGCAATTACACGTGGATCATTATAAGGGTGAACAAAATCTGCACCTGAGCGGGCCACCACTTGTGCAAACACTTCTTCACGTGAAGAGGTGCTCGGTTCGCATTCAACAACCTTGCCACCATAGCCACGAACGGCGGCTTTCTTTGCCTCCGGAGCGGTTCTGGGCATGACGACGGCTACCGGAATATCACGGCGTCCGGCAGCATAACTCAGTGACAATGCATGATTTCCCGAAGAATGGGTGGCAACACCCCTGGAAAGTTTATCCTGTGGCAGGCCAAACACCGCATTGGTGGCACCACGGACCTTGAAGGCGCCGGCTTTTTGGAAATTCTCGCATTTGAAAAATAACTTCGCTCCGGTCAGTTCATTCATGAAAGAACTGGTCAGAACCGGTGTGCGGTGGATACAAGGCCTGATGCGCTCATGTGCTTCCAGCACATCATCATAGTCTGGTATTATCATTGTGCCCTCATTTTTCATCACGCGGCTTTCGACTGCGCCAGGTTATCGCTGTTTCTGTAATATTCCTGAGCTGCTGCAACTCCGTAACCCAGTTTGACCGGATAGGATAAATCCACCATCGCCATTTCAATGGCGGACAGGCCTGCCAATACCATTACGTCGCTCAGTGAGCCCAGATGACCGATGCGAAAAGCCTTTGTGTTCATTTCTCCAAGGCCGATACCAAAGGAGACATCATATTTGTCATAGGCATGGTTGGTTAGAATATTGCTGTCAAAACCGTCAGGCGTATAAATTGTGCTGACTGTATCTGAATAAAGATCAGGCGTCCTGGCGCAAAGTTTCATTCCCCAGGCCTCAACTGCCTTTCTAACACCCTGCGCCAGCCTGTAGTGGCGGGCAAAGACATTTTCCAGGCCTTCTTCAAACAGCATATCCAGACTTTCACGCAGTCCCATCAAAAGCTGAAATGGAGGTGTATAGGGAAATCCGCCGCTGGCATTGGCGTTGCCCATATCACGAAAGTCAAAAAAGCAGCGTGGACATGTTGCCGATTCGCCTGCGGCCAGCGCCTTTTCACTGACCCCGATTATTGCCATGCCGGTGGCCAGCATAAATCCCTTTTGCGAACCGGACACGGCCAGATCAACGCCCCAATCATCCATCCTGAAGTCCATTGATGCCAGGGAACTGACGCAATCGACATAAAGCAGGGCAGGGTGATTTGCTTTGTTCATTGCCTGCCTGACCGCTGCGATGTCACTTCTGACGCCTGTTGCGGTTTCATTATGGGTAATCAATAGCGCTTTGATATTGTGACTGGTGTCTGAAGCAAGACGTTCGCCAAACAAGTTGGCAGGTGCACCTGTACCCCATTCACATTCTATGATTTCAACATCAAGATTATGGCGCTGGCATAGATCAATCCAGCGATGGGAAAACATGCCATAGCGGGCCACCAGAACTTTGTCTCCCGGTGAAAGCGTATTGGTGATCGCCGCCTCCCAACCACCGGTGCCGCTGGAGGGAAAAGTAATGACCGAGCCGGTTCTGGTTTTGAAGATTTTCTTGAGATCTTCGATTAACGGTGCCAGCAGGTTGACAAAATCCGGCGCGCGATGGTCTGACGTTTGAACATTCATCGCATGGCGAAGGCGGTCGGGAATGTTGGTTGGTCCCGGAATGAATACAGGATTTTGACCATTCATTTGATTATCCTTCAGAATTGTCGGTATTGCTTCAGGATATCGCGACAGGGTGAATTTGCAATTTTTTTGAAAAATATTTTCAATTTGGAAAAAAAATGGTAATCTGTTGTAATAACTGTATATTTCGTTTTCCAAAATTGATTATTAATATTTTGTTGAAAAACTATATGGTCTATGAGCAAACTTGCGAAATGGAGAAACAGGCAGGATTTTCATATGGAACCCAAATTGCAAAGGCGGCCTCGCGGTCGTCCCAAATCCCTGTTCAAGGTGCCCCGGAATGATACCGTTCAGGCATTGGACCGGGGTATAAGTGTGCTGGAAGTGTTGTCCAGAGATGATGCATTGTCGCTGTCTGATCTGGCACAGCGGGTGGAACTTCCCTCTTCAACAACCCATCGCATACTGGCAACCTTGCTAAAACGTGGATTTGTTGAGTTTGATGAATCCGGGCAGTCCTGGTCTATCGGTATAGAAGCTTTCAGAATTGGCAGCAGATATCTTGCGCAGACCAATCTTGTTGACGCAGCCAGAAACATTATGCGCCAATTGATGGAACATTCCGGAGAAACGGCTAATCTGGGAATTTGCCAGGGTGGCGATGTGATATTCATCAGCCAGAAGGAAACGCCAAATCCAATCAGGGCATTCTTCCAAGCGGGTTCACGCAGTCATATGCATGCATCAGGTATCGGAAAAGCCCTGCTGGCAGATATGAAGCGTGATGATGTCGAGAAAATTATGCAGAATAAAGGCCTGCCTGAATTTACGCCAAACACCATTACATCTGTGGAACGGCTGTTTGAGGATCTTGAACTTTCCCGAAAACGGGGATGGGCATATGATAATGAGGAGCGTTATACCGGAATGCGTTGTATTGCCGCCGGCATTTACAATGAGCATGGCGAGGTGATTGCAGGCCTATCCATCTCCGGTCCAACTATTCGTTTTAAGGATAATCTGATTGAAAAATTTGGCCCGATGGTCGCGGATGCGGCTGAAGAAGTGACACGGATAATGGGTGGAAAAATTCGTTCGGCAAAATGAAGTTCAGGAGGGTGCGATCAGGATACCAAACTGGCGTGCCGGTTAACGTCTTTATAGAGAAGATAACGAAATCTTCCCGGACCACCAGCATAGCATGCCTGAGGGCAGAATGCCCGCAACCATAAATAGTCTCCCGCTTCCACTTCCACCCAATCCTGATTGAGTTTATAGACCGCTTTACCCTCCAGGACATACAGGCCATGTTCCATCACATGGGTTTCTTCAAACGGAATAGTTCCACCTGGTTCGAATGTAACAATGTTGACATGCATGTCATGGCGCAGGTCACCAGATTCAATAAAACGCGTGGTCGCCCATCTGCCTTCAGTATCGGGCATCGGAATCGGTTCGATCAGATTTTCATTGGTAACAAAAGCAGGTGGAGTTTCTATTCCCTGGGCTATCTTGTATTTTTTTCTGATCCAGTGAAAACGCAATGGCGCATTACTTTTGTTGTGAAGGGTCCATTGGCAACCGGGTGGAATGAAAGCGTAGCCGCCTTCCTGCAACAGATGGTTCGCACCATCCAGGGCAAGTTCCATTTCGCCTTCAAGCAGAAATAAAACTGCTTCAGCACCTGCGTCGGGTTCAGGGTTGTCACTTCCTCCGCCAGGGGAGACTTCCATAACATATTGTGAAAATGTTTCGGCAAAACCGGTTAGCGGGCGCGATAATATCCAGAGTCTGGTATTGTTCCAGTGGGGCAAATTGCTGGTAACGATATCACGCATTACGCCTTTTGGAATGACAGCGTAAGCTTCGGTAAACACTGCCCTGCCAGTGAGAAGCTCGTTTTGTCCCGGAAGGCCACCTGTCGGGGCGAAGTAAGTGTTTTTAATTGGCATTTCATTTCCATAATTGGATTTGCAAACAGAACCTGTCGTCAAAACGTTGATATAGCAGAACACCTTTATTTTGATTCAGTTTGAATTTTTTTTGCTCACGGCTATTCGGGCTTGCGCCCGGCCTCGGCGAGGGCGGCGCACCGGCACCGGTCGCTTTTCGCTCCTGATTGCATGATCATTTTAAAGGTGTTCTGCTATATTATTCAATCTAATGGTCGCAATATACAGGATTTTCGATGAAGGATTTTCAAAAAATTATTGTATAATTTGTGGAAATTCCGGTGCTGTCAAGAAACGGTCTAGCCAACCAGTGCTTTGCATTCGCGCACCATGTAATCGATAAATATTCGAATTTTTGGATCCTGCAACCGTTTATGTGGATAAATGCAGGCAAATGGCAGATCGGTTGGGGGCGTATGTTTGGCAATCTCAACCAGTTCGCCATTATCAAGATGGTGTCTGACCTCAAACACGGTTTTATTGACAATGCCACAGCCAACCAGTGCCCAATTTGTCAGGACATCACCATCATCGGATTCCAGCGGTCCCAGAAAGTCGTAACGTTTTTGTTCACCCTCAACAACCAGATTCCAGTAAAATTCATCGGCACCGGGATATCTGAGCATCAAACAATGATGATTATTGTGTAACAGTTCCTCGCCACTGTCAGGAGTGCCGTTTATATCCAGATATTGCGGTGAGGCGCACAGAATTCTTTTGAAATCGTGAATTGGCCGGTGACGCAATTCTGAATCGGTTAGATCACCCAGTACAAAAGCCGCATCCAGGCCCTCGTTGGTCAGGTCCACTTTTCTGTCCGACAGGCGTAATCTGATATTTATTTCCGGATATTGCTGCTTGAACGCCGGCACCAGCGGAGCGACCAGTTTCTTGCCAATGCCCAGAGGTGCGGATACAAAAATTGTGCCTTTCGGATTTGAAGTGATATCGGCAATATTGCCTTCCACTTCATCAATTGTATCGAGTATCTTGATGGCGCCTTTATAAAACAGATCGCCATGTTCGGTGGGTTTCAGACTGCGGGTTGTACGGTTGAATAATCTGACACCCAGATGTTTTTCGAGTTCGGAAATGCGACTGCTTGCCACTGCCGCTGAAATACGCATGTCTCGCCCGGCAGCCGACATACTGCCAAGTTCGAAAATGCGGACAAAGGTTTTCAGGTTATTTACGTAAGACATAGAAAATGACTAGCATTATTAAAATATTTTTGAAAGCCTTTGGATTATCAAGTGCTTTCGCTCTTACTTATTTTCTGCCAGTGTTGATCAAAATTGGAGGACTATATGTACGAATTTGCAGTTTCCTGGGAGTGGCTTTCCTTTGGAGTACGCTGGTTGCACGTGATTACCGCAATTGCATGGATAGGCTCGTCTTTCTATTTCATCGCACTGGATCTTGGCTTGCGCAAACATCCCTCTCTGCCTGAGGGTGCCAGCGGGGAAGAATGGCAGGTGCATGGTGGCGGCTTTTATCATATGCGCAAATATCTCGTGGCACCTGCTGAAATGCCGGAACACCTGACCTGGTTCAAATGGGAATCCTACATGACATGGATATCCGGGTTTTTGCTGATGGCAATTGTTTATTATGCCGGCGCGGAACTCTACCTGATCGACGTCAATGTGCTGGATGTGACCCCAACGGTTGGAATAATCATTTCAATGGCCTCAATCGGTGTGGGCTGGGTAATCTATGATTTCTTGTGCAAATCACCGCTTGGCAAAAGCAGTATCGGGTTGATGGCATTGCTCTATGTGATGCTGGTGGCGATGGCATGGGGATATACCCAATTGTTTACCGGTCGCGCTGCTTTTGTGCATCTTGGCGCCTTTACCGCCACCATCATGACCGCCAACGTCTTTTTTATCATCATGCCCAATCAACGGGTGGTGGTTGCGGATTTGATTGCCGGGAAAAAGCCTGATCCAAAATACGGAGTTGTTGCTAAACAGCGTTCAACCCACAACAACTATCTCACCCTGCCGGTAATTTTCCTGATGTTGTCGAACCATTATCCGCTGGCGTTTGCCACGCAATATAACTGGATAATTGCCTCACTGGTATTTCTGATGGGTGTGACTATCCGGCATTATTTCAATTCCAAACATGCCAGAACCGGCAAACCAATCTGGACCTGGCTGGTGACCGCGGTGATTTTCATCATCATTATCTGGCTTTCCGCTATCCCCGGCGTGCCGAGCGAAGATAGTGAAGAAGCTTCCCTTACGCCGCATGAAACGAGATTTGCCAGCGCCGCCAATTTCGAGACAGTTCGCGATACAGTTCAGGGCCGATGCTCCATGTGCCATGCGCAGGAACCGGTATGGGACGGCATTATTGCACCTCCCAAAGGTGTGATGTTAGAGACCGATGCCCAGATCGCGCGCTACGCCAGGGAAATATATATCCAGGCCGGACGCACCCGCGCGATGCCGCCTGCCAATATTACCGGAATTGAATCAGGTGAGCGTAAGCTGCTGGTGGACTGGTATGAGGCTGCTGTAAAGGGTTCCTGAGAATCGCGGTTGTTTTTTGTGGCATGCTATGGCGACCGATTCCTGTTTGATGGGTGAAAACCGTGTGAGAATATCTGTGCATTCATGTCAGAGCGGAATAATGATAATTAATGCAGAGATCACGGGTTTTGCGCGGCACATTATAGGTGCTTGCAACCAAAAGATGTGGGTCGGGATTCGACGCAAGGTCAGCACCGATGCCCATTTCGACCAAATGGAGGGTGTCGCTGCTTGAACAGGGATTTGGATGCGCGAAGGGCATTCATGGCTTTTTTCTGCCGATTCAGGTAGAAATAAATGGGGTACCGGTTGTTGAAAAGTCTGCCCTAACTTCTGGCATCTAATGCAGAAATTATTCGTTCAATTGACTTGGATTGTGTTAGGTTTAAGCTCAATTTCTAACCCTTTGCATACCAGCCATTGTCAACATAAAGTGCGTTGCCATTAACAAAACTAGATTCGTCAGAGGCCAGGAATAATACAGCCGCAGCCACTTCTTCGGGTTCGCAAATGCGTCCCTGGGAATCGGCCAGTGCGCCGTCCTCCCATTCCTGCCCGGCAGCGTCGAGTTCATCGATTTCGCGCAGGCCATGTGCGGTTTTGACAAAACCGGGGCAGACCGAATTACAACGGATTCCGCGATCGCGATACTCAACCGAAATGGTTCGGGCAAGTTGCAGTACTGCACCCTTGGTCATGCAATAAAGCGATTCCAGGGCATAGCCTAATTCAGATGCAATTGAAGCGGTGATGACAATGGAACCGCCACCATTTTTGCTCATTTCCTTGACGGCGCGCCGACAAACCAAAAATGCCGAGCGTACGTTAATGTCCATCAAACGGTCGTAATCTTGCTCGGTTGATTCATCGAGCGGCTTCACAGTTATAGTGCCAGCGTGATTAAACAAAATATTGTATGGCCCAACAATTTCAGCAATTTTGTCAAAGGCGGCATCCACCTGATCGGCTTTTGAAACATCTGTTTCAATAAATTCAGCTTTGCCGCCTCTGTTCTTTATATTTTCTACAACCTGCAAACCGGCTTCCTTCTGGATGTCCAGAATGACTACAGTGGCGCCTTCGCGGGCAAATAATTCGGAAGTGACGCTGCCCATGCCGGCAGCACCACCGGTAATTACTGCTGTTTTTCCAGCCAGTCTGCCCTGATTCACCTGTGTTGCTAAATTTTTTGACATCTAAATAATCCTTGGTGTTATGGTTAGAGTTCTTTGCCAAACGCTGCCGTAATATTCATTCACCGGCTATTGGTTACCTTTTTCAGGAATATTGAAAAAAGTTCCTGCTGGGATGAAATCTGTAATTTCGCGTAGATATTTCTTCGGTGTATACGAACGGTGCCAACTGATATTCCAAGGTCGTTAGCGATGGAATCGGATGAATGACCTTCAAGTACTTGTGCAACCACCTGGGTTTCGCGTGGGGTAAGGCGTTCTGAAAACATCGCTCTGACCGTATCCTCGGTCAGAGAATGGATTTCTGTCTGTTCCTTCTCGGTAGTTTCTTTACCGTATCTTTCCGGAACTTCCATCCAATGGCGGCGTGCCAAACTGACAATTATGGGCGCTACACTTCCTAATTGGCGGAATTCGCGCGCAGTAAAGCGCGAGCTTTCTTCCGCCCGCATTAGCGAAATTACGATCGCAATCCCCTTGTCCAGATAAAACGTATAGCAGATTTCGTCGGCCAGCTTGGTACGCCTGTAGTAGGAGCGATAGTATTCGCTCTGATAAAATCGATCGGGTGCTATATCCCCAAGCCGATACAATCCGGCATCCACCTTTTTTACACATACCTTGAAAAAAGGATCAAGCAGATATGGCCCTTTCAGATAATCATCGACACAAACCACACTCTTTTCCGGTGAAAAAGTATGAAACAGGCAATGAGGTTTCTTGTTTTGGTAATAGGAAAATACAACAGAATTATCAAAATCTACGAGAATTTTCAGCGAGTTAACAAGAGTTTCCGGGAAACCTTCCAAGCCACTTAAATCAATGCATTTGGAAAGCGAGGTGACCCAATCTGCACCTCCAGGCTCAGCAATTTTGGCTCGCTTCGCTATTGCCACTTTTAAATCACTCCCTAAATTTTTCCGCTTAATCATATACCAATGTTTGCATATTCATTTTACGGTATATACCGTAAAATGTAATAATGCTTTCATATACAAGTTTCATGTGGTAGTCTACTGTCATCGAATAATTCTGAATCATGTTGTGTTGTGGTATATGCTGAGTAGGGCATGCCAACAACTGGGAGTTTGGTAGTGACTGCAAATAGCGCCCATTTGCAAGATGCCGATATTGAATTTCATGGAGTGTCTAAACACTTTGGCGACGTCAAAGCGGTCGACAATGTTTCGCTGTCCGTGGCACGTGGATCTTTTTTTAGTTTCCTAGGTCCATCTGGATGCGGCAAAACCACCTCTCTTCGCTTGATAGCCGGATTTGAACAACCAACCCACGGCGATGTTTATATTGGTGGTGAGGCGATGATTGGCGTTCCCCCGCACAAACGCCCGGTAAACATGGTGTTTCAAAGCTATGCGCTTTTCCCCCACATGAGCGTCGCCGACAATATTGGTTACGGCCTTCGACAGCGGAGTAGCAAACCGTCGAAAACCGAATTGCGCAAGCAGATTGATGAATCGTTGGAAATGGTTCGCATGTCAGGATATGGTAACCGGCGGGTGTGGGAAATGTCGGGCGGGCAGCAACAACGCGTCGCATTAGCACGGGCATTGATAAATCGCCCAACAGTGCTGTTGCTGGATGAACCATTGGCAGCGCTTGATCGAAAGTTGCGCCGTGATATGCAGATTGAACTGCAGACATTGCAGCGCGATGTTGGCATTACCTTTATTCTTGTCACACATGATCAGGAAGAAGCCCTGTCGATGAGTAGCAATATTTGTATCATGCGCGATGGCCGTATTGAGCAATCTGGTTCTCCGCGTGAATTGTATGATCAGCCAATAAATCGATATGTGGCAGATTTTGTGGGGAAAACTAATTTCGTTGCCGGGTCGGTTACCCAGATCAATGGTCAAACGGTGTGCATGAAAACCGGCAATGGGCGCAGTTTTTTCGGGATGAAAACAGCCGGTTCGCCAGAACTAGATGTAGGAGCGCGGGTTAGTCTTGCAATTCGCCCTGAGCTGACTGTTGTTGGTTCAAAAGCATCAAATGCAGAAGATTTGAATACAGATACTGCCTTTCAGGGAAAAATCAGAAACCAGATTTTTCTGGGGGAACATACAGAATACCTTATCGATGTGGAAGAAATCGGGGATGTGCTGGTGTTATCGCCCAAATCCATAGAGAGCGCCAGTGGCGGGTTTGACCCGGGAGAATACGTCACAATTGGATGGAAGAATGATCAGGCGCATGTGCTGAAGGATTCATAACAGCCGCTTCGTCAGTCCACGAAGCGGTAGGTCAAAAAGGAACGGACAAAATCAACTAGGAGGAATGAAAATGAGTAAAGACTATGAAGATGATTTACCAATTACTGCCAGCAAATTCATGGATGAATTGAGGCGTTATCACAAGGGCTCGGTGTCCCGCCGCCATTTTCTCGGCGTTACAGGACTTGGCACCGCAATGGCTGTGATGAGCTCGGCTGTCCCATCTCTGGCACCAGGACGCGCGCTTGCCGCAGGTAATTTGAGCAACAAGATGGTGTTGGCCACCTGGCCGAATTATCACAACCCCAAAACACTGGAGAACTTTACTGGAGCTACAGATGTTCACATTCAAGCCAATGTATTTGGTTCGAATGAGGAAATGATTGCGAAGATGCAGGCCGGTGGAGGTGGCGTCAATGTGATCGAAAATACCAATTATACCTTCCAGGATTATGTCAAACTGGGCTTGCTTACTCCTCTCGACCTGAGCCGTATCCCCAACTACGACCCCAGCACGCAAAATCCAAAATTTGCTGAAGCGTCCACCGTTAACGGCAAGGTCTATGGGGTGTGCAAAAACTGGGGCACAACCGGTCTTGTGATCAATTCAAGCAAGGTGAAAAACGTTCCCAAATCGCACAAGGACTTTTTTGATGTCACCATGGGTGAAGGGTCAGGTCATACGATCCTGCATGATTATCAGTTGACCACGATTGGTGCAGCATTATGTGCTTTGGGTTATTCCTTTAACTCTGTTAACGCAGGAGAATTGGCCAAGGCTGAAAAACTCCTGATCGATTCCAAACCGCACCTGTTTGCCATTACGTCCGACTATCAACCAGGCTTACGCAGCGGTGATGCATGGATGTCAATCTGCTGGTCCGGCGACGGTAAGCAGCTCAACACAGACCTGCCTGAAATGAAGTACGTCATTGCTTCCGATGGCGGTGAACTTTGGTCGGATTTCTATTCAATTCCGGCTGACACGCCGAGCTTGGATACTTCATATGCATTCATCAATTACATGATGGATCCCAAAAACCAGGTGCTCGACGCTGAAGCCCATGGCTATCCAACCAGCGATTCACGTGTTGCAGCGTTACAGCCTGCTTCCGTTCAGAGTGATCCAATTCTTCATCCGGCAAAGGAACTTTTTGACGGGCTTGAATTCGGTGCTGCGGTAACATTGACCGATCCGATTCGCGCTGAAGTTATGGCTCGCTTCAAGTCAGCATAGCAGCTTGGGCAATTAAGAAACGACGACGGCAATAAGATGGGAAACAAAAAGGGATCATGGTTGACAGCGGCGCTCCTGGCGCCCACCACACTGTGGTTTCTGATAATGCTTGTGTTCCCGCTCATTGTCGTCGTTATTTATTCCTTTGGCGAACGTGCACCTGTCGGCGGATATGTTGCCTCCCTCACATTGGAGCAATATGCCAACTTGCCATCACGACTGAAAGCCTTCACCAACACCATGACATTTGCGCCGTTAGGCGCACTGATGTGCCTGATTATCGCATATCCTCTGGCCTATTATCTAGCGGTCAAAGTAAGCCAGCGCTGGAAGCTCCTATTGCTTGTCCTGGTAATTCTACCGTTCTGGACCAGCATGCTAATTCGCACCTATGCCTGGATATTTATACTTGGTGGCCGGGGAATTCCAACATTATTGGAAATCATTGGTATTGAAGGTGTGCGCCTGATCAATACCCCTTTTGCGGTTGTCGTGGGTATTGTCTATGGATATTTGCCGCTGATGGTTTTTCCAATATATGTTTCGCTGGACAAGCTTGACAAGCGGTTGCTTGAGGCAGCCAGCGATCTTGGCAGCACGCCTTTTCGATCATTTGTACAAATAACCCTGCCGCTTTCAATGCCAGGGGTGGCAACGGGATGTATGTTGGTATTCATATTGCTAATGGGCGAGTTTCTCATTCCCGCATTCCTTGGCGGCGGTAAGGTATTTTTCATTGGCAATGCATTGGTCGACTTGTTCCTGCAGTCCAGAAACTGGCCGTTTGGTTCGGCGGTTGCGGTTATGCTGGTAATAATCATGCTCGTGACCGTCAGCCTGTACATGCGTTTTACCATGGGCGGCAAGTCCGGCCGCGACACTTCAATTATGTAGGTTACAAAAATGGTTATGCGTGTTTATTCATTTGTTGTTTATCTTTTTTTGTATGTGCCCATTGGTATAATAGTTCTGTTCAGTTTCAATTCAGGCCGGCATGCCAGCGAATTTGTCGGCTTGTCCTCCAAATGGTATGGTAAGGCACTGTCCAATCCTTTCATGATGGACGCACTTACATCTAGTTTGATCATCGCATTTTCCGCGGCTACCCTCTCGAGCATTATGGGAACGACGGCTGCGCTTGCCCTACAGCGCATGCGTGGACCAGTCAGGGTTATATTTGACGGGTTGATTTATATTTCAATCATGATTCCAGGAATTGTAATTGGTATTGCCACTTTGGTAGCACTGGTAACGGTGTTTGATATCCTGAACCCGGTGCTGGCAGCTATTTGGCCAGACGACAACAGGCCACCGAAATTATCTCTTGGTTATATATCCGTGATTGCCGCCCATACGCTTTTTACCATGTCACTGGTTATCGTTTTGGTGCGCGCCAGGATTACAGGCATGGATCGCACATTGATTGAAGCATCACAGGATTTGTATGCGACACCCTGGCAAACGTTTTGCCAAATTACCCTGCCGCAGATATCGCCAGCGATACTCGCCGGATTTCTACTGAGCTTCACTTTTAGTTTTGATGATTTTATCATTTCGTTTTTTGTAGCGGGAGCCAATACAACACTGCCGATATATATATTTTCGTCAATACGCCGCGGCATCACGCCTGAAGTCAACGCCATTGGCACAATGGTGTTGGTAGTATCGCTTACCCTTTTAATTATTGCACAAGTGTTGCTTCGATCTCGTGAAAATAAATCTTCGCGCGACAACTGATCCATCCTACCGTGAACAAGGAGAAATTTAATGATACTGCAAGGACGTATTGCGATTGTAACCGGGGCGGGATCTGGCATCGGACGAGGCGGAGCAGAAATCCTGGCTCGCGAGGGCGCTCATGTCATCGTCAGCGATTTAAGCGCTGAACGATCAGAAGAAACGGTGAAATTGATCCGGCAAGCAGGGGGAAGTGCGGAAGCCCGACAAACAGATGTCAGAGACAATGATGCCCTAGAAAAACTGATTGCTGATACGCACGCCGAGCACAATCGCATTGATATCCTCCACAGTCACGCCGGGATACAGGTGGAAGGCTCACTTGAGGAGGTAACGGTTGAAGGTCTTGATGATTCATACGCTTTAAACGTTCGTCCGCACTTTGTTGCCGCGCGTACGGTTGTGCCTCACATGAGGGAGCAGGGTGGCGGATCAATCATCAACACCGCATCGAATTCGGGAGTTTTCGTTGACGAGGGCATGCTTGCATATATCACAACTAAAGCTGCCATTATCATGATGACAAAGCAGATTGCACTTGACTATGCCAAATCCAATATCCGATGCAATGCGCTTTGTCCCGGGTGGGTGGATACACCGTTTAATGATCCCTATATCCGCCAAATGGGTGGACGCGAGGCGATCGAGAATTATGTCAGCAAAACTATTCCAATGGGCCGCTGGGCCAGTATTGGGGAGATAGCAGAATCGATCCTGTTTCTAGCTTCAGACAGATCTTCCTTCATGACCGGCCATGCACTTGTCATGGACGGTGGCGAATGCATCGCCTAGCGAGTTCTAAATATGCCAGCCTGATACATATAACCGACTAAGTAGCGTTATTCGTGATATGCACTTTATTGTTGAGGCTGGTACGCAGACGAGCGTCACCTTCTGGCAGATAGTATTGAAAAACTCCAAAATTGGAAACGTCAGTTTTTTCGTTATCAAAGTAAATTATTGAAATTCAAATCTGAAAGTACCGTTGCCACTGGAAGATCGCCATTAGTGTTCGCGATGTTGATCTGGCTTGCAGACAATTGGACAAAATGGGTGTAAAAAATGATGGTGGGCGGCAATTTCGCGATGTCGGTTATGTTGCCCATATTGTTGACCCGCAGGGCTTCAGAATCGAATTGATTCAGCATGTTTTCGAAGGTGAGATTTCACCCCGGCTGGCCAATCCTGCACTGCTGGGAGGTGGCCCGGCAATTAATCTGCTGACCTTGCGTGCAAGCGAGATTGCTCCCGTACAAGAGCTTTGTGAAGACCTTGGAATGACGCAACTTTGTGTGCAACCAGTTGTACCTTATGATTTTACCCTGCATTTCTACGGGTTCACCGATGAGCGTCCGTCGAATGCCGATTTACAGGCGGCTGAGAACCGCAGCTGGCTTTACCAACGTCCCCATACGGTACTGGAAATACAGCATCTGCATACCGTTGATTGTGTGGGCTCAGTAGCAACAGTTAATGCGGGATATGCTGGGTTTCATCTGTATTCCAATCCAGCCCCAAAAAATGGACATCTGATTAGTTTGCTGACCTGAAAACTCAACTTCAGCCAAAGTGAGCCGCAAGATATATTAGGTGAAATAGTATCAATCTATAGCAGAACACCTTTAGAATGATCAT
>JAAEMP010000017.1 GCA_024225445.1 Hyphomicrobiales bacterium | reverse complement strand
CCACCCTTATGCTGGACAGTGGAGCCGACATCCGACACAACCAGGCGATCCTGGGCCGCAGTCAGCTATCGACGCCCGAGATCTATACCCAGGTGGCGATCCGTACACTGAACGCCGTGCACGCACTGACACATCCAGGGGATGGAGCGAGAGAAGGCGATAAGGTGGGACACCCGCTAGACACCAGCCAGGGTTACGGAGCCTTGTTCCACCAACTACCACGTGTCAGTGCCTGGTCGGCTCCAGCCAGCGCAAAAAACGCACTGTCTTCCACGTGCCCAGACCCTGCCACCCCATAAGCTGCTAAAGAAAAACTCCCAAAACCTCAGCAGGAAAAAACGCCTTGCAATCTGGGCTCAGTTAAGCGAAAAAGTGCATATAGGGCGAAAAGCTGGATTTTGGAGGTGCACAGGGGCAGGTGGGTTGCTAAGTGATTGACCGCATAGGGGTTAACAGGAAGTTAGTCAAAAGTCGTCGTAGAGCCGATTAGTTTACAACTACTT
>JAAEMP010000016.1 GCA_024225445.1 Hyphomicrobiales bacterium | reverse complement strand
TAATTAGCACTACCCAAATCCCAACTATTCTTAAACCCGTCCATTGAGGCGGGTTTTTTCATGGAGAAAGCAGAATGAGAACCGAGATTCACTTGTTCGGCGGGCTTGGTGGTTACATGACTATCAAGGGTATTCGTACGATGGAGATGATCATTGACAAGCTTCCCTATGAAGCGGACGCCCAAAGCCATCTGCACGGTTCATGGGAAAAGGTCAAGGAAGGTATTGTTGCCCGGTTCATGCGGTGGGGGGCGCCGGATTTGGTGATCCTGGGGGGGCATTCCTGGGGATGCAAGCGGACTGTAGAGATTGCCAATTATCTGAAATCTGCAGGTCTGGTCGTTGATTATGTTTTTGGCATTGATCCAACCCTTTTGCCAACTGGACTACCTGCAATGGTTATGCCCAGTAACGTCAGGCATGTCGACGAGTTCCATGCGACTTCTGGTGTCGTTCAACGGGGCAGGCGGTTCAATCACGGTGGCAAATATGTATTCCGGGATGACTGGGCCGGAACCAGGACGCTGATGATCGTTGCAGGCGGTCATATTCCCTGTGCCAAAAACCCGAATACCCAAAACAGGATCAAGAACAGGATTGAAGACCTTTTAGGGGAGCTGGATTGAAGGCCTTTTAGGGGAGCTGGACTGATGTATGTCGAAAAGTATCAAAGGCAACTTCACCTGCAGGGATATGATCCCGGTAAGCCTGACGGAGACTTTGGGCCAAAGACCTGCAAAGCGGCGATGAATGCGCTTGTCAAGGCGGGGAGGAAAGATAACCAGCTGGGCAAGAAGGCTCTGGCTAATTCTCCACCACCCGTCAAACGGCGTTTAAAGTCCGCTTCAACTGCAAAGCCTCGCAAGATAAAAATCCCCGTCACTTCACGCAGTATTTCCGAGATAATCTGGCATTGTGCGGCAACACCTGAAGGTCGTTCAATCGGCAATAATCCAGCCGCAACAATCGACCGGTGGCACAAGGAACGTGGCTGGTCGGGTATCGGTTATCACGCGGTGGTCGATCTGGACGGTAGAATATATCCGGGCCGCGACTGGAGCAAAACCGGTGCCCATGCCAAAGGGCATAACCGTGGTTCCCTGGGCTTTGCGTATGTCGGTGGTGTAGCAAAAGACGGCAGGACAGCCAAAGACACCCGCACACCAGATCAACGTGCCTCCATGCTTTGGCTGAGCGAGGCAGTAACAGCCAAATATCCCAACATTCATCGGCTCACTGGCCACAGCCAGTACGCCAACAAAGCCTGTCCGTCATTCCATGTGCCTGATGACGAGATTGGAAATATTCCGGGCTTCAAACAAGGACACAGGAATAAAAATCATGGGTAAATACAATAAACTGATCGGTTCAATTGTCGGGGCGGTTACCGGCTTTGGAGTTGCCAAGGGCTTTCTTCCGGATACCTGGAATACACCGGATACTGTCGCCGCATTTACTGCTGTGATCAGCGCCATTTTCACATGGATATTTCCTGCCAATAAAACCAGCCAATGAGCCGGCTCAAAACCGCTGCCGGCATTGTGTGGCTGTTGAAACGGGTTCTGCACAAATCTTCAACGATGAACGGCGGGATATTGGGGTGCACAAGGCAAACGAGAAAGGACACGAATATGCTGAAGATCTTTGCAATCGTATCAATGATGTTGATGTTAACAGCGTGCCAGACGACGAAATCATTTGAGGCGATCTCTGAAACAGTCTTGCTCAATTTCTCCTGTGACCTGCTCAAACACGCCCCGGTGATGCCTACACAACGCCAATGGGATGCGCTCGGACAGGAAACCAGACGCCAGATCACGGCAAATCCAGCGTTTCAAAAGGTCGTTAACTGCATGAAAGGAAGAAGGCAATGAATTTTACTTTCAAGATGGTAGCAGGTGTAGCGGCTGTTACTACCTGTGCAGTGTTGTTACTGTTTTTTATTCCGGCCCATGCCGACCATAATGTGAACCCCACTTGCACAACAATCAAAGAAGATGTTGATCACCTTGAAAAAGTTCTAATTGAAATGGGCAACTTCGGTAAAGTGTGGCTGTGGCATGATGATGGATTTTCAATGATAATTGCGGCCTCACCAGTTTTTAAGAAAGGTCATGTGCTGCTTTCATTTTATGACGGATTGGGCTGCTTGATGCCGCATCCATATACAGGCGAAGTCAGAACATCAACTGCGGTTACTGACAAGATCAAATCCTATGTTGCCAAATCCAAATTATTCTGGAGCAATACGGATGAGATTCTGCTGACTACGGCTGGATTTACAATCTGATGCTGGAAAAAACCTACGAGGAAGGCTTGCGGGACGGGGCGATCAGAGCAATTGAATCCACCCAGGGTAAACATGAAATCCGACTGAACAGTCATTCAACCCGTTTGGCCAGAATAGAGCGGTTTATGTATATCGGTATTGGTGCGCTGGTAATCCTGCAGTCATTTCCCCTGATACAGCAATTATTGAACGCATTCAGATAGGTTGGGAAGCGAATGAGTATTGGTCGCTTTTTACGTTCCTGATTATTGGGTTTATAACAATACCACTTGTCAGGCAGCCATTACAGACCAATGAACCTTATTGGACGCGCCACGCTTTATTATTAAAGTTCTGGCAAATCCGATTGGCAAAACAGTTGCGGCAGCAATACAGGTGATCGCCTCAGGTCCTTCGGATCGAAGATCGATCAAGCCGGATTCTCCGATATTCAGTGATGATCGACTGAAGCCCAACGCAACCGAAAACGCGCAAAAAATATTGATTGATATAACCAAGATTGCCGTCGGCCCTGGTGCCGATTTGCAGACAACGGACATTGATAATATTTCTTCCAAGTTCAAATTATCACGTATTGGCTAATGTAAAATTTTTTAGGATAATTCTTGACTGATCGATCAGTTTACATACGATAATGCCCAATTGATCAATTTGATAATGGATGTAAGCGAGTGGGGCATTGTGAGAGTGAGACATTCATTTAGAAAATCAGATGTACAAAACCCACCGCCCCACCAGCTTGCGGCCAAAAATCATAGGCGGGAGGAAAAACGAAAATTTATACTTGATGCGGCGGAGCGGCTGTTTGCGCGTTCGGGTTATGAAGGCACGGGCATGCGCCAGATATCAGTTGCCGCTGGTGTTGCACAGGCATTGATTCATTATCATTTTGATACCAAACAGCGATTGTTCGAAGCAGTGGTTGCCAGACGAAGCAGGGAGATCAACCAGTTGCGTGAACAACGTCTGGTGGCACTGTTTTATGATACGGACAATCCGACAA
Organism: Hyphomicrobiales bacterium; assembly: GCA_024225445.1. Lineage (GTDB taxonomy): Bacteria > Pseudomonadota > Alphaproteobacteria > Rhizobiales > Rhizobiaceae > JAAEMP01. The sequence continues at coordinate 20,454 of JAAEMP010000016.1, read as the reverse complement.
TTGAGCAGGTGAGCGATGTGCTGCTCAGGCCAACGATTGAGGTGGGCCACCGCATTGCTCGTTCGTCGAATGATTTTGCCCGAATTCTTGTGAGCACAGCTACTTCGGCGGATCAGCAATCGGTAGACCTGGCTTCGCGATATTTTGACCCGATTGCGCGAAAATTTATCGAGGCCTATGAGAAAACAGTGCCTGGTCTTGGTCATGAGAATGCTGTCTGGGCCTATTTGTTCGCCATAGGTGTCGGCATGACGATGATGGCCCAGACGGGCCGACCTCAACGTTTGTCGGGAGGTCTTTGCGATGACACTGATGTTGAGGCAATGCTGGCGCGCATTATCCCGTTCATCAGTGCGGGAATACTCGCCGTCAAAAATGTTGAATATTATCCGAAACCATAAAATTACCAGTGAAAACCAAACCGGGAGAAAAGCATGAAAAAAATTGGAAAATTTGCCTCGGCATTGCTGTTAGGCCTGATCGGGGTCATTTCAACGGGGATTGCCAGTGCGCCATCTTTGGCGGAAACCATCAATGTAACAATGGTTGCTGGTCACCCGCCGGTATTCAGGTGGGTTAAGCACGCCAGCAAGACCTTTATTCCAACGGTTAACAAGGCGCTTGAAGGTTCCGGCTACGATATTAAATGGAGTGAACAATATGGTGGATCGCTGGCGAAAGTGGGCGGTGCTCTGGAAGCGGTGGAAGAGGGGCTGGCTGAAGTCGGATTGGTATCAAGTCTGTTTGAGCCTGCCAAACTCTCCTTGCAAACTGTGACTTATTTTACACCCTTTACTAATCGAGATTCGACTGCGGTCTCAAATTTGATCGACGAATTGCATAAAACCACACCGGAATTGCGTGCAACCTGGGAAGCCAACGGGTTGGAATATCTGGGAGGGGCAATCGGCATCGACGATTATCTGATCATGACGAAATTTCCGGTGAATTCCATTGCCGATTTGAACGGGCGCAAGATTGGTGCACCGGGTCCCGCCGTTAATTGGCTGAAAGGCACAGGCGCTGTGGGGGTATCGGGTAATTTGACGACCTATTATAATGAAATCAAAACCGGTGTTTATGACGGTGTAATTGTCTTTGCATCGGCTGCATTACCAGGAAAATTGCACGAAGTGGCGCCTTTTATCACGAAAGTCGGATTTGGCGCACAATACGCAGGAGGTATTGCGGCAAACAAAGAATGGTTTGATGGACAGCCGGAAGTGGTACAAAAAGCACTTCTCAAAGGTGGTGAAGCCCAGCGGACAGCTTACCACAAGGACCTGGATGCTTCCGTGACGAAGTTTCTGGGTATTATGGAATCGAAAGGAGCGACGATAACCGAAGTCGATGACGCAATGCGTAAAGAATGGGTCATGGGTATGGATAATGTTGCCAAAGGCTGGGCAGCAAAACTGGATAAAGCTGGCAAACCTGGTACAAAAGTGCTCAAGACGTATATGGATGCGATGCGGGCAAGCGGACAAGTGCCATTGCGCAGCTGGGATATGGAATAACCTTGACCAGTCCGGCATCTCTGGGTGCAAAAATGAATACCAATAAATCATGTGTCAGGGGCGGCACATGATTTCCCGCCTGTTTCCGGAAGTCCGAGTACCCTTATGTCAGGGTATTTTGTGAATTCTTTGGGAACAGGTGGGCTCAATTGTTTTTCCTGTTTTCAAGTGATTGGTACACATGAATCTCATCACAAATATCATTAACCGTATTTCGGTAGCGCTCAATGTACTCGGGACCTTGCTGATCGTGGCACTGATGGTGCTGATTTGCGCTGATGTGGCGGGTCGCAGTTTGTTTTCCAATCCTATTTCTGGTGTGCCCGAGATGGTTAGTCTTTCTATAGTGGCAATTGTTTTCCTGCAGGCACCAGAGGCATTTCGTATGGGCCGTTTTACCCGTTCAGAAGCGGTGTTGAATTATCTGGAAGGCAAATCTTCAAGAATACGGGCATTGGTTGAATTGTTGTTTGCACTGGCCGGGCTTTGTGTAATTTGGGTATTACTCAATGCCAGTTGGCCGTTTTTTGTAAAAGCATGGAACAGAAACACTTTTGTTGGCACTGTTGGTGATTTTATTGCACCCGTGTGGCCGGTAAAACTCGTGATTCTGATTGGGTGTTCGGCATTGCTGGCACAAATTGTTCTTTTGATTATTCGCCAGTTGATGGTTGTGATTGGCGGTATATCAAAGTCGGAAAACGACAGTAAGGTGCCCCTATGACGCCGTATGAAATAGGTCTCTGGGCATTGGGGGCGATGGTGGTTCTGGTCTATCTGGGGCTGCACGTACCCATAGCGCTGATGCTCACCTCCTGGCTGGGCGTATGGGCAATAAAAGGTTCTCCAGTACTGGCGGGTAAATTGCTGGCTCTTGCTGCCGCCAATTCAATATCCTCATATTTTTTTGGTGTCGTACCTTTATTCGTACTGATGGGATATGTGGTTTCAGCCTCTGGTGTCGGACGTGATGCCTTTGATGTTGCAAATCATCTGTTTAGGCGTTTTCGCGGTGGACTGGGTATTGGTACGATCGGTGCCAACGCGATATTTGCAGCAATAACCGGCATTTCGATTGCTTCTGCTGCGGTATTTACCCGTATTGCCGTGCCGGAAATGGTGCGCCATGGCTATACCAAACGCTTTTCCGTTGGTGTGGTTGCCGGATCCTCGGTTCTGGGCATGTTGATACCACCAAGTCTTTTGCTAATTTTGTATGGATTGTTAACCGAGCAGTCTGTGGGAGATTTGTTTATTGCCGGCATTATTCCCGGATTGCTGTTGGCTTTGATATTTGCCGCAGGCGTTTATCTGATGGCGATGCTATTCCCCTCATTCATTGGCAAGAATCTATCAAATAGCGATGAGAGCATGCTGACGACATGGCAGGTGATGATAAAAGGCCTGCCGATATCCGGACTGATCCTGATCGTTCTGGGTGGAATTTATGCAGGGTTTTTCACCCCGATTGAGGCCGGGGCGATCGGCTCTCTGGGAGCCATCATTATTGGTCTTGTGCGGCGATCCCTGTCGGCTGCTGATATCTGGAAAGTTCTGACCGATACAGGATTGGTGACTGCGGCCGTTTGTTTTCTGATCATTGCGGCCACAATGTATTCCCGTATGCTGGCTTTGTCCGGTTTGCCCAACGAGTTTGGCCAGTTTGTTGCCAATGCTGATATTGGATACTGGGGTGTGATTATCGCTTATCTAGCATTGGTGATCATCATGGGAACGATACTGGATTCTTCTTCCATCATGTTAATATTGGTGCCGCTGATGATGCCGGTTGTTGTACCAATGCAGGTGGATTTGATATGGTTTGGCATCATCACTGTTCTGGCAGTTGAAATCGGTCTATTGACGCCGCCCTTTGGCATATCCGTATTTGTCATCAATTCGGCGTTGAATGATAATTCAGTTTCACTAGGTGATATTTTTATCGGTGCCGCACCGTTTGCTTTGATGATGCTGATTGTTTTGGCAATGGTGGTGATTTTCCCGGCCCTTGCTGTTATTCTGATCTAACAAAAGAGGAAAAAAATGCCCCGTCGATTCATTGATATTTCCGTTCCACTTGAAACCGGTATTCAATCAGACCCGCCAATGATGTTGCCGGAAATAGAATATATGGACCATCAGATGACGGCGGAGCAGGTGATGATGTTTTTTCCCGGTCTTGAAAAAAAGGATTTGCCTGGTGGTGAGGGCTGGGCAATTGAGATGTTGAAGATAGCCACGCACAACGGAACTCATCTGGATGCGCCCTATCATTTCCATTCGACCATGAACAATGGCGAGCGGGCAATAACCATTGATGAGGTGCCACTGGAATGGTGTCTTAATCCGGCGGTCAAACTGGATTTTCGGCATATGGAAGACGGATATATAGTTACTGCAAATGATGTGGAAGCAGAATTGAAGCGTATTAACTATGATCTGCAGCCACTTGATATTGTAATAGTAAATACGTCAGCGGGGGTTGCATATGGCCAGGCTGAATATTTGCTGAAGGGTTGCGGCATGGGCCGTGAAGCGACTTTGTATCTTTTAGAACGTGGGGTCAGGGTAACGGGCACCGATGCCTGGAGCTGGGATGCGCCATTTGCCCACACCGCAAAGGCCTACAGCCAGAGCAAGGACGCAAGCATTATCTGGGAAGGTCATCGTGCAGGAATGGATATCGGTTACTGCCATATCGAAAAATTGCACAATCTGGAAGAATTGCCGGCATTTGGTTATACGGTCTCCTGTTTTCCATTCAAAATCAAGGATGCTTCTGCCGGTTTCACCCGCGCTGTAGCGATAATCGAGGAATAAAGGTAATGAGACTGGTCACGTTTGAGAAAAGTGGTAGTTCGCATATTGGGGTTCATGTGGGTGATGGATTAATTCTTGATATTCAACGGGCCTGCAGATTAAGAAACGGGCTGGATCGACATGAATTTACCACGATGCTTGAGTTGATCGGGGGCGGTGGGAACGCATTGGATGAAGTTCGTTCATTATCTGAAGCGCCGGTGGAAGAGGCACTGGTTAGTCAGGATGACCTGCGCCTGCTGGCCCCATTGCCATTACCGGTGCAGATGCGAGACTGCCTGGTGTTTGAGCAACATCTGACAAATTCGTTTGAGCGAATGTCTAAAATGATGGGCCGGAAACTGGAGATTCCTCCAGTTTGGTATGATCAACCAATTTATTATAAATCCAACCGCATGAGTGTAATCGGCACCGGAAAAGACGTGCGCTGGCCGGTCTTTTCCGGTGAGTATTCAACCATGATGGATTTTGAGTTGGAACTGGCCGTTGTGCTAGGTAAAACCGGCAAGGATATCGGTGTTGAAAACGCCGGGAAACATATCTTCGGCTATACTATCTTTAACGATATGACCGCGCGAGATATCCAGGCAAAGGAAATGTCCGGACAGCTTGGACCGGCCAAGGGAAAGGATTTTGATACCGGCAACATACTTGGTCCCTGTATTGTTACAGCAGATGAAATTGGCGAACCTGTTGCGCTTGAAATGTCTGTATCGGTCAATGGTGAGAGATGGGGAGGGGGTAATTCATCGGCTATGCATCATTCATTCTCCGAGATCATTTCGTTCATCTCCCAATCAGAGACTTTGTATGCCGGCGAGGTGATCGGATCAGGTACTGTCGGTACGGGTTGCGGGCTGGAGTTGGGACGCTTTCTTTCATCGGGTGATGAAATTGAACTGAGTGTTGAACGAATTGGCAAGCTAACAAACAGAATCATCAAAACCGAATTAAGTGTATGAGTAATAACAGTAATTTAATTGTTTAATTTCAATTCGCAGAGGTTGACTGAACGCCACACATTTGTCCTGGACATTTTCTGGCTCCATCAAATGGTTCAATATAACTATGAAAGCCTCCAGCACCGAAAACAAATCTGAACAGACAAAACAGATACCGATAAATGTGCTTTTAGGGCTTGGTGGAAATGTTGGCGATGTCAGGGATCATTTGTACAATTCATTGAAGTTTCTGATGGCTTCGGGTGATGTTCAAGTCATTCGGGTATCACCAATTTATGAAACACCACCCTGGGGGCTTGAGGATCAACCGGTATTCTTGAATATTTGTGTTGAGATTAAAACCGGGCTCAAGCCTGAAAGTCTTTTGCGGCTTTGCCATCGGGCCGAACATTCCCTGAAGCGTCGTAGAACTGTAAAATGGGGACCGCGGACCATCGATATCGATATCCTGCTGATCGGAGAAGAGACAATCAAATTGGCTGATTTGACCGTTCCACACCCCAGAATAACTGAGCGGGCATTTGTTCTGGTGCCACTGGCTGATATCGCGCCGGAATGGAAGCTGGAGGGTCAGTCAATTGCCTCCTGGCGTCAGCAATGCGATGACAGCGGGGTGATAAGGGTTGCTGAAAATGACATATTTGGTGATTTGATATCTTTATCCCCTTCACAGGGTCGAGGTTCCATCGACGACGAACTGAACGGACAGGTCGGCCAGTAATACCCCATCAGGCGTGTCACAATTACGCGTCCTGTTATGCTCATGACATTGAGAATAGCTGTTCTAGACCCCTTCTGGTTATACGGAAGCATTTGATGAACCAAACCAGTTCACTCGGCAAGTCGCTAAACCCGGAAATGTTTTTGGCGATCTGGGTGATCGGGCAAGTTTTGCGCCATTAATTAAACTGGGCAGATGAACTGGTTTGGTTCATCAAATGCTTCCGTGTAAACCAGAAGGGGTCTAGCTACGCTGAACAGGGCCAGCAGGCACATGGCGATAAATGCGCTGCGAATGGCCACAAAGTATCGTTCGGTGAAATTCATGCCTGGGTAAGGAGGTAATAAGTATCGGAACCATGCCAATTGGATCAATGGTCGCAAACAATGTTACAAATGCGTTCAACATCGGATCGATATTTGTTAATCGGCAATTCTTGTCCCAAAGGGTAATTTGGGTTGTTAATTGATTGGTGAAGTTGCGTAATTGTTGTCACAACAGCTATGTGTTCATGGGTGTTTGGTCTGGCTGTTTCAAAGAAAATATCGGACAACAATCATCGGCATTCCAGCGGTCTTTTGTTAAAATTCACAAGCCTTGAATCGGGTTTTTGGGATGTATTTTACCGTTTTGTAACCCGACACTTTGCAAGTTATACAGAATTTTATATAACTATTTGAAATCATTATATAAAAAATAACTCCATAAGTCGTCGAGATTTGAGTTTTTCAGTCGAATCATATAGAGTGTGGTGCATGAACTTTTGCTGATAATTGTGCAACAGCAGGTGTTGGACCAAATTGGGACGTTGAGAGGCGAGATATCTGGTTGCATTGTTAATCACGAGCATGAGTTTTTCGGGTATTATTTCTGCTGCCAGATCGAAATATGCGTTAATTTACGACTGGGCATGGAAGTAGTTGGATAAGCTTTAAATCTTAAACACAGGGACTGAATTTGTCTAATATTGAAAATCCACCCAATGGTGCTGGCGGTGCCAATGGTGGCTCAGATGGTGGGGCTGGCGATGACGGGCAAGGAAGTGATCCTGCAATTCAGCCAATATCTATTATTGAGGAAATGCAGAATTCCTATCTAGATTACGCGATGAGCGTGATTGTATCGCGTGCACTTCCTGATGTTCGCGATGGTTTGAAACCGGTGCATCGGCGTATTTTGTATGCCATGCATGAAAACGGATTTGACTGGAATAAGCCTTATCGCAAGTCTGCACGTATCGTTGGTGATGTTATTGGTAAATACCACCCGCACGGAGATTCTGCGGTTTATGACGCTCTTGTGCGCATGGCTCAGGATTTTTCTCTGCGTGTTCCATTGATTGATGGTCAGGGTAATTTCGGTTCGATCGATGGTGATCCCCCTGCCGCCATGCGGTATACGGAATCGCGTCTGTCAAAACCGGCCCATGAGTTATTGTCTGATCTGGACAAGGATACGGTAGATTTTCGCGATAACTATGACAATTCTGAAACCGAACCGGCGGTTCTTCCAGCCCGTTTTCCGAATCTTCTGGTCAATGGTGCCGGCGGCATAGCTGTCGGCATGGCAACCAATATTCCTCCGCATAATCTGGGTGAAGTGATCGATGCCTGTGTGGCAATGATAGAAAATCCGGCAATTGAGCTGGCTGAATTGATGGAAATTATTCCCGGGCCAGATTTCCCCACGGGTGGCATCATTCTTGGCCGAAGTGGTATTCGTTCGGCTTATTCGACAGGACGCGGGTCGGTAATCATGCGTGGCAAGGTTCACAATGAGACCATACGCGGTGAACGTCAGGCATTGGTGGTGACTGAAATTCCATATCAGGTGAACAAGGCCAGTATGGTTGAGAAGATTGCCGAACTGGTGCGAGACAAGCGTATTGAGGGAATTTCCGATATACGCGATGAATCTGACCGAGATGGTTACCGGGTAGTGATTGAATTGCGTCGTGACGCGGTTCCTGATGTCGTGCTAAACCAGCTTTATCGTTACACGCCGTTGCAGTCTTCGTTTGGTTGCAACCTGGTTGCCTTGAACGGTGGCAAGCCCGAACGCCTTGTCCTGACCGATATGTTGAAGGCATTTGTCGCTTTTCGTGAAGAAGTTGTCACCAGGCGTACAAAATACCTGCTGAATAAAGCCCGTATTCGTGCCCACGTTCTGGTCGGGCTGGCAATTGCCGTCGCCAATATCGATGAAATCATCAAACTCATTCGTCAAGCACCAGATCCGGCTTCTGCACGTGCCCAATTGATGGAGCGCGCATGGGAGGCCAAAGATGTCGCTCCGCTGGTGATGCTAATTGATGATCCTCGCCATAAACTCAATGATGATGGCACCTATCACCTGTCGGAAGAACAGGCCAGAGCAATCCTTGATTTACGTCTGCAGCGTTTGACCGCTCTTGGGCGAGATGAAATATCCGATGAACTTCATGCAATAGGTGCAGAAATTATCGAATTTCTGGACATTCTGGGATCGCGAGAGCGGGTCATGAAGATTGTCACTGAAGAAATTCTTGCCGTTAAAGAGGAGTTTTCCACGCCGCGACGCAGTGAAATTGTCGAAGGTGGGTTTGATATGGAAGATGAAGACCTGATAGCTGTGGAAGACATGGTTGTGACGGTTTCTCATACTGGCTATATCAAGCGTGTTCCGCTGGATACATATCGTGCCCAGCGCCGAGGAGGCAAGGGCCGTTCAGGAATGTCGACTCGGGATGAAGATTTTGTTACGCGCCTTTTTGTCGCCAATACCCATACGCCGATACTATTCTTTTCCTCGCGTGGCATAGCCTACAAGCTGAAAGTCTGGAAACTGCCTTTGGCGGCACCCCAGGCCAGAGGCAAAGCGCTTATAAATCTGTTGCCATTGCACCAGGGTGAGCGAGTGACATCCATATTGCCGTTGCCTGAAGATGAAGCCAGCTGGAGTGAACTGGATGTGATTTTTGCCACACAGGCAGGGACTGTCAGACGGAACAAATTATCGGATTTTGTCCAGGTCAATCGAAATGGCAAGATTGCGATGAAGCTTGATGAGGAAAATGACAGCATAATCGGCGTTGATACCTGCGATCCGGACAATGATATCCTGCTGACCACATCCGCAGGCCAATGCATTCGTTTTCCTGTGACTGATGTTCGGGTATTTGTCGGGAGGAATTCGGTTGGTGTTCGCGGTGTAAGGTTGGGAGAGGGAGACAGTGTTATCTCCATGAGCGTGCTTAATCACTCTGATGCAAGTCCAGCCGAACGAATTGCCTATTTGAAACAGGTCCGTTCCGGTGAAGATGATGATGTTCCATTGGAAACCGCAGAATCCGATATACTGCCTCTGTCAGATGACAGGTTTGAACAACTTCGACAACTGGAAGAATTTGTTTTGACCGTGTCCGAAAACGGTTATGGCAAACGGTCTTCCAGCCATGAATATCGTGTATCCGGGCGTGGTGGTAAAGGCATTGCGGCAATGGTGGTAAATGAGCGCAACGGAAAACTGGTAGCCTCATTCCCGGTCGGAGAAGGCGATGAAATAATGCTGGTCTCAGATGGCGGTCAACTTATTCGGTGCCCAATCAAGGATGTCCGAATAGCCGGTCGCTCGACAATGGGGGTCACCATATTCAATACTGCCAAGGATGAACATGTAGTTTCTGTCGAGCATATTTCAGAAACTGAAAATGATGATGATCAGAATGAAGATCAGGAAGCTAATGGTGATGAAAATCCATCAAAATCTTCAGGCGATCTTGAGGAATAAGAAAAGCGAAGTTAAATCAGTCATTTAACAGAATTTCTAGAATATTAAATGTGCATGGAAATGCGTCCGATTATGATGTTGGGATAATATCCGACTTTTTATGAGGGTGAACTTTGATCATGAATCCGGAGATTTGGTAAGTGAGCAAATCGGCATGTTAACCAGCAGCCATCTAGACAGGGCGGTTGCCCAGGCGATTATCACCAATGAACAAGCTTCTGCTTTGCGGAAACTGGCCAGATCTGTGCAGGAATCTGAAATTTCGTCGGAGATTGACTTTTCTGTTTCGAGTGAGGATGAACCCTTTCGCCTGCTAAAGGGTTTTCGGGACTTTTTCATCGCTATTGGCATCATCATACTGGCAATCGGTTTGTCGATGCTGGTGGAAGATTCATTTAGCCTGGTGTTTGATCAGAATAGCGGCAGGCATCACCCTGATCAGTCCAGATGGTTTGCGCCGCTCGGGCTTTTGGCATTGGTTGCCATTTCGGTTGCGATCAGTGAATGGGTGACGAAGAGCCAAAGACTACCACTCTCCAGCCTGGTTTTGACCATAGTATTTGGCGCCTGGGCGGGATTGCTTGCTTCAACTGCATTTCATTTTACGGCTCTCAGTCTTGGTTTTGGTCGCGAAAATTATCACGAGATATTGAGCATCATGCCATTCGTCGGAGTGACCGGCGCAATACTGGCCTTGATTATCTATTACCGGCGCTATCGCCTGCCATTTGTCCTATTTCCGTTGGCACTTGCTGCGGTATTTGCCGTTTCACTGATTTTTGGTTTGTTTTTTGATATGGGGAACAATTCGGTTGCCACGCGGATACTGATGGGGATTTGTGGCTTGGGGGTACTGATTGCTGCGATGTTATTTGATGTAAAAGACAAATTCAGGGTTACCAGATTATCGGAATGTGCGTTTTGGCTTCATCTTCTTGCCGCTCCGCTTATTGTTCACTCAATCCTGTATGACAGTTTTGACGGGCGATACAGTTCGATGGTCATCTTGTTTGTGGTGATGATTTTGGCAGTGTTTGCTCTGATTGTTGATCGCCGTGCGATGCTCGTTTCTGCCCTGATTTATCTGGGCTATTCGTTGTTCAGCATTATCAATGACAACAGTTTTTTTGGCGAGTTCAACAATTCGGTATCATTTGTTATTCTGGGCATATTTGTGCTTGGTCTGGGCCTTGGCTGGTCTCAAATCCGAAATTTTTTCGTCAGACATCTTGTTTGGCATTCTCTGCGTGAGAAATTGCCGCCAATTACCAGCTGAACACACACTATGTGAGCCTATGTCTCAATATTATTTGGGTCGAAAAGCTCTGATGAGGCTGGATGATGAGTTATTACGAGGCTTTCCCAGTTCATTCTTGGCTTCATTAAAAACCGATTCCGCCGGGTTTTGTGGTGCTCGGTCTCTTTTGCTTTTGCCAGGCGTCATTGAATGGTGATTTTGTGATGATAGTGTGCTGGGATTTCCCAATCGATTGTTTGCTTCATGATTGGCAGACCGTGGAATATTTTGATTCCCACCGGAATGATTGTAATTTGGTGGATTGCCATTAGGTTGCTGATTTGAGGTTGGCGCAACATTTGTTGATTGTCTTTGTTCCTGCATCTTTATTGGTTTAGGCTCGTAGTCAGTAGTGGCAGAAGTTGGTCTTTGTTCTTCTTGCGGCGCGACCTCAACCCGCTCGATAGCACTAATATCTTCCGTAATGGGTTTGGAGTTGCCAGCCCCAATTTCTTTCATTTTCATAACCACACTGGAGAGGGAAATTGAAGCTTTACCCTCACGCAATTTTGCCTGGTTTTCATATATATTCGATCCAGGTAGATTTTTAGACTTGACCTCTTCAAAAGTCATCCGCATCGGGGCTTCCATTGCTTCACCAAACGCTATGCACTCCCGGTTGGCAAGTGATGACAGAAATGACACAGTTGAATTTGCAGCACCAGTGATAGCTTTACCTACTATTGCCTGGTCGTGCTCATTGCCAAGACGCATCGAAAATACGGTATTGCACTGGGATAATATGGTTGCATCCAACTCGCCAGGGCGCTGGGTTACCACTCCCAGATACACGCCATATTTGCGGCCTTCTTTTGCAATTCTTGATATTGCCAGGCGGGTTGGCAAGAAGCCTGCTTGCGTGTCTGCTGGAATATACCGGTGAGCTTCCTCACAAACTACAAGTGTCTGGATGGTGCCATGGCTGGAGCTTCCAAGGTCAAATGCCAGACGACACATAACTGACGCCACGACATTGACGACTTCAGATGGAAGTCCGGATAGTTCAAATACACAGATTGGCTTATTGTTTTGTGGAATTCTGAAAGCCAGGGATAACAAACTTCCCATCGCTTCAGCACCTTGAGTGCTACAGAACATGAAGTTGAATTGGGGATCATTCATCACCAGGTCAATGCGATTTTTCAGAGATTTGAGGTGTGGCCTCTCGGCTTTGCCGTCCAACATGCCGAGTTTTTGGTCAATCAGTTTGAACAGATCTTGCATGCGATAGGGAACAGGTGTGTCGGCTGTATAAGATGAGCCTTCCAGTGATTTCTTTTTCAGAGAAGAGGCCTTGCTTGAATTGGGGCCGAATTCATACATACATTTGGCTTCGGGAATAAGGTCGCGAAGTGCGTCCACTTCTTCGCCAATGCCAGGTCTGCCGCGATAGATCACCTCAATAAACTCTTCAAGAGTAAACATCCAGAAGGGTAAGTCCAGTGATGCGGCATCAACTGTAATCGAGCAATCTGGAAAGGCAGTGGCGAATTCATTGTGCGGATCCAGTATTAACGTGCGTATATCCGGGCGTTGTTTTACGATTTTCTGCAGGATAAGCGCGACTGAAGTGGATTTACCAACGCCGGTTGTGCCAACAATTGCGAAATGTCGCGACAGCAAAGAATCGACAGAAATTACCGCCGGGATGGTTGCATCCTGGGTGATCGATCCAATGGTAACGGTATTATTTTCATTGTTTTCATAAATTGATGCCAGATCAATATTTCTGATGCGATGTGCGGTGGCACCCAGGTGAGGGTAGTTGGAAATACCGCTTTTAAAACTCGGATTACCTTGTTCATTATCGTTGATTTCTCCGATGAGTTCGATATGAATATTAATGTGATTATCGCCATCAGCTATCCAGTTATTGCCTGGTGACTCGAGTTTGAAAACCAGGCCAACAATCCGGCTTTTCCCGACGTTAACGGATATCAGCTGTCCAACACTCCAATAATCATCTGACACCGAGATATCGGTTTTGGCAATTGCCGCAACGACGCCAACTTTGCCATCACAATGTATGATATAACCATGCAGGCGACTACGCCGATTGTCACCGACTTTGTTGGTAGACATTTGGACTGGATCTTGTGTCTTTACCGCTTCCAAATGCCGACGCCTTTCATCTGTTTTCACATCTTGCAAAACCATTGATGCCCTCATCTTGAACTTCGTATTCATGAATGTAGCAGGAGAGGGTTAATTGGCTGTTTTTGAAACTGGTGAAAAGGGTATTAACGCCAAAGGAAGTTTATATTAATCTATATGCAGGTTGAAAATTGCTCGATTGAATGAATTGCATTTCTTGGGTTATGCTTAATATAGCCCTTTGAAATACCTGTTGCGCCCAAGCCTGGATTTTGCCGGGTTTTGGACATTGTCGCGATAAATGGGTCTATGACCCAGCCCAATAGCGATTGAATTCGATGATATCCAGACGGAAAATGGTAACTGGTATGGAAATTGCTTGTTATGACATAATACGCCTGATAAGGGGTGTCAGATTGATTTTGGTTTGGAAAGTATGACAAAAACGGTTTTGTTTTATGGCATTTGTTTCGTTTACACCGAATTGCCGATTGATATTTGATACAGCAGATACTAAAAACCCACCGATATCTTCGCAGTTGGAATTGTTGTATCGAGATGACACGGCGTTTCGAACAGTAATTTCTTCGGATAATCGTGAAATATGCAGTTAGTAATCAAGATGTGTAGCGCAAGGACTGCTTTTTATGACCAGAATAGCCTATTATCCCGGTTCCTTCGACCCGATTACGCTGGGTCACGTGGATATATTACGCCAGGCCTTCAGCATCGCTGATGAGGTCGTCGTGGCAATTGGCATTCATTCAAATAAGAAACCGATGTTTGATTTTGACCAACGCTCGAAACTCATTAGTGAAGTGGTTGAAGAAATGGGTGAACAGGGGCGCGTGCGGGTTGAAGCATTTGATAACCTTGTGGTTGAGGCAGCCAGAACCGCCGGGGCTGGAATTTTGGTGCGCGGAGTGAGAGATGGAAGCGACCTCGATTATGAACTGCAGATGTCAGGCATGAATGGAATGATGGCAGGCGATCTCAACACGGTATTTTTTGCCGCTCAGCCCAAAAATCGTTGTATTACTGCCACATTGGTTCGACAAATAGCAGTAATGGGTGGTGATATTTCACCGTTCGTGCCAAAAGCAGTACTGGCGATGCTTGACAAAGATACTAGTTCATAAGAACTGCACCATATTCAGGAGAGATACATGAGGTTTTTACGCTCTATTGCTGCAATCGGCTTTATTGCTCTTGCCATTTCATCGTGCAATTCGAAAGGTCCAGAGACGCCGGTGGTAAATAAGGAAAAACTGGATCGCAAAGTTGGGTGTGATACCTCTCCGGTACCGGCGAGTGAGAATATTGTTTATCTATTTGTAAAGAGTGGTTGTGTGGCGATTGAATTGCTGCCAAATCTTGCTCCCAAGCATGTCGAACGAGTTAGCGAACTGGTAAGAAAAGGGTTTTATAACGGCATTGTATTCCACCGTGTCATTGATGGTTTCATGGCTCAAACCGGTGATCCGACCGGCACGGGCAGGGGTGGTTCAGATTTACCTGATCTGAAAGCAGAATTTTCCAACGAGCCGTTCAAACGTGGTGTGCTGGGAATGGCCCGTTCCCAAAGCCCGAACAGCGCAAATTCGCAATTTTTTATCATGCTTGCGCCAGGCGATTTTCTTAATGGTAAATATACCGTTTTCGGCAAGGTAATAGTCGGCATGGAAAATGTAGACAAAATCAAAAAGGGTGATTCTGCCAATAATGGCTCGGTAAAAGATCCCGACAAAATTGAGAAAATGCAAATGGCAACCGACTGACGACTGGGTTGTTCGATCAAATAAACAAGCTTAAGCGATTGAAAGGACAATCAAGTGGCTGAATATAAAGAACCCGAGAAAACAATTGTTATCGAGACCACCCAGGGCGAAGTGGTAATTGAACTGCGTGCCGATCTAGCGCCCGGTCATGTGGACCGTATCAAGGAACTTTCCCGGGAAGGTTTTTACGACGGTATTGTCTTCCACCGTGTTATTGATGGTTTTATGGCGCAAGTCGGTTGTCCCCATGGTACTGGAACCGGTGGGTCTTCAAAACCTGACCTGAAGGCTGAATTCAATGGTGAACCACATGTGCGTGGCATTTGTTCAATGGCCCGTAGCCAGATGCCAGACAGCGCCAACAGCCAGTTTTTCATCTGTCTTGATGATGCGGGTTTTCTCGATCGCCAATATACGGTTTGGGGTAAAGTTGTGAGCGGTATGGAAAATGTTGATAAAATCAAAAAAGGTGAGCCGGTAACAGACCCGGATTCAATTATTTCGATGAAGGTGGCCGCTGATTTGTAATTGGCATTGCCATTAAGTGATAATATATGAGGCAGTGTGTTTATCAGCACGCTGCCTTTTTTTTTCGAAAATGTACCCGTTAACAGATTTGCCGGAATTTTCATGGACGTAGAACTGTTCGATTTTGTCCTTCCTGAAGAAAATGTCGCGTTGCGCCCTGCCGTTCCGCGCGATAGTTCTCGTTTGCTTGTGGTAAAACCAGACAATGGATTTGAAGATCGCGACTTTGGCGAACTAGCAGAATACTTACGCCCTGGCGACGGGTTGGTGTTTAACGACACCAGGGTCATTCCTGCCCAGTTTGAGGCGCTGCGTGAGCGTGACGGGAATATTGCCCGCATTGGCTTGACCTTGCATCGCAGAAAATCTGCTCATCAATGGGCTGCATTTGCCAGGGGAGCGAAGAAACTGAAAGTTGGCGAGCGTTTGTGCCTGACGAGGTCGGGTAATTCCACGGGCGGTGGTGGTCTGGCCTGCCTAGCCGGGGTTCTGGAAGCAGTGGTAAGCCAGAAAAGTGAGGGTGGAGAGATAGAGCTGGATTTTGATTTGTCAGGTCCAGTGCTTGATGAAGTGATGATGGCGAACGGCGAAATGCCATTACCACCTTATATTGCCTCAAAGCGGCTTCAGGATGATCGTGATCTGGTGGATTATCAAACCATCTACGCGGCAAACGACGGGGCGGTGGCGGCACCGACGGCGGGTCTTCATTTCAGCGATGAGATATTTTCAAAACTTGATGGAATTGGAGTCACCAGACATTTTTGCACATTGCATGTGGGGGCGGGAACTTTTTTGCCGGTCAAGGCTGATGATACGGTTGATCATAAAATGCACTTTGAAAATGGCATAATCAGTGAAGAGACAGCAAACCAGTTGAACGCGATACGTGCGCGAGGCGGGCGTATTGTCAGTGTTGGCACGACCAGTTTACGGTTGCTGGAAAGTGCAATTGAACCCGATGGCAAATTCAGACAATGGCAAGGTGCGACTGATATTTTCATTACGCCAGGTTACAAATTCAGGGCAACTGACCTGCTGATAACCAATTTTCATTTGCCGCGTTCCACACTTTTTATGCTGGTTAGCGCATTCAGTGGTCTGGATATTATGAAAAATGCCTACAGCCATGCCATTCAAAATAGTTATCGTTTTTATTCCTATGGCGATTCAAGTCTGCTTTATCCGGGTGCGAATAACTGATGGGCAATGAAATTAATAATAGACGTGAAACAGGGGTCGAATTCTCATTTCGGCTGTTGGCTACAAGTGCCAATGCAAGGCGTGGCTTGATTTCTACCTGCAGGGGAGATATTCGCACCCCTGCATTCATGCCGGTTGGAACCGCGGCAACGGTAAAAGCCATGTATATGGATCAGGTCAGGGACCTGGGAGCCGATATTATTTTGGGCAATACCTACCACCTGATGTTGCGTCCTGGCGCCGAACGGGTAGCAAAACTGGGTGGTTTGCATGAATTCGCGAGATGGAAATATCCCATTTTGACGGATTCCGGCGGATTTCAGGTGATGTCTCTCTCAGCTTTGCGAAAGCTTGATGAGAAAGGCGTTACTTTCAAGTCTCATATTGACGGAAGCAGTCATTATCTCTCGCCGGAACGTTCAATTGAAATTCAGGGGCTTCTTGGCTCCGATATTCAGATGCAGCTGGATGAATGCATCGCGCTTCCTGCGGAATATAGGGAAATTGAACGGGCAATGGAATTATCGCTTCGCTGGGCTGAGAGGTGCAAATCTGCTTTTGGCAAGCAGAAAACCAGGGCGATGTTTGGTATTGTGCAGGGCGGCGATCAACCCGAACTGCGTATTCGTTCGGCCCAAAAACTGGCGGATATGGATCTCAAGGGCTATGCGGTCGGCGGGTTGGCAGTTGGGGAACCCCAGGAAGTCATGCTCTCCATGCTGGATGAAACCTGTCCCGCAATGCCGCACGAAAAACCCCGCTATTTAATGGGTGTGGGAACTCCTGATGATATTCTGGAGAGCGTTGCCCGCGGTATCGATATGTTTGACTGTGTCATGCCAACCAGGGCAGGGCGCCATGGATTGGCCTATACCAGGCATGGCAAGGTCAATTTGAAAAATGCCCGTCATAGCGAGGATTATCGGCCGCTGGATGAAACATCGAGTTGTCCTGCCACCAGGGATTATTCACGCGCCTACTTGCATCATTTGGTCAAATGCAACGAGGCCCTGGGGGGGATGCTGCTGACCTGGAATAATCTGGCCTATTATCAGTTGCAGATGGCTGAAATCCGGCAGGCAATTTCGAACAATGGTTTCGAGGAATTTCGCCTGTTGACCAAAGAGCAATGGGAACGCGGCGATATACAGGCTTTGTAGCTTGATGCTGCTCGCGCTATCGTGATTTTATTCCAATCGTTGATACGCTGTATGGTGTGCAGAATAATTGGCACAGGAGAGTGAATTGAAATCCGGAATTTTATCAACCACATTTTTGGGGCTGTTTCTTATGGTCAGTTCAGGCGAAACAAATGCAGCAGGTACACCTGATACAAGCCGTGAGGCAAATCATTTGCTGGGGGTTGAATCACCTTACTTGCAGCAACACGTCTATAACCCGGTTGACTGGTATCCCTGGGGCAAAGAAGCTCTGGACAAGGCCAGGATTGAAGGCAAGCCGATTTTTCTGTCGATTGGCTACTCAACCTGCCACTGGTGCCATGTCATGGCGCGGGAAAGTTTTGAAGACGAGCAGATTGGCAAATATCTGAACGAAAATTTTGTCTCGATAAAAATTGACCGCGAGCGTCGACCTGATCTGGATGAGCAGTTCATGCTGGTAACCCAGGTTGTCGCAGGAAACGGAGGTTGGCCCAATTCTGTATTCCTGACTTCTGACGGCGATCCCTTTTACGCGGGAACCTATTTCCCACCTGATGTGTTTATGAATATTCTGGGTCAGGTCAACGATCTGTGGAAAAATGAGAATGCAGATATTCGCGGAGAAGGTGTACGAATAGCGGGCATTATCAAGAATTACATGAATCGGACAGAAGCTGCCAAAAATCTGACCCCGGAGGTAATTCGCTCAGCTGCCAGATCACTGCTTTCGAATATCGACGAATTCAACGGAGGGTTTGGTGTTGCTCCAAAATTTCCCCAGGAATCAGCGTTGTTGTTCATGCTTGACCAGGCGGAGCGTGATGGTGATCGTCAACTGCTGAATAGTGTTACCAAGGCGCTTGACGGCATGATCAAGGGTGGAATCCATGACCATGTCGGTGGCGGCTTTCACCGTTACAGCACGGATCCTGAATGGCACGTGCCGCATTTTGAGAAGATGTTGTATAATCAGGCAATGATTGGCCGCTTGCTGGTCAAAGCATGGCTGGCCACCGGTGAGATACGTTTCAAACATGCGGCAATCCGCACTTTTGATTATGTCCTGGGTGAGATGCGTGATGAAAAAGGCGGATTTTACTCGGCAGAGGATGCCGATTCCCTGAGCGTATCGGGTGAAGAGGGGGAGGGATTTTTTTATATCTGGACACCGGAACAAATGTCCCGGATTTTGGGTGATGATGCCAGCTTCGCCATGAATGCACTTGGGGTTACGCCTGAAGGAAATTTTGAGGGTTCCACTGTGCTGCATATGAGCGAGTTGCCATCAATATCGGCCAAGAAAACCGGCATTGATGAAGCGCAATACTTGCAGCGTCTGGATGGAATTTATCTGAAATTATACAAGGAGCGCAAGAAACGAACTGCTCCTCATAAAGACAAAAAGATTGTTGTTGCCTGGAATGCGATGATGATTGAAACCCTGGCCGAGGCATCCAGAGCTTTTAACAGAGATGATTATTATCGCGCCGCAGAGGATGCGACCCGGTATATCCTTGATGAAATGATGGGTGAGGATGGGCTGAAACGGGTAAGTTTTGAAGGCAGTATTGGCGTTGAAGCTCAATTGCCAGATCATGCAGGGCTTGGTAAAGCGCTGATTTCATTATATGATTATACCCCTTCTGGCCATGATGCCAGTCATTATCTGAGTAAGGCAAATGATATCGCGAACGAGACGACAAGGCGGTATGTGAATGAAAAGAATAGCTCAAGCTCTGCCTATGCCATGAGTGCCTCCGGTGATGGTATTGGCAGGTTCATTCCTTATGCTGACAGTGAAGTCCCGTCCGGCAATGCGCTAGCCTTGTCAATGCTAACCGGTCTGAGTAAACGCGGCAATGGTCCTCAATTCGCCCAAAAGGCCACTCTGCTTGCGGCTTCGCTATCCGGTCATGTTTTAACGTCTCCTGTTTCAACTGGCTATACATTGCTGTCTGCCAATGCGCTTTCTCACGGTGATGTGGGTAATGTGCGGTTTTTGGCAGACGGTGCGGTGCGTGTGGGGACAACCATCGATCGGGCAAATAGCCGGATTGATTTTCTGATTGAAGTGAAAGAGGGCTGGCATATCAATGCGAATGTGCCGCTTGAAGAATACTTCATTCCGACACAATTGTTTGTCGGGGGGAAGGAAGTGCCAGGTGAAGTGTATCCTGATGCGCTGGTCAAATCCCTGAAATTCAATGACAAGCCAATGGCTCTTTATGAAGGCGAGATATCCTTGAGCGGTGAATTGCCGGCGAAACCGGACGGGCAGGAGAAATCGGTCGGTAAAGTCGTGCTGAAACTGCAGGCCTGCAGCGACCAGATTTGCCTGTTACCTGAAGAAGTGGTTGTGCGTATCTGGTAGGGCAATGTCCTGGATAAAGAGGATAGGGCGTAATTAATCCGGCAAACCGATGCGCGAGGTAAATCGATTGCGCTCACCTATGACGCATTGGAGCGTCTGCTGACCAAAACCGATGAAGCCACTTCGGTTGTGTTGACTACCAATACTTATGATGAGGAACGAACCGGCTACTTTAACATCGGCCAGTTGACCACATCGACAAATGCCAATGGTAAACACGAATATGATTATG
>JAAEMP010000015.1 GCA_024225445.1 Hyphomicrobiales bacterium | reverse complement strand
GTCGTCCGGCCTCTGCTGGGAACGGTACTATGATTGCATTCGAAGCTCGCAGTCAAATGCAGGTTCGTGACCTTCACTCCGCCGCGCTTGCCGCAGGCGGTTTTGACGAGGGCCAGCCGGGCTTCCGTGACTCGTATGGACCTCATTTTTATGTTGGCTACCTTCGCGACCCTCAAGGTAACAAGATCGTATTGTTCTCCAGCAATACAGACGAACCCGGACGAGACGGATAACGCGGGTTTCGCGGGCGACTAAAGCGCCTGGTTCGCATGCCAGACCTGGAGGCCGCGCAGCAAAGGTTCGTTTGCGGAGCGTGGCGGAACTATCTTGTTTCGTGCCGCCACAATCCTTGTCCAAAACCAAAGCAGTTGTCGAAGGTTTTTCTTCTTCCGTGATAGCAGCCATTCGCCGCATTGCAGAAGGTTAGTTAAATGGCCTCACACCGAAAGCACAGCACTCATCCATTTACAGGGCCTAATGAAAATTTCGCCCTTTGGGCATTACCTTGTCGGTATTTCTGGCCAGACGCTGGTAATCCTTGCGCAGGTCGGGAACGTCTTTTAACAGGCGTCGCAATCTGGTTCCCGGTTTGTTATGGCTGGTTAGTTCGCGAACCGGTTGCCTGACTTCATCGGCATTGGCGATGCCGCCCATATCAGCAATTGAGGCATCTTTGCCATTGCCTGCATTAATACCGGCTTCTTCGGTCAGCGCGATGAGCAGCGGGCTTGCATCTTCAATAAAATCGGCAACCAGATGAATAACACCATCGGCTTTTTGCAATTTGCCGCGCACTTTGACAAAACGTGACGCCATGATCACTGATCGATAGCGCTCAAATACTTTCGACCAGACAATCACATTGGCAATACCGGTTTCATCTTCAAGCGTCATGAACACCACGCCTTTGGCTGAACCAGGTCGCTGGCGCACCACAATCAATCCGGCGATGGTTACCCTTCGGCCATTGGCAATGGTTTCAAGCTGGCCATTTTCCACCATCCCGTTTTGCCTGAAATCATCCCGCAGGAAGGAAACCGGATGGGCTTTAAGTGACAGGGAAAGATAGCGATAATCCTGAATGACATGCTCACCTTGCGGCATAAGCGGCAAATCGGTCCGAATTTCATTGACCGGATCTTTACCGTTCAACCGGTCAAATAGCGGCATTTTGCCAGCCATGGGAGTTGAATTTTGGCAATGTGGATCAAGTGCACGCACCGCCCACAGGGCTTTTCGCCGGTCAATCCCGATCGAGCGAAAGGCATCCGCATCGGCAAAACGCTCAATCATCGAACGGGCGAGCCCCGAGCGCAGCCAGAAATCACGGATATCCTTGTAAAATGCCGGTCTGGCTTTTTCGCCTTCCGGGCCATCTTGTGGTCCACCCGGCTGTTGCCTCATTTGCATGACCAGTTCAGCTTCCGTCTTGCCCACACCCTTGATCTGGCGAAGCCCCAGGCGCAAAGCATATCGCGAACAGATGTCCTGTTTCATTACTCTGTTGCGCGGATGGATGTTTTGGCAAAGGTTTTCCGGCGCTGTCGCTCCGGTGTTTGAAATCTCCAGTGTGCAATCATAATTCGACAGGTTGATATCGGGCGGCAGAACTTCAACGCCATGTTCCCTTGCATCGCGTACCAGTTGCGCCGGTGAATAGAATCCCATCGGCTGGGAATTGATAATGGCCGCGGCAAAAACATCCGGATAATGACACTTCAGCCAGCACGAGGCATAGACCAGCAAAGCGAAACTTGCCGCATGGCTTTCGGGAAAGCCATATTCGCCAAACCCTTCAATCTGGCGAAAACAGCGGGTGGCAAATTCCCGGTCATAACCTTTTGCCGCCATCCCTTCGACCATTTTTTGCTGAAATGTATGAATCGTTCCAACCCGCCGGAAAGTTGCCATTGCCCGGCGCAGTTTGTCCGCCTCACCAGGTGAAAATCCGGCACCGACAATTGCAATTTTCATTGCCTGTTCCTGAAACAGCGGCACGCCTAAAGTGCGGCCTAAAACCTCTTCCAGTTCCCTGCTCGGATAGCTGACTTTTTCCTTGCCCTGGCGCCGGCGCAGATAGGGATGCACCATGTCTCCCTGAATGGGGCCCGGACGGACAATTGCCACCTCAATAACCAGATCATAGAAACAGGCCGGTTTCAGCCGCGGCAACATTGACATCTGTGCCCGGCTTTCAATCTGGAAGACCCCGACCGTGTCCGCCCGCTGGATCATTGCATAAGTGCGCTGGTCTTCCTTCGGCATGATCGCCAGATCCATCGGCAAATCATAATGGCTTTCAAGAAGATCAAATGCCTTGCGCAGGCAGGTCAGCATGCCAAGTGCCAGAATATCAATTTTCAGGATACCCAGCGATTCCAGGTCATCCTTGTCCCATTCCACCTGGGTTCGTTCTTCCATGGCGGTATTCATAACCGGGATAATTGTATCCAGCCGGTCACGGGTAATAACAAAGCCACCCACATGCTGGGAAAGATGACGGGGGAAACCGTTAATCTCATGGGATAATTGCAGAACCCGGTTAAGCCCCTCATCACCCATATCAAGACCGGCCTGGCGCACTTCGCGTTCTCCCATTGCTGAAGAGGAATGGCCCCACACGCTACCGGCCAGCGCTGTTATTGCATCTTCGGAAAGACCAAACACCTTGCCAATTTCCCGCACGGCTGAACGGGCGCGATAGGTTACAACACTGGCTGCCAGAGCGGAGCGCTCGCGGCCGTATTTATGATAAATATACTGGATTACCTCTTCCCGCCGTTCATGCTCGAAATCCACATCAATGTCCGGAGGTTCCCGGCGTTCGGGAGAAATGAACCGTTCAAACAGCAGGTCTGACAGTGAAGGGTCAACATCGGTAATGCCGATACAATAGCAAACCGTCGAATTGGCCGCTGACCCACGTCCCTGGCAGAGGATTTTTTGTGAGCGGGCAAACTTCACAATATCATAGACGGTGAGAAAATAAGGCGCATATTGCAATTCATCGATCAGTTCCAGCTCATGATCTATCTGCTGGTGAATTTTCGCCGGGACCCCTTTCGGATAGCGCTGCCTTGCACCGGTTTCCGCCAGTCGCGCCAGTTCCTGCTGCGGGCTCAGTTTCGATGCAGGGGCTTCATCGGGATATTGGTAACGCAGTTCATCCAGACTGAATTTCAATTGCGAAAACAGATTTTGGCTCTCATCCACCGCAGCAACCGCTTGCGGCCAGCGTGAGAACATTGCCCGCATCTCATCATGACTTTTCAGATGCCGCTCGCTATTGGCATGGATCAGA
This sequence comes from Hyphomicrobiales bacterium, assembly GCA_024225445.1. Classification (GTDB taxonomy): domain Bacteria; phylum Pseudomonadota; class Alphaproteobacteria; order Rhizobiales; family Rhizobiaceae; genus JAAEMP01. The sequence continues at coordinate 26,014 of JAAEMP010000015.1, read as the reverse complement.
TAACCCGCCTGATCAAGCCTCACATGCTCGCGAATACAGGTCACCACATCCTGCAGCATTCGCCTTTCGCTGCGGTGATACAGAACATTATTGCTGGCCAGCAACGCCACATGTGTTGTTGCTGCAATATTGATCCAGCGAACAATCAGTCGGTTGCTCAATGCCTGATAATGGTTGAATATCACCAGCCAGACAGATTTTGGAAACAGTTTATTCAACCGCAACAAAGTTGCTGACAGGGTATCGTCAGGCTTTGCTGAAACGGTTGTTTCACCGTCCGATTCCGGCACAACTGCGATTGCCATATGATCTCCGAATTTTTCCAGATCATCCAGCCCCAGATGACAGTCCCCCTTTTGCGCCCGCAAATTGCCAACCGATAACAGGCGGCAAAGATTGTTCCAGCCCTTGATATTCTTCGGCCAGACCAGACAGTCCGGCGTGCCGTCGCCAAACACCAGACGGCAGCCTGGCTGGAAAGCCAGGCCAGCCTCTTTTGCCGCCATATGGGCGCGCACCACGCCTGCAACAGAATTGCGGTCGCTCAGCGCCAGCCCTGAAAGTCCCAGTTTTTTTGCCACCACTACCAGTTCTTCAGGATGAGATGCGCCGCGCAAAAAGGAAAAATTGCTCATGCATGACAGTTCGGCAAAACCATTGGCTGAAAGAGGGTCTGTCATGCAAAAATTCCATGCATATACCAGCGCGGTGAATTAGTTTCGCTGGCGTAAAGACCCTGACGGTAAAGCCAGTAGCGATAGCCCTTATCATCTTCAATACGAAAATAGTCCCTGGTGTGGCGTGGTTTTTGATGTGGCATATCATGATTGCCCAAACCACTATTCCACCATTCATCGCTAATGCGTTCAGGCCCTTCCACATGAACAACAACATGCAGTTTTCTTCGCCAGCGAAATCGCACCGGCGGTCCTTCGGGTACCGGGGCAATTGCCTCAACCGGCTCCGGATTTGATAACAGGCGCATGGGACGAACCGGCTGCAGAAATTCCCCGCGAACAGCCTCGCCAGCAACACCCGCCACGCAAACATTGCCATCAACTTTTTCCGGCAGATGGGTCTCGCCCGGCATCATGCGCACAATACGTGAAAGCCCGAGCCGTGCGCCAAGCCTGTCAATCAGATGGGAGAAATCACTGTGGTTGTCATTGCCTGTCAATAAAGAACTCTGGTCAAGGGAACAGGGTTCAACCTGGAGCGCTGACAACCGTCCGGTTTCAAACCCCAGTCCGGCATCAAATTCATCATGAACAGCCGCCAGCCGCTCACTAAAAAGCCGGCAAATGCTTTTTGGATCACGCAGCGGACTTGAAGTTCCAACCCCCAGGCGAACAACTTTTCCATCCGTTCGAAAAAGCGCCAGATCGATATTGCGCGCGCCGGCGCCGCGCTTTTCCATATCGCCGCACAAACAGGTGGCAAGCCGCTCAACCAGAATTTCAATGTCTTCCACCCGCCCGATCGGTTCGGCAAGTTTGCGTTCAGCCATTAATTCAGGTACCGGCAAACGCGAGGTTATCGCTTCCTCAACCAGACCCAGGGCCTGGTCCAGTCGCAACATCAGCAATTTGCCAAACCGGCGGGTTAATGGCGCGCGCGGCCGGGCGATTACCTGACCAATGGTGCGCAACCCCAGTTTTGCCAGGCCGCCCAGTGTTTCACCATCCAGACGCAAGCCCGCCAACGGCAACACCGCCAGTGCCTCTTCTTCTTTTCCGGCATCAATTAAGGTTGTGGAATCAACTTCAAATCCGGCTTGCGGTTGATCCCGATATTCTGTGATCATCGACAAGGGTGTTGAAAACCGGCTTGCCGCCCATGCCGCACCCGGCGTTGATGCAACCGCCCCGCTGGCGGCAAATCCCTGGAGAAAAAGCCGCCTTAGCAGTTCATCGGCCAAAGCTTTCTCGCCACCGAACAAATGGGCGCAGCCGGTTATATCAAGCATCATCCCGTCAGGCGCATCCAGACTTACCAGCGGGGTATAGCGGTCACACCAGTCAGCGATAGCCTCAAGCAACAATTGATCACCACGGATATCCTCATAGGCCACATCAACCTGCGGACAGATTGCCCGCGCATCACTCAGGCTTTGATGATGACAAAGCCCTGTGCGTTCCGCCGCTTCATCAAGATGGGTGATACGCCAGGCATTCTTGATCTGGTCAACAACAATCAGCGGTGCCTCATCATGCGCCTCGTCCACAGATTGACGCCATGTTATTCCCTTTCGCTTGCGAATAATGCGGTCAGTTGCCAGCCGCGGTAATGAAACCGCCAGATAACGCCTGATGCCGGATAACCTGGCTGGCAGGTTGCCGGGCCGGTTGGCGATATCTGTCCGGGCGGGATTTGCCTGAATGATCTGTTTTTGCCCGGTTGGCAATTTGCAATGTCTGTTCATGATGGTTCCACTCCAGGGTCCAGTCTCCGGTTTTTCCGCCCCGACATTTTTCCAGATTAATATTCCATGCTGTCATTCCCATAAGCCTGCCGCAGCCTGCTGTCTGCGCCAAATCCAGCTCTGAATGTTGCGAAAGTGCCGGCTCCACCAGCCAGCGTGTGGAAACCGCACTGGATTGTGCCAAACCCGCCTGGCGCAAAATAAAAAACGGCAGATGGCTTGTCCGGCAGCGCAATAACAGTCTGCGGGTAACCGCCAGATCAAGCCTGTGCGGATTGCCACGCACCTCCATCAGCGCAAAAGCCATCCTGCCTGCCCGCGAAATTTCACCTGCCGCCCAGATTGCCTCCTCGAAATTGCGCGGCAAAACCCGTATCAACCGGCCCGGATCAATGCCCAGGGGATAAAGCCCCGGTCCGTAAAAATCACCTGATTCGGTTTTACAAAACCGCTCCGCTATCCAGAAAACCGGCCGCAACGGCTGTGACAACCCTGCCTCGACCGGGTTTTCCCCCCGCTGCCCGGTCTTAAAAGCTTTAAAACCCTGGCTGCGCTGAAACCGCACCCGCTCCATATGATTACCCAGCACCAGTGCGAAACCTGCAGCCGCGGCAAAAGATAACGTGGTTTGTGAACGAATTTCATGCAGGCCGCCATATTCAATGCCCCGGCCGTGATCAGGGTCAAGCGCCCGGTCAATTTCTTCAATCCCCAGTTTTACCCGTTGCGCCGCGCGCTGTCCCGCATGTTGTGCAATTTCACTGCCCTGACCAGACAATCCCCCATCTGCTACGCTATTCAATTTAGATTGCTGGCCAGATTGCAGGCGGGGTTGCAGATTCTCGATCGCCGCAATGCGCCCGGCCAGTTGCCTGCGCACTTCCTTTTGCCCTGTTTTTTCCAACCCGTCCTGCATTTCGTGTCTCATCAGTATTTTTCAGCTGTTCAAGCCTTTGGATGACATGGAAGGATGACAAATATGCCCTGTGGCAAAATCCGGACAACAGCATACCGTCATCCGACCGCAAGCATTTGCGGCCAGTCATCATGCAAATGTTCATGTTATGTTCTCTTATAGATTCCGCAGATTCAAAAAAGAGTCAAGTCAATTCAGGAGAATTTTTTCCTAATTGCTTCGGTAATAGGAATCCAATCGCTAGATTGTTATGCATTTTGTATTGCATTACAAATCCACGATTGCGCTTGCGAGATCATATTTACCCGTCATTAGGATCAGGACCCACATCAATGGGTTCACGGTTGATCATTGTCTCTGTACTGGTCGAGGTTTTACTCCTGAATAAATATTTGTATCAGTTTGTGATACATTTCTGTTGAGATTTGTACCATACCATGATACATAATTGTTATGATAAAGAACTTTAAAGACAAACGTTCTGCGAAGATTGCAGCAAGCCAAAAACCAAAGGGATTCCCTGCTGATCTGGTAAAAAGATCAAGGATTATGATTGCTGTTTTGGATGCTGCCGTTGAACTGAACGATTTACGCTCTCCACCGGGCAACCGTCTTGAAAAGCTCGCAGGAAACCGGAATGGTCAACACTCGGTTCGTATTAATGATCAGTGGCGTATTTGCTTCAAATGGACAGATACAGGCCCATGCGATGTTGAAATAGTTGACTACCATAAAGGATGAATAAAATGCCCAAACCCTATATTGCACCCACACACCCAGGTGAAGTGCTCAAAACCCTTTATCTCGATGAAATCAAAATGAGCGCTGGTAAACTCGCCAAAGAATTAGGTGTGCCACGTTCACGTATAGAGCGTATTGTCGAGTGTACTCACTCCCTTTCACCAAATACAGCAATCAGACTTGCCAAGTTTTTTGATACCACGGCGCAATTCTGGATGAACCTGCAAACAAACTATGATGTTCATATAGCAGAACAAGATGTTGATGTTTCCGGTATTCGTACTTTTAAAGCTGCTTAGGCTATCAGTGCCTCAATCATCGCTTCGGTAATTTCAAATTCGTTTTCTTTAGTGCTGGCCTGTCTGGTCATAGGATAAAATCTCGATTTAGTTCAAGAGCCCCCCCCTCAATAATCCCCCAGCCGGCGTTCCGGGTCATACGGCTCGCTCGTCTGTTTGGTCACCGCCTGGGCGCAAATCGTGGTACCGGTTTTTTCATTAAAGCTCAGCGCCGGACTGCCGTATAATGACCAGCCTTCATTCAGCGCCCTGGTGATCTTGTGGCAGAATTCGATATCGTCCGATCCGGTGAGCAGACGGTAAAGCAGATTGGTTTTAGTTCTGGTCATCATCAGTTCCTGTATCTGTTGTCGTCTTCAGTTTCAGCCGGTCAGCCAGATCAAGCAGGTTTTTGGCGTTGTCAAAATGCAACCGTTCAACCATTTCACCGTCCAGTTGCAGGGCGTTTTTAGTCAAATTTTCCGGCTTGCCAAACAAATCCACCACCCGATGCGCATGGGCAATTTGTTCCCCGGTCGGAGAAAAGGCCAGGTTTGCCGCTTCAATCTGGGCTGGATGAATAAGTGTTTTGCCGTCAAATCCCATCGATGCACCCTGACGGCATTCCTCGATCAGTCCCTCTTCATCCCTGAAAGCATTAAAAACCCCGTCCAGCAAAGCCAGTCCATTAGCCCGCCCATGGGCAACGACATCCATCAGCCAGGCAATCATCGCCGCTCTGCCCGCTGCCATGGCAACGCCGGTTTCACGCGCCAGGTCATTGGGGCCGACAACCAGACAATTCAACCGGTCGCCGACACTGGTAATTTCTTTCAGATTGACAATGGCGCGCGGCGTCTCGATCATTGCCCAGATATCAATATCGCCACTATTATTACCGGTATTGGCGGAATCGATCATTTTTGCCAGATCATGCAATACACCGGCATCTTCTACCATGGGCACCAGAATCGCATCGGGAGAACATCGCAGCGCCACTTCAATATCAGATGAATATTCATTACTGCCGGGAGCGGAAATGCGGATAACGGTTTCTTTTGAACCAAAATTGCGACCGCGAACCATTTCCAGTAGATTTTCGTGTGCTTCAGCCTGGTTTTCTATGGAAACCGAATCCTCCAGATCAAAAATCACCCCGTCACAGCCAAGGTCCGGTGCCTTGGTCAGGGCCCGCCGGTTTGATGCGGGCATAAAAAGCACGGAACGGCGCATCCGCCAGTTATTTTTATAATAAACCATTTGAAATAATTGCCTGCCGGTCAAAAATGAAGTGAATTAGTTTAATTAATAAAGGCGAAACCGGGTTTCAGCAATCATTCGGATAAAAAATCAGGCTCGACGCACCCGGATTCTTCGTGTAAATCGGTCTGCAGACAATCAAAACCGAAAATAAAAAGCAATTGATATGGAAAAATTCAAGACCGTTACCAGTGCTGCTGCTCCCCTGGCGATTATCAACATCGATACGGACATGATCATCCCGAAAGACTATCTGAAAACCATCAAACGCACCGGCCTGGGCAAGGGTCTGTTCGCCGAAATGCGGTTCAATGAGGACGGTTCGCAAAAACCGGAATTTGTCTTGAATAACCCGGCTTACAAAAATGCCGAAATCCTGGTAGCCGGAGATAATTTTGGTTGCGGTTCATCGCGTGAACACGCTCCCTGGGCATTGCTGGATTATGGCATCAAATGCGTTATCTCTACCAGTTTTGCTGATATTTTTTACAACAACTGCTTCAAGAACGGCATCTTGCCGATCATCGTTTCACAACCCCAACTCGATGCGCTGATGGACGATGCCCAGCGCGGGTCAAATGCAACCCTGAGCGTTGATCTTGAAGCCCAAACGATCAAGGGCCCCGATGGTGGTGAAATAAAATTCGACATTGATGCGGACCGCAAACATCGCCTGCTGAACGGCATAGATGATATTGGAGAATCATTACAAAAAGCCGATGCGATCGAAAAATTTGAAGCTGAAATGCATCAATCCCGCCCCTGGGTTTAGTAGCTTTTTCCCAAACTTTTTCACCCTGACAAATCAAGGCACCACTTTCCCATGACCATACGTAATCTTTTCCTGCTTCCAGGTGACGGCATTGGCCCCGATATCATGAGTGAGGTCAAAAAACTGATTAACTGGATGAACCAGGAGCTTGGCACCGGTTTTGAAATCGATGAGGGCCTGGTTGGCGGATCCGCCTATGATGCCCACGGTGCTGCCATCTCAAATGGAGATATGGCGAAAGCAATGGCTGCCGATGCGGTATTGTTCGGTGCGGTTGGCGGACCCAAATGGGACAAGGTACCTTATGATGTGCGCCCGGAAGCCGGCCTGTTAAGGCTGCGCAAGGAAATGGAACTGTTCGCAAATCTCAGACCGGCAATTTGCTATCCGGCGCTGGCCGATTCCTCATCCCTGCGAAAAGAAGTGATTGAAGGGCTTGATATCCTGATTGTACGCGAACTCACCGGCGGGGTTTATTTTGGTGAACCCAAGGAAATTACCGACCTGGGCAATGGACAAAAAAGAGCCGTCGATACCCAGATCTATGACACATTTGAGATCGAGCGTATTGCCGGAGTGGCCTTTGAACTGGCCAGAACCCGGGACAATCGCGTCTGTTCAATGGAAAAACGCAATGTCATGAAATCCGGCGTGTTATGGAACGAGGTGGTAACCGATATTCATGCCGCCAAATACTCAGATGTCATCCTTGAACATATGCTGGCCGATGCCGGTGGCATGCAACTGGTTCGTGCACCAAAACAATTCGATGTAATTGTGACTGACAATCTGTTTGGAGACATGTTGTCGGATGTGGCCGCCATGCTGACCGGTTCTCTGGGAATGTTGCCGTCAGCTTCGCTGGGGTCGCCCGATCCGGTATCAAAACAGCGCAAGGCACTTTATGAACCCGTGCACGGTTCTGCGCCTGATATTTCAGGACTGGGCAAAGCCAACCCGATTGCCATGATTGCCAGCTTCGCCATGTGCCTTCGCTATTCATTCAATATGACCAAACAAGCCGATATCGTCGAAAAAGCCATTTCAGATGTACTTGAGAGCGGCAAGCGCACCGCTGATATCATGAGCGAGGGCAATACCCTTCTCACTACCAGCGAAATGGGTGACGCCATACTGGCGCAAATGGTCAGCCTGTCAGAATAAGCCGGAAGTGCTCTATTGGATGCGACACGATTAATTCAGCGTGTTTTTTGGCTTGGGTTAAACAACCTGTAAATGTCGGTCGTTTGCACCCTGGTAAATATCCATGGGCCTCTCAAACAGCATTCTTCGTTCGGTAAAAGTCGAACGAAATACCGGATATCGATCAATCAGTCCATACAGAATTTTGGCTAAATCTCCCTGCATCAGACAAAGTGGCGTTTTGAGCAACTGGTGGAATTGACGTGGTTCAGCAACCTTTGTCAGCCCGAATACTCTGCGATAAAATGGTGAATGAGCAACGCTGACCGGGGCCAGACAATAATCCGCTTCAAAATATTCACACGCCATAAAAATCAGCCGCATTGTCAGAAAAGGCAGCGCGGAAGAGAAGCTGGTCGCAGATGGATCTGTAACAAATCGGGTTAGATCGATTATCTTGTTTCCATCTTCCAGCATAGGGCCAACAATGTCGGGAAACACATCCAGGGTTGGACTCCTGGGATATTTACCGGTAGCCACATGGATACGTATCGAACTGACCATGTGATGATGATGATCAACACCAAATGTCCAGCAATTGTCCATCTGGTCATAATCATCACAGAATCGTTTGAATTGATTTTCTTCTATCAGATTTTCACGCAAATAGGAATGATATCTGAATTGATAGATATTTTCCCTCTCAACTGCACTTTCTGCCAACCGGTAGTCCACCAGTTGCAAATAATCCATTAACCCATCGGTAAACCGCAAGGGTTCCCGTTTTACGCTGGTTGCCATAATGTTTGTCCTTGTAAATTATCCGCACATAATTCACAGACAGACTATCAACTTGGCAAAAAGAGTAAAGAAAAAGTTAATGTAAAGGGTAAAAATTGATTATCAATATATTGTTATGGTTAATAACCGGAAGGGTGCCGGCAATGTTTTTCAGGTCAAATATCAGAAGATGATCGATATTCAGCAAATATTTCAATTTTTATAACTATAATTCAATGATTTAGTTAAATGTCAAACAACAATACCGAAATAAACCTGGCATTATGTGTCGTACTTCTGAAAAATTGAAGACTGCCCGCAGAGTCCGACAGGCTCGGGATTCAGGCGTTAACCGCTTTTTTCGCGATTTTCTCATTTTCACTTCGTTCAGCTGCAAAAAGAGAGTCTTTGCCGTTCAGCAAATTGGTCAGGCTTTTCGCCGGCAATGCCTTGCCAAACAGGAATCCCTGAACTTCATCAACATGAATACGCTCCTGTAACAGGGATAACTGATCGACCGTTTCGATCCCTTCAACAACAACCTTCAAACCAAGGCTGTGGCTGAGATTGGAAATGCCTTCGAGCAATACCAGGGATTTATCATCCGAATGAATGTTTTCAATAAATGAACGATCGATTTTGACCTTGTCCAGTGGCAAGGTGTGCAGGTAACTCAGGCTGGAAAATCCCGTTCCAAAATCATCAAGTGATATCCTCACTCCAAGTCGGGACAGTTTCGTCAACATTTCATTGGTACTGTCCACATCTTCCAGCATACACGATTCTGTCACTTCCACTTCCAGGCGATTTGGTTCCAGTCCGGTTTTTTTCAAAATCCGGCTAACCACTTCACCCACATCTGATTGCCGAAACTGGATTGATGATACATTAACCGCTACCCGAATATGGCTGGGCCATTTCAGGCATTGTAGTGCAGCATTCTCAAGCACATATTCACCAAGGTTGGTAATAAATCCGATCTCTTCTGCAATGGGAATAAATTTGCCCGGTGATACCCACCCCCGTTCCGGATGGTTCCAGCGCAACAACGCCTCACAGGTATAAATCTTGTTTTCTGCCAGGTTAACCAAAGGCTGATAATTGATCTGGAACTGACCGCGATCGATCGCATTTCGAAGATCGAGTTCAATTTGTCTCTTGTTCCTGATTGATTGGCCCAGTTCTTCCGAATAGAATGCATAAGTGCCTCTTCCAACAGTTTTGGCCTGATAAAGAGACGCGTCAGAATATTTTAGCAAATGATTGGGATCATTTGCATCATCTGGGCAAAGTGAAATTCCAATCGTGGCACCAACGATTATCTGGTGACCATCCAGCAGCAGGGGTTTGGAAATTTCAGTAATCAAGCTCTCAGCAAATTTTCCGCATTTTTCCCGATCAATTAGTTTGGGAACCAGAATAACAAATTCATCACCTCCAAAACGACAAATTTGCGATTCCGGATTCAACAAGGATTTAAGGCGTATTGAAATTGTGTTTAGAAGCTTGTCGCCCGTAGTATGCCCCAGGGAATCATTGATCATCTTAAATTTGTCCAGATCGACAAAATAGAGAGAGCAAGGTTCAAGATTACCATTGCTGACAAACCGGCGACGGATTTCCTCCATAAAAAACCGGCGGTTGGGCAAATGAGTCAGGGGGTCATATTTCGCCAGTATGCTGATTTCCACTTCAGAAGCCACCCGTAACGAAATATCCTCCAGTAATATTACCCCGCCTTCTTTCATCGGATAATAGTTATATTCAATAATCCTTTTGTCTTTCAAAATATAGGAATAACGTCTGGTTTGACCATCCTGCAAACATTTTTCAATTTCGACAAAAATATTTTTGCCTGCACTAGCCACCCCGTATTGCAATATTTCACCACCGGAAATATTTTCAATTTTCTGTTCGATCAGGTTTTGGTCACCGACACCTACCAAATCTGCAAATTTGTCATTGACCACAACGAATTGCTGCGAGTCATTAATCATCGCAATACCGTGGGAAATATTATTCAGCGCAGCATCAAAGCGCCCGGCGATCACCTCGTTTTCATGGGCTGAAACGGTGGAGCTGGTTAAGATACCGCGCAATTTATCGGACATCGTTTTGATGGAATAAAAAAACGGCACCAGCAAAGCGCAGAACAAGGCCTTATAAAGATCACCTGCAAAAAACAGCCCTGCAACAAACGGAACCACGATACAAAACAGCTGTGAATTAACCACCCGTTCCGATGCGAAATTTCTTCCCAAAATACCGATCAGGTTTGCCAATACAAGCGATATTGTCATCAGCACGGCAAAATCATCTGATGAAAATACCAATACATAAAAGCACCAGAACCCGAGAAGAAAAAAATTGAACGAACCCCACCTCAGATAATGGCGCTCCCAAATTTTCAATTTTGATCGATTATTTTTAGTATCACACCAGTCGCCGGTAAAAATCCGGGCATCCCAGATCCGCTTAATACCCACCAGCCATATCAACAGGGAAAAAAACAGATGAGTGAAATCATCCGTTCTGTAAAAAATAATTGAAGCAGCATACATCACACTGGCAGCACTGAAGAGAATAACCTTTTGGTCAGCATAAAGTGCTTCAACCGCCGAAGTATATATCTCCAACGGCAGTTTCTTGCCCGAATCAGTTTTCTTTAATCGGTGATGAAAACTCATCGATCCCCGCAAAATGGATTTTATGTTGCTCCCTGACCGGCATATTAACCATAAATTGCTTTTCAAATTGTAAACAAATCACCAACGTCGCCAATTACTTCCGCCTTGCCAAACCCAGTATACACCTGCCCTTTTGACCCAATAATTACTTTATCTGACGGATCCTTTTCCCAATCTTTCATTCCCCAAGAAAATACGCTAGAATTCTCCTGGTCGGCAATCATTATATTTTCAGCTATTATTCTATGATTGGAATTTCGTTAAATGCAGTCTCTCAATCAAATTCCGCTGTTCAAGGATATGGAACCAGCTATGGCGGAACGATATTCGCGCAGCTGTTTCTGGAAGGATTATGACGAATTTGAACTGATAATTGATGTGGAAGACGAAACAACCGATGTGCGTTTCCTCCTGTCCGGTTCGGTTCGAATAATCCATCGTATCGCCGTTGGTAAAGAAGTGATTTTGGGTGAAATGGAAGCCGGAGACTTTTTTGGCGAAATTGCCGCAATCGACAGCGAATTTCGCTCGGCAAATGCAACAACTTTGACGCGAACGCGTATTTGCATCATGCCACAAAAAATATTTATGGAAATTCTTGAAAAAGACCCTGTCGTCAATTGCAAAGTTCTAAAGGTTTTAACCCATCGTATCCGATCCCTTAATCTGCGACTGGCCGAACATTCCTTTCTGCAGGCAAAACACCGCCTGTATTCTGAATTATTGCGATTGTCCAAACAAAGACCGGGTCATGAAGGCCAACGCTCGATTAGTCCGCCGCCAATACAACGCGAACTGGCAGACCGTATAGGCAGCAGACGTGAAGTGGTTTCAAGAGAACTCAATACGCTGGAGCGTGACGGAGTGATCAAAAAAACCCGCGGGGCAATTGTTATTTTCAAGGTATCCGAGTTGCAAAACCGGATTTCTGCCGGTTGGGAACAATAAACCGTAATTGTCTTAGATATCAGAGGCTTACCGGGCTTCTGGTTGGGCCGTAAATCTGATACGGCCAGCTTCATCACTCTATCGATAAATCAGTCGTTGGCATCGCTGTTCATGACCGTTTCCACCAGCTTGGCCCAATATGAGCAACCATGCGGAATTGCTGAATCATTAAAATCATATTCGGCATGGTGTAATCCCGCTGTATCGCCATTGCCTACAAAAATAAATGCACCTGGCCTGGCCTCAAGCATAAAAGAAAAATCTTCGCCACCCATCATGGGCGATGCATCCATATCAACCCGTTCATCACCGCTTATTAGTTTCGCTGCCCGGCCAGCGGAATCAGTTTGCGCCTGATGATTAAATGTTACCGGATAACCTGCCCGGATTGTGACTTCAGCCTTGGCCGAATGGGCATCGGCAATGCCGGAAGCAACTTTGGCAAGCTGGGCTTTGGCATAATCACGGGTATCGCCGTCCAGGCTGCGAATTGTCCCGTTTAACATAACCTCATTCGGAATCACATTATACGCTGTGCCCCCGTTAACCTTGGTAACAGTGATCACCAGTGAGTTCAGGGGATTGCTGCCTCGAGAAACAATTGACTGAATACCTGTAATGATACTCGCGGCAGTAAATACCGGATCAACCGAAAGATGCGGCATGGCAGCGTGGCCGCCATGGCCGGTTATCTTGATGTCAAATTCATCAGTTGCGGCCGTGATCGCCCCTGGACATATGGCAAATTTGCCAATATCCAGTCCCGGAAGGTTGTGCATTCCGTAAACTTCTGTAATAGCGAACTGCTCCATCATTCCATCTTCAACCATGGCTTTGCCACCAGCACCACCCTCTTCAGCCGGCTGGAAAATCAATGCAACATTTCCGGCAAAATTTCTTGTTTCAGCCAGATATTTGGCCGCACCCAACAACATTGAAGTATGCCCATCATGGCCACAGGCATGCATTATTCCAGCTGCCCTGGATGCCCATGGCTTGTCAGACAGCTCATGCATCGGCAAAGCATCCATATCTGCTCTAAGACCGATAACCCCGTCGTTTTCACCTTTGGCGCCCTTGATAATAGCAACTACCCCGGTTTTACCAATTCCGCTAACCACTTCATCGCATCCAAATGATAACAGTCTTTCTTTCACCGACTTTACCGTTTGATGAACATCATAAAGCAGTTCGGGGTTAGCATGAAATTCTCGGCGCCAGCCCGTAATTTCATCGTGCAATTCAGCCATCCGGTTGATTATGGGCATTCAAATCTCCAAAAATTCATTTAAACTCGTTTGCAGGAATGATTATAAGATAACATCTGTTCTGCAACATAAAAATAGTATCGAATTTTTGAAGTACAGTTATTACCAAATTGGGGCGCGTAACGCAGGAAAGTTTTCATTTTGAAATTTTCGTCAGGATTTATCTCAGCTGTCATTTTATTTTCTTACATCTTGGTACCGGTCTGGTCTCATGCTGATGAGCGCCGGCAAAACCCTTATCTGGTTATTGATGTCAGCGATGGCAGCATTATCTCGGCCAATCGGGAATTCGATCGCTGGTATCCAGCCTCCCTGACAAAACTGATGACCGCATATGTAATAATGAAAGCCATCAGTAATAATGAATTGAATATCGGCTCTCCAGTTCGCATTTCCAAAAGAGCACGAAACATGCCGCCCAGCCGCATGGGATATAAAACAGGTACATTGTTGCGAGTTGATACCGCACTTAAAATTCTTATTGTCAAAAGCGCCAATGACGTGGCTGTGGCTCTTGCCGAATCGGTAGCCGGAAGTGTTGAAAAATTTGTTGAACGAATGAACCACGCTGCAATCTCTCTGGGATTAACCGAAAGCCATTTTAGCAATCCCAATGGCCTTCATTCTTCCCGGCAATATTCTTCAGCGCGTGATTTGGCTGTCCTGTCTCGTAGATTATTATTGGATTTTCCCGAATACTCATACTGGTTTGCCATTTCCGCTATCCGCACATCAGTTAAAACCCATTATTCCTACAACCTCCTGCTGGAACGTTTTGATGGTGCCAATGGCATGAAAACCGGTTTTATCTGTGCTTCAGGCTACAATATGGTGGCCAGCGCCAAACGAGGCAAAAGACAGCTAATTGCGATAATATTGGGTGAAAAATCCCAAACACACCGAGCTGTTCTGGCAGCCCGTTTACTTAATGAAGCATTTGCAAGTCCTGAACAGCTGATTGGCAATATTTTGACATCCGGCAACAAAAAAGGTGCTGAACCCCAAAACCAGCGCTCGCTACTTTGCAGTCCGAAAGCCGTTAAGGCCCGCTATGAGCCAGGTCCTGGCAGTGCGGTAATAGATTCCCCGCATCTGAATAAAAGGAAAATCTCCCGCCAGCCAACCGGAATCCAGACCGGAGGTGTTGATAGTGAGCCCTCGAAAGCCTATGCCGAGCTGTTTAATGCATCACAACCAAATGTGGCAATCCCGACAAAAAGACCACATTATGTGCCGGTCAACCCTGTTTTGGTTCAAAAACAGCCGGATAACTCGCCGGCCGGCCCGATTCCAGTCCCGATTTTACGCCCTGCACGATGAACACAAAAATAATCTCCTGCCTGAAGGATTAAACCAATCTCCAAGTCTAACTGGATAAAAGATAATCTGGCTCCTTTGCCAATAATGATCATTACCGGTTTTCTGGGTTCAGGCAAAACCAGTTTCCTTTCCAAAATCTTGAAGCTGGATGAAATGGCCAATTCTGCAGTAATCATCAACGAATTTGGTGAATGCGGGCTGGATCATTTACTGGTTGATTACCTTAGTGATCAAACCTTTGCTTTGGCCAACGGGTGTCTGTGTTGTAATGTCAATGATGAACTGGCTGAGAATATCCTTGACCTGGCTGTTCAAAATCAGCAGGGTTTGCTCGATATTGACCGGATTGTCATTGAAACCAGCGGCATCAGTGATACTGCAAATCTGGTCCAAAACATCTGGAATAATCCTCAAGTCAGATTTCATTTTCAGCTGGAAAAAATTATTACCCTGATTAGTGCCCTGGAATGGTCTGATAACCGGTCCACCTACCAGGAAGCTGAACGTCAACTGGCGATCAGTGACACGGTGATTATCTCAAAATCCGATCTATTACCGGTTAGATCCCGAGATGTTGAAGTTGCCCACCTGATGGCAGAAATTGAAATGATAAATGCCAGGGCTGATTGCCATATTATGCCGCTCTCCGCAGCACAATCAAAAGTCGTCATCGAGCCAAGAACTGACGATGTGATAAGTATCGATACCCCTGAAAGCCCGGCTCACATCATCGGTGCTTTTAAAACGTGCACATTAAGCCACCGCCTGCCAGTGGAGACAAAAACCATTGAACTTTTTCTTGATTTCGTGATATCCCGCCACGCGGATACAATACTCAGAATAAAGGGCCTTGTTTTAACAGAGGAAAATCCTGGCAGACCTCTGATAATTCAGGCGGTAAAATCAACGCTTACGCCATTTGAATGGTTAAAACAATGGCCCAGTCGGCCACAAACCCAAATAACCCTGATTCACATTGGAACAGATAGTGCGGTATTTATCGATTTATTCAACAGCCTGACCAATGTGCCATCCATTGACCGGCCCGATAAAATGGCAATAAGCGACAATCCTTTATCGATTACCGGGCTTGGAAATTTTAACCCCGATTAGACAATTTCATGGTTGCAGGCTCTAAAACAGGGGCAAAATGGCATGTATTCATTTAACTGACGGGTAATCCAGTTGAGATGGCGCTGAAAATCAACCCGATACCGGCAACATCAATTTGCTGTTCAACTATCAGGAAGTCACAGATTTGAATTTACGATCTCTCCTGTCAAAACGGCGCAATTTGGATTCCTCAACTGTCATGTAATTGCGCGTTAACGTCATTTCGACCCTGTTCAGAGGCTTGCTGCCGATCGCAATCGGTGTGTCATCGGCAGATAATGATTCATGCCCTTAGCCAGTTTACATAGTCGGAATCATCGGGTCGCCTAATTACCTATTTTACCAGTTATGATTGGATCTTTTGTTCAGGTGACTGGTTTTCCAGTTCCATTTGAATCTTTTCCAGCTGCAAAATCGTTGCACGTACGGATCGTGAAATCTTCTGATGCAAATCATAGGCGGTTTCCGGATATTTATCTAACATCCGCATAAAAAGTACCCTTGGAATACGAAGCAATTTGGTATCGCGACGGGCAATTGCATTGGTTGCCCGCTGGTTGTCGGTAATTAAAGCCAGCTCGCCTACCAGGCTGCCTGGTTCAACACTGCCGAGAATTTTTTCTTCACCACTGCTGTTGACAGTCAGATCTATCAGACCGCTAACAACCACATAGCCACCATCAGATTGCGCACCCTGCAGAAATAATTCTTCACCGGCAAACAGAGTTTCAGAATCCGCGCCGAATGCCAATAACCTTAACTGGTCAGAATTTATGCCATCAAAAAAACTGGCTTGTGAGAGAATAGTGATGTCATCATCAAGAGACATTGATATCACCTGTTTGCAACACCTGACTGTTGTTCAATCCCAATCCCCCTATTCCTCCAGTTAGAAAGTTTTCAGTTCATTTTGCCGATAATTCAAAGTCCGACAATCAACGATCATTATTTGAAGGCAGTACTTAACTATGTTGAATAATATCCGGCGCATTTATGCGGCGCAACCAATTTAGTAATTGAGCGCACAACTGTCCCGTAAATAATCACGATTAACGCGGCATATCCCATCTGGTTAAGCACAGGATCTTTGAACCCGGGCGCTGCAAGCCCTAAGGCACCAGTTTGTAACCACCACTTTCCGTCACCAGCATCCTGGCACTTGAAGGGTTACGCTCGATTTTTTGTCGCAAGCGGTAAATGTGGGTTTCCAGGGTATGGGTGGTAACGCCGGAATTGTAACCCCAGACCTGTTCAAGCAATTCATCTCTGCCGACTGTTTTTTGTTCAGCGCGGTAAAGATATTTCATGATCGCGGTTTCTTTTTCGGTTAAACGGACCTTGCCGCCGTCTTCTTCAAACAGAATTTTCTGTGCCGGCTTGAAAGTATATTGGCCGATGTTAAAAACAGCATCTTCACTTTGTTCATGGGTACGAAGTTGGGCGCGAATTCGCGCCAGCAAAACCGCAAAACGAAACGGTTTTGTTACATAATCATTCGCCCCGGCTTCAAGGCCCAAAATCGTATCGGAATCCGTATCATGACCGGTCAACATGATAATTGGTGCTTTTATTCCGTTTTTACGAATAATCTTGACCGCCTCACGACCATCCATATCCGGCAGGCCAACATCAACAATCAGTAAATCCACATGACCGGTACGGGCGGCGTGAATACCTTTGGTGGCGCTGGGTTCGGTGGAAATTTCGAATTCTTCATAAAGTGAAAGCTGTTCCTGCAGCGCTTCTCTCAAATCATCATCATCATCAATCAACAGGATATGTCTGGCGGTCATCATTTACCCCTTCATTGCCCGAATTCATTCAGTGATCTTTCGAGCACCGGCAATTGTCATCAACAATTTTTACAGGTTTCTCGTTTACATTTGATCAACATAATAACAAATATCTCAATCTGGTAACTGTTATAGGTATCATCATGGCAAAATTTCAGTTCAATCGCGAATACAACACGCGTTTGTGAATATATTAAGGTTTTTGTGATTGAGCAATATCAACAATATGACCCTCCATGTTCGTGCAAACGGCAGCTCAAAAAAAGCCGGTTTGCTGAAATTTGCCCATAAAACCATACCCTGCATACTGGGCAGGGGCGGCATAAGGTCAAGCAAGTTTGAAGGGGATGGCGCGACGCCAGCAGGTTGTTTTGAAATATTGTACGGATTTTATCGTGCTGACCGGATCAGGCCAGTTTCAACCAGAATCAAAATGTATCCGATAAAACAAAATCATGGCTGGTGCGATGACCCGTGCAGTCCTTCCTATAACCGTTTTATCACACTGCCAACCAGATGGCGGCATGAAAAGTTATGGCGGGACGATCACCTGTACGACATCTGTCTGGTACTCAATCACAATATTCATCCACGAAAACAAAACCGCGGCAGCGCAATATTCTTTCACCTCAAACCCAATGACAACAAGCGGACAGAGGGATGCATAGCCATCTCGGAAAATCAGATGAGAAAAATTCTCGGCCGGTGTGATGGCCAAAGCAAAGTTGCAATTTGTCACTAATGTATGGATCGGACGGCAACTTCAACAAAATGACCCGGCAGTTGAATCCTCCTGCGACAACTGACCAAACTGAATCCATAATAGACATTATCCAAAAGGCATGTTCATATCGAAGTTGAGGCAAGGTACCTGTGTCGGATTTTTCCAGCAGGCCTGTGCAACAGGAGAAGAAATTGAAACGTCCGGCACCAATACGCGGATTCAGCCCCGAGGAATTCCAGCGCCGTCTCCTGCGTGCACAGGAAATCATGCATGCGCACGAATTTGATGCGCTTTTGTTCACCACGCCGCACAACATTCGCTGGGCAACAGGATTTTCCAGCCAGTTCTGGGAAAGTCCGACCCGGCCATGGTTTCTGATTGTTCCCGCGCACGGCGCGCCAGTTGCGGTTATTCCCGAGATTGGCGGGCCGCCCATGACCCAGACATGGGTGGACGATATCCGTACCTGGCCTTCACCGCAGCCCGGTGACGACGGCACATCGCTGCTGGCCTCCTCACTTACGTCATTGCAGCGTCGTTTTGGCCGCATCGGCATGGAGCTTGGCGCCGAGCATGCACTCAGAATGCCGGTCGACCAGTTCCTCGAATTGCGCCAGATGATTCCGGGTATCGAACTGGTCAACGGCTCCCCTTGCATTTGGCAAATTCGCATGGTCAAAACCGAAGCTGAAGTGGAGCATATCCGTCATATCTGCCAGATTGCCTGTGACGGTTATGACAGGGTGCCGCAGATTGTCCGGATTGGCGATGATGAACACGAATGCGCCCGCAAGCTGAGGGTGGAGTTTGCCCGCCTCGGCGCAGACTCGACCCCGTTCCTGCCGGCAATATCCGGCCCGGGCGGCGTATCTCAGATCGTCTGCGGACCTGGTGAAAGAAAAATTGCCCCCGGCGATGTTCTGTTTTTCGATACCGGCTGTACTTATGATGGCTACTGGTGCGATTTCGACCGCAATTACGCCGTTGGCGGGGTCGATGATGCGTGCAAACGCGCCCATGATGCGATGTGGCTGGCTACCGAAGCCGGCATCACCGCTGCGCGGCCCGGTGCCAGCACAGATGATCTGTTCCACGCCATCAACACGATTATCGAAAAGGCCGGTTCGATCGGCAACAATGTCGGGCGACTGGGCCACGGGCTGGGCATGCAACTGACCGAGCCGCCCTCGCACCGCCCGGGAGACGGCACGGTGATTGAGCAAGGCATGGTTTTAACAATAGAACCCGGTATCGAATATGCCCCCGGCAGAATGATCGTGCATGAGGAGAACATCGTTATCCGCGCCGATGGTGCCGAACTCCTGACCCGCCGCGCTCCGCGCGAAATGCCGGTCATTGGCGACTAGGGGCGCTTTGAAGTAGAGCGCAAATTTCAGGTTGATAGTCTTCCTGCAATTAGAAAGCTGCTGCATAAAGCCGGCGCGATACCATTCACCATCGGCAATTATGAAACTGACATCTTCTTTAATCTCACCGATGGTCGCCTTGAAACAAATAATCAGTTTCTTACCCACAGGCAGATGCTTCCCTCCGGTTGGGTACTTTGGATTTCGAAAGGTCCGGCCAGGGATCAATGCGTCGCCACGGACCTGTCTGATTTTGACAAAGCCGGTGCATGTTGACATCTCCGGGCTTTGTGGAAATGAGACGGATCAGTAAAAAGCGCGACATTTACTTTATTGATAAATTTCACCTCACACCGGACGAAGTGACGGGCCTCGGCACTTTCGTTGAACTTGTGATCATGACCGATGATGAGGATGCGCTTCCCTCGCTTCAAGACCAGGTTCAACAGGCAGCCCAAAGACTTGACCTGTTGCGTTATCCAGAAGAAACGCGCTCCTATCGACGATTGTTGTTTGTATCAAATTGAATTGCAGAAAAGCCGCCAGACAGCGCATATCGCGCTTAAGTTCCGGTGTTGGCAAGAGCAGGGCAAAAAGCAAAGCAATTGTTCCATTTCTCCAGCCCGGTAACTGACAATGAATCTGGTTGACCTCAATCCAGCCATGTAGTTAAACCTTCACTGGATGTTTCGAGAGGTAATGTTTGACAAAAAAAAGACAGCACCAGATCAGAAAAAACCGGTGCCTCGCAAATCCCAATTCCCCGATGTGCGTACCATTCAGTATTCTGATCTAAGGCAAATTCCTGCACTTGGCTGACGTGATTTTCGTCGCGCGCCACTGTATGGCATGTTTTTTGGCACCACCTATGCGGTTGGCAGCATAATCCTGATGACAAGTGTTATTATGTTTAGCATGGCATGGCTCAGCTATCCGCTGATCATTGGCTTTGCACTGATCGGCCCTTTCATTGCCACGGGACTTTACGAGACAAGCCGCAGGCTGGAAAACCAGACGCCATTGACCTGGGGTGGAATTTTATCAGCGGTATGGGATCAGCATCGTCGCGAACTTGGCTGGATGGCTTTTGTCATGCTGTTCATATTCTGGATATCGGGCAAGGTTCGCAACGCAGCCCCAATAAGATTCTAGGGCTGATTTGGGCCGCCCCAAGAATATGGCGAAGGCTTGTTTTTCATACCCGCTGGACCGCGTTATGCTTCGCTTATGGTAGTATAGACCACCGTGCAAAGCATGCCTTGCCCGCAAACGTGAAAGACAAGTCAAATGATTCAATCTAAACCGGAAGAGCTCTAGATCGTTTTGGCACAGGCGAAGCATCGTCTTAATGTTTGAATTTTCGAGCCAGATTCCGAGGTAAACCACGCCGGTGAACATCAACGTACAGTGTAGTTGGTGCGGTCAGGTTATGCGATTACGCTGTCAATCGATGTTTGCCAAGCCGAAATCATCGAGGATCGAATAAATGGCAGGCACCAAAAACAGCACCAACAACGTTGTAGCCATTAATCCGAATGCCAGGCTAGTGACCAGCGGGATCAGGACCTGCGCCTGCAGACTGGTTTCCAACAGCAGCGGCAGAAGGCCGACGATGGTTGTTAGCGAGGTCAGCAGAATGGCCCTGAAACGTGCGCGGCTCGCAAGTGGGGAAGCCTCTGCGACCGATAGGGTATCACCGTGATAGTGCTTGATAAAATTGACTAGCAGGATTGAATCGTTGACCACCACGCCCGCCAATGCCACGAAGCCGAGGATGCTGGGCATTGTGAAATCCAGACCCAAAAGGATGTGCCCGGCAATAGCGCCAATCAAAGCGAAGGGAATGATGACCATCACGATCAGCGGTTCGACGTAGCTCTGGAACTGAAAGCTCAATAGTAGATAGACACCGATCAGACCGAGAAAGAAGCCGCTCAGCATCGAACGTTGTGTGGTCTGGGCCTCTTTGTCCTGACCCTGTAGCGATATCGAAACCCCTGGATAGCGTTTGGCCAGTTCGGGAAAAAATCTTGCGCTGGTATCGGCAAGGATTTCATTGGCGTTGGCGATGGTGACATCAACATCGCCCTGCACTGTCACTGTGCGTTGGCCATTGACCCGGTTGATGCGCGAAAAGCCGCGCCCGGTCTGGATATCAGTGATCGCGGACAGCGGGATCAGGCTGCCGTCGGATTGCGAAATGGTAAAATCGTCGATATCGGACAAGCTATCCTTGTCGCGTGGGTCAATCCTGGCGTCGATCTCGTAAGATTCTCCGTCGCGTTGAACTTCACTAACCTTGGTACCGAAGAATGCGGCGCGAAGCTGGTCGGCAATCTGTCGGGCATCGACGCCCAGGGTCGATGCGCCATCCTTCAATCTGATTCTCACCTCCGGCTTGCCGGGCCTAAGATCATCGCTCAGGTTGGAAGTGCCGCGGTAACCGGCGAGCCAGTCAGTGAGTTCCAGTGCTGCGGCTTTGAGCTCACTCAGGTCCGAGCCGGTAAGTCGGACGTCAAAAGCAAGGCCAGCCGGTCCGACGCTGGATTCAGCAAATTTCACCGACAGAACATCGGCCAGAACACCGGTTTCGGTACGCCACATGGCGATAACATCATCGATGCGGCTGGTTCGGATTTCAGAATCGAGCAGGTCGGCAGTGATGGTTGCGACATGCGCGCCGGTTTCATTGGCAGTTGCGTTTTCGTTGAACTTTGTCGCCACCTTTTGGATCAATGCCTGGCCGCCTGGCTGCTCCGGGCTTAGCTCTTTATTGATGCGCCCAAGAGCGGTGGTAATCCGCCCCACCACCTGTTCGGTTCGCTCAAGGGGCGTTCCCTGCGGTAGAAGGATACGGGCTTCCATGACATTGCCGTCAAGCTCAGGAAAAGCTGCGAATTTGAGCAAACCGCCGGCGATTGCGCTGACCGCCAGCAGCATGAAGCCAACCGCGATCCCGGCGGTCAGGTAACGCCACTGGACGGCGGCAGTGGCAACTGGCCCGACTAAGTTGTCGCGAAGCCAATCAATGCCGCGGTCAGCGGTGGCTTGAACCAGTGCCGGTTTGTCGTCAGCCTTGCCAAGCGCATGGCCCAGATGATGCGGCAGGATCAGGAAAGCCTCCACCAGCGAGAGGACGAGAACGAACAGCATGACAATCGGCACCACACGAAGAATCTGGCCGATGTCGCCTTTCAGGAATGCCAGGGAGCCGAAAATACATGTCGTCGTTGCAAAAGAGGCAAATACGCTGGGCAAAACCTGTTGGGTTCCTTCGATGGCAGCTTCCATCGGCGATTTTCCCTGCTGACGCTTTGTGGCGATGTTCTCGGCAATGACGATGGCATCATCCATCAGCAGCCCGATGACGATCAGCAGCCCGACCATCGTCAACATGTTGATCGTGAAACCGGCAGCGATCATCAGCACCGCCGCGCCAAGAAACGATACCGGCAGGCCGGCTGCGACCCAGAAGGCATAGCGAAAACCGAAGAACAGCCAGAGCACCAGCAAAACCAGCACCAGGCCTTGCCCCCCATTGGTCATCAACAGACCCAAGCGGTCGCGCACAATGGAGGAGATATCGTTGGTGACCACCATCTCGATGCCCGGCGATGCGGTCTGGCGTTCTTGTTCAAGCAGGGCATTGATGGCATCAATGACGTCAAGTGTGTCCTCGCTTTCCGTTTTGGTGATATCCAAAATGGCGGCCGGCTTACCGTTGAAAAGTACCTTGGCCTCATCGAGGTCGAAGCGGTCGGTGATTTTAGCAATATCGCCTAGGCGTATCTGGCCACCACCGGCTCCGGCAACAACAACGAGGTCACGAAAATCATTTGGCGTCTTGCGTTCATCAGCAAAGCGGATCAGCACATCCTGATCCCTGGTCTGAATGTTGCCGGAGGGCAAATCAAGGCTTTGTCGCTGGATGGCACGAGCAACGTCCGAGATGCTCACACCATATTGCCGAATCGTCGCATCCGGCAACTCGATGCGAATCTGGTGATCGGAAAAGCCCTTGATGTCCACCTTTGGAATGCCGCCATGGCGCAGCATGCGGTCCTTGAGCCCTTCGGCATAGGCCTTGAGATCGGGTTTGCTGGCGGCTCCGGTTAGCGCAACAGAGGCAACAAAATCCGTCCTGCCAAGCTGTTTGACAACCGGATCTTCCGCCTGGTCTGGAAAGTCGGTGATGGCGTCGATTTCGGTGCGTAAATCAGTTGTGAACCGGTCAAGGTCGGTGCCCTCAGTCATTTCGGCCACCGCCCGGGCGAGACCCTCACGCGCCTCGCATGTTACTTCGGCAACATTGTCGATGCCGTCGATGGCGTCCTCGATGCGTTGGCAGATCGCTTCTTCGACTTCCTCGGCCCGGGCACCCGGATTGAGCACAGTGATTTCAACCTTGCTTGGCTGGACCCGTGGAAAAGTCTCGCGTTGCAGAACTGGAGCGGCAAACAGACCGGAAATAATAAAGGCGAGCATCAACAGGTTGGCAGCTGTCGGGTGGCGGGCGAAAAATGCAATCATGGACGCCGAGTTCCGCCCGTTGCTTCAGCTTTGAGCTCGGTTTGCAATTGTTGATCAGATTCGGGTTTCAGGAGCATCCCGGCAACAGCGGAAACCAAGTCGGAGACCACGACCCGCTCGCCGGACTTGATGCCCTCATCAATGGTAGCAAGGTCACCCTGGAGCAGGCCGACGGTCACCGGGCGGATATCGAGCCGATCATCGGCGTTTACGACATAAAGCCGACCGTTGTGAAGCGCAGAGCGTGGCACAACGATCCTGTCATCGTTGGCGCGGCTGCGGATTTCGATTTCGACAAACATTCCCTTGCTGAGCGGTGGGCGCCCACCCGGTGTTGACATTGTGTAAGGGCCATCGACTGCCACGATGGCACCGATTGTGCGGGTTTTGGGATCTATCGTATCGCTGATACGGGCAAAGCGGGCGGGCCATTCGACAACATCATCGCCAGCCTGGAGGCGAACGGTCGCTTCCAGGCCGATTGTTTCAACAACCTGCGCCAGAGACTCGGCCGTGATGACACTCGACAGTCCCGTGGGCGCTCCGGCGAGAACTATTGCGCGGAATCGGGAAATCGAAATCTGTGCCTGCACCTCGGCGACATTGACGCTGTCGGCTGTCGCCAGCGTAGCGCCGGTCTGAGCAAATTGCTCAGTCTCGATGTTGACTTGCGCTACCCTGGCGTTAAACGGCAGCTTGATACGGGTTCGGACAAGATTGAGCTTTGCCGACTGCAATTGCGTTCGGTAGATAGCGATCTGCTCCTGCTGCACGGTACGCTGGGTCGGCAACAGGCGCTGTGCATTTTCAAGTTCCTGTATTTTCTTGCGCTGGGCCAGGGTCTCCCGCTGTTCGAGTTCAAGGACCGATTGCGCCACCGTGCCACGCCCGAAAAGATCCTGCTTGCGAGCGAGTTTAGCCTCTTGCAGTATCAGGCCACGCTTTTCGATCTCCAGAAGATCGTTCGTGTTGGCTTCGGTTACCTTCAGTTCCGCCAGCTTTGCCTCAGCAGAGCGGATATTGGCCTCAGCCTGACTGATCGCAAGCTTGAAATCGGCTGGCGATATGCGAATAATCTCAGTCCCGGCGGCAAGTATGGCACCTTTTTTGAGATCCGGATGTATATAAATTACCTCGCCGGCAACCTGGGCAATGGCGCTCCAGACGGTGCCTGGAGTAACGCTGCCAAAGCCCCTTACTCGCGGCACCAACCTGACCGGTTCCGCGGTGATCACTCTGACGGCAAAGGTGCGTTCTTCGGTCGGATTGCGCTCAGGCGCCTGGCGGTCACTGACCGCATAATATAAAACGGCGATGCCGATCAGGACAGGCGGGATGAAAAGTAGTTTTTTGATCAATACACTGGTCCTGTGGATTTGGCGCCTCGGCGCCAGCCATTACTATACTTCCTGGTCGGATTTTATCAAGCTTCGCAGCAAGTCAAAAGCTCAAAACACGATCTGACTGGAACCCCGGTACAAGTCCAATTTTGACCCGAACGAGATTTTGCGCCAAGCAGCGCTGCTTGTCTGCGGTTGATACCCTCAATCAAAACCGCATGACGAACACGCCCATATAGCTCCGCCCTCTTCATCCGCGTTCTCGGTAAAGCAGAAAGCTTATCACTGATGGAGTTTTACTCCGGCTAAACCAGAACACCTGGCCGCTTCAATGGCGGATTATTGCACCGGTGTTCTTATAGAACATATCTACTATTATAACTGGTGTCGTACTGCTTTTGCACCTGCTCTTGTCTCAGGTCTCTTATTTGATATAAAACTCAACATTTATGTTAGAAAAATTTGAACTTCCATTCATGTATTAGACTGACCCCATGCCCCTGCCTGGGGGGATGCGATCGTAGGCCACCCTTAGCATATCTCATCGATATCCCTCAAAGCGGTCGTACATATTTGTGGAGTTTTGAACTGTCGATCGGCTGCCGCGAGCCC
>JAAEMP010000014.1 GCA_024225445.1 Hyphomicrobiales bacterium | reverse complement strand
GATAGCGCTGGTACTGTAGATCCCTTCTCTGCAATGGATAGTGGTTCAGATGATAGCGCTGGTACTGTAGATCCCTTCTCTACAATGGATAATGCTTCAGATGACAGTACTGGCACCGTAGGTACCTCCTCTGCAATGGATAATGCTTCAGATGACAGTACTGGCACCGTAAATACCTCCTCTGCAATGGATAGTGGTTCAGATGATAGCGCTGGTACTGTAGATACTTCCTCTGCAATGGATAGTGGTTCAGGTGATGGTACTGGCACCGTAGATACCTCCTCTGCAATGGTTAGTGGTTCAGGCGACGGTACTGGCACTGTAGATACTTCCTCTGCAATGGACAGTGGTTCAGGTGATAGCGCTGGTACTGTAGGTCTCTCCTCTGCAATGGATAGTGGTTCAGGTGATAGCGCTGGTACTGTAGATCCCTTCTCTGCAATGGATAGTGGTTCAGATGATAGCGCTGGTACTGTAGATCCCTTCTCTACAATGGATAATGCTTCAGATGACAGTACTGGCACCGTAGGTACCTCCTCTGCCATGGATAATGGTTCAGATGACAGTACTGGCACCGTAGATACCTCCTCTGCAATGGATAGTGGTTCAGATAATAGCGCTGGTACTGTAGATCCCTTCTCTACAATGGATAATGCTTCAGATGACAGTACTGGCACCGTAGGTACCT
>JAAEMP010000013.1 GCA_024225445.1 Hyphomicrobiales bacterium | reverse complement strand
TAAATCTTGGTGACATTGGTGAATGAAACCGAAGCTGCTTTTGAATTTTGTTTTAGTTTCATCTGGTTTCCAATGTTTGGAGGTATCAGGCGTTTGTTCTAGGGCCAGGACCCACTAATTAACACCATTCTGCGGCACTGACTTTGTTTCTGGAAAGGCGTAAACCCGCAGGAAGTCGTCTGACTTTCAAGGGGTTACAACGTATCCAGAGGCAAAGTCAGTGCCGCCCGCAGGGTTTAACAAGGAGGGCACGCCTCCTGGTAACAAATGCTCGAAAAGGCACACGGCCTGTTCTTGCGCTTTCTTATCAGTATTCGTACCCTCCTTGTCAAACAGAATGGCGTTAATTAATGGGTCCTGACCCTAGACTGTCCAAGCCGGCGGCCAATTTTTGTCCTGCCTACTATCAACTGCATCAATCCGACTACGGCGAGCATAACAGCAATCAAACTGGTCGAATAGGCGATTGCCAGGCCATAGTCGTTGTTCTCGACACGACCGATGATATAGCTGGTGGCCATGTTATATTCTGCGCTGACCAGAAAAATAACGGCTGAAATAGCTGTCATCGCGCGTACGAAACTATATACCAGAGCGGCCAGGATCGCCGGTTTCAGCAAGGGTAAAATCACGTTGATGAAGGTCTGCCAGGAATTTGCACCCAGGGTCAGAGAAGATTCATCGAGACTCTTGTCGAGTTGCGTCATTGAGGCAATGCCCGCTCTCACACCGACAGGCATATTGCGGAAAATGAAGCTGACTACGAGAATTATTCCGGTTCCGGTCAATTCAATGGGCGGCACGTTGAAAGCCAGAATATAGCTGACACCGATAACAGTTCCGGGAATTGCAAAACTCAGCATCGTGCCAAATTCAAAGATGTTTTTGCCGGCGAAATTCTGCCGGGTCAAAAGATAGGCGGTGATCAGTCCGACAGCCGCGGTAAGTGGGGCGGAAATTCCGGCAATCTGCAGGGTTGTCCAGAAAGAATCCCAGGCTGAACCGGTCCAGTGAATACCATGTTCGCCAATACGGGCTGAGAATGCTGTTACATAATGCTTGAATGTCAGGGTATTATTGACCCCCCACAATTCAACAAAACTGCCATAGAAAATCATCGCATAAATCAGAATGGTGAACCCGGTCCACAAGGCGACAATTGAGAACACCGGTGCTGAAATACGTGATGGCAATTGCGGGTGAACGCCGGAATCACCTTTCCCGGTCATCGTTGTATATGATTTTTTACCAAGCCAGAAGCGTTGGGCATAAAAGGCGGCAAGTGTGAAAAACAACAAAACCAGGGCAATCGATGCAGCGCGGGCCTGGTCATACTGGGCGCCCACTATTGCATAAAAAATCTCGGTGGAAAGTACATCAAAATTTCCACCCAGTACCAGTGGATTACCAAAATCCGCCATGCTTTCGATGAAGCCCAGCAAAAAAGCATTGGCAATTCCCGGGCGCATCAATGGCAGTGAAACGTTGACAAATGTTTCCCATTTGTTGGCACGCAAGGTCTGGGATGCTTCCTCCATCGAGGGGCTGACCCCTTCAACCACACCGATCATGACAAGAAAAGCGATGGGCGTGAATGCCAGAATTTGGGCGATTAATATGCCCGGCATGCCATAGACCCACCTTGTCGGCTGAACGCCAAACAGGTCTGCAAAGAATACGGTAAATGATCCTGACAGGCCAAACAGCAATATTATTGCCAGCCCGATGACAAAGGGTGGTGTAATTATCGGCAATACACTCATTGCCCTTAGCACTCTTTTGTACCTGAAACCGGTACGGGTGACGACCAGGGCAAAGGCCAGTCCCAGTATCGTGGTTGCAAGCCCGACCAAAACGGCCAGAACAAACGAATTCCATGCAGCACCGCATTTGGTGCCACCAGTTATGCAGGACAGGGACCAAAGTCGGTGATCGGTAATTTTATCTGCAAAAACGGCAATCGAATAGGCTTTGTCTTCGCCAATAAAGGCGGACAACAGCATGCTGATAATCGGGAAAAACACGAAAATTGCGACAATGGCAATGACGAAGCCAATTGACGAAACCACAAAAACATCACCATTAACCGCACCGCGTGCCGCAATTCCCTGGGTGAAAACAAACAAAAATGCGCTGGCTATCAACAATGCGCCGTAGCCCATGCCAAACTGCCGGTCTCCCAGCGGTCCCAATAATTGTTCCAGCCAGCCAAACTGCCAGCCTTTCAGGCCGATGACAAACCCCTGACCCAGCAACAAGCCAAAACCCAGGGCTCCGCAGACAACCAGGATTTTGCCAAAAACCGGATCGCTCTTGATCCGGGTTAATGCAAAAACAGGCAATATGATAAATGGCACGAATGATGCCAGCCAAAGCTTTTTACCCTGCAGCAGCAGGAAAAGTGCCGGGGCATAATCGGGATCGAACGGATAGCCATCTGTCAGCCATTCAAAGCCAAAGAATCCATCCTCTATGCCATACCAGGGGACCAGACAAAAACCCGCCCACCCGACAATCAGCCATAAAAGCAATGTTGGATGGGCGGCAGTAATTTTGTCTTCAGTTTCCATGAATTATCGGCAATTTGTTATTGCGGCAGGACCGATACTTCATCATCCCATTTTTTCAACAAGCGCTTGCGCTCTGTACTGGAACCGTATTTCTTGAAATCATAATCAATGAGTTTGATGGTTGAAAGATCCGGTGCGGATGGTGAGCTTTTGGCGCTCTTGTTGGACATCACCTGATATGCTTTTACCTCCAGAGACCGTGATTGCACATCTGCGCTCAAAGCCCAGTCATAGAATTTTCTGGCGCTATCCGGGTTTCTGCCACCTTTGATGATCGACATTGATCCGATTTCATAGCCCGTGCCTTCACACGGGGCGACAACCTTGATTGGAAATCC
Organism: Hyphomicrobiales bacterium; assembly: GCA_024225445.1. Taxonomy (GTDB): domain Bacteria; phylum Pseudomonadota; class Alphaproteobacteria; order Rhizobiales; family Rhizobiaceae; genus JAAEMP01. The sequence goes on along the minus strand of JAAEMP010000013.1, from coordinate 8,504 downwards.
GGAAACTGCCTGCTTCACTGCATCATGCATGAATACAATACCAATAGTGTTTTCACCCCGCCCGGCAGCCTTGATCGGTGCGGAGCCGGATTTTGTATACTGGTTGATATTGGCATGCAGTTTTTTCATAAACTCAAAGCCTTCATCCTCACCAAACAATTGCACAATGGTTGCAAGCGTTGTGTATGCGGTGCCTGAAGAATTCGGGTTAGCCATCTGTACGTGGCCCTTATATTCAGGTTTGAGCAAATCCTTCCAGCAGGCAGGAGCGGCAAGGCCGGCAGCATTCAACAAGTCGCTATTATAACCATAACCCAAAGCGCCTGAATAAATCCCGATGGTTTTATCACCAGCTGATTTTGCCTGTGAAATTGCCCAGTCATGCAATTTGGCCCGCATGGGTGAATCATAGGGCTCGCTCAAGCCTTCCTCGGCTGCCTGCAGATGCGGATCGCCTGTGCCACCCCACCAGACATCGCCTTTTGGATTGGCTTCTTCCGCCTTGACCTGGGCAAATGTTTCGCCGGAACTTTTTCTTGTCATATTGACTTTTATGCCCGAGGCTTCTTCAAAACCGCGTGCCATCAATTGACACCAGTCTTCCTGGGCACTGCAGTATAAAGTGAGTTTTGCCGCTGATGAAACGCTAACCGATGCGCTTGTCGCAGAAAGCGCCAAAGCAAAGCCAAGTGTAATTTTTCCAATAACATTCATGATTTTCTCCCTTTAAGATTTCTCGAATAAATCAATTTGTTTCCTGTCCTGATCAGGGTTGATAAGTAATCATATCCTTTTTTTGACTGTTATCAATCGCTTGATTCAATTTTTCGCAAGTCTCAATAATTATTGCAGAACACCTTTATTTTGATTCAGTTTTGATTTTTTTTGCTCACGGCTATTCGGGCTAACGCCCGGCCTCCGCAAGGGCGGCGCACCGGCGCCGGGCGCTTTTCGCTCCTGATTGCATGATCATTTTAAAGGTATTCTGCTATATAATTGCCTTCTCATGAATTCAGAGCCTGACTTCCTGTCTTGAATTGCACGAGGCAATCGCCGCTTCAGCCAATAACAGCGCTTTTAGTCCATCGTCGGGGCCAGGACATAATTGTTTATCTGCCAATATCCCATCGATAAAAGCTGACATCTCTGCCGCATAGGCAGTGAGATAGCGGGTCATGAAAAAGTCATGCAGTGGAGGCCGGGTAAATCCGGATTCGCTGGCGATCTCGATTGATAACGGCCGTTGATTTTCAGCACTTATCATTCCACGCGAACCATGCACTTCTATGCGCTGATCATATCCATAGGTGGCACGCCTGGAATTATTAATGGTACACTGCCTGCCGGATGCGGTGGTCAATATTATGCTGGCACTGTCAAAATCGCCAAGCTCAGCAATTTTCGGATCCGTTAGTACGGATGCGGTGGCATAGACCCGCACCGGTTCATCGGGTAGTAGAAATCGTGCCATATCAAAATCATGTATTGTCATGTCCTTGAATATCCCGCCGGATGATTTGATATATTGCGCATCAGGCGCGCCGGGATCACGCGAGGTTATCTGCACCATTTCCACCTCACCGACTGATCCAGAAGTAATCGCATCTTTGACTGCCTTAAAATGGGGATCAAAACGACGGTTAAAACCAAGCATGAATTTAACACCGGCTGCTTCAACCACCTCAATACAGGATTTTGCCCGTTTCAAATCCAGATCGATAGGTTTTTCGCAAAAGATCGCCTTGCCTGCTCTGGCAAATGTTTCAATCAGATCCGCATGGGTCGTGGTTGGTGTGCAAATAACAACACCATCGATTTGTGATGAAGATGCAATCTGCTCAATGGTCAGGACTTGACAATCATGGCGTTCTGCCAGTTCCCTTGCCGATTGCTCCCGGGCATCGGCAACTGCCGTTAATCTTGCCTTGTCATTTGAAGCCAGAGCACCGGCGTGCACCACACCGATGCGCCCTGCTCCCAATAAAGCCAACCTAATTGCCATGTTAAGTCCTCAGTTTAACTGCCTATCCGAATATTCCGGCAATTGCCAAAAAACCAACGAATAGCAGATCGTGTCCCAGATATTCATATTATAGCGGATAAATCACATTCATTGCGGAAACCAGTACCTGGGAACAACATCATCCCTCTTGATGACAACAAACTGATTGGCAAAAACACGATAGGTGGAACTCCAGGAGCCGTCAGGCCACTTGATCCTGATCATCGCACGCTCGGCTACTCCCAGACCAACATGAACAAAGCCGAGACTACCCGAAGCATGGCCACCGCCAATATTGATACGTCTTGATCTGTCATTATTCCCGGATTTGATCGATATCAGGGCACCAACAGCATCTCGGTTGGGTCCATCCTGCTGCAATTCAATCTGCAACCAATTTCCCATGGACTTTGACTTATCGGTATTTTCTTCATTCCTGGCACCGACATTTCTGAACACACTGGCGGGGCCACTTCGATTGACAACTACCAGATCCAGCATTCCGTCCATATTAAAATCAGTGATCACAGCTCCTCTGCCTTTGGTGGCGAGTGCAATTCCTGATTGCTCTCCCACTTCGACAAATTTACCGGTGGGCTGGCCAAGCATCATGTTGTCGGGATCAAAATTGGCAAAATCCGGCATTTTTTCAACATTCCCCTTGGCAATGAAAAGATCAAGTATCCCATCATTGTTGAAGTCTTCAAATTGTGAATGCCAGCCGGTGGAAGGATTAAGGTCGGTTCCTGTATAGGGTCTGTGAGCTGTGGCGCCGCGTTCCCAGGCAATATCAGTATAGACCGGCAGGCCATTGGCCTGCGGATCAAGGGATTGCAATTTGGTATCCCCCATTGATGTCAGGGCATATTCAGGAAATCCATCGCCATCTATATCCGCTTCGGCGATCCCCATTCCCCAGATTGTCAAATGCTGCCAGCCGTCTTCACGTGAATAGAGCCTGGGTGGCTGGTGTTTGTTGATGTGCCATAACTGCTCTTCCCCACCGCGATAATATTGCCGGTCGTTGGAGACGCGCAGGGAAGGCGTTCCGGATTTATTCCAGTCGGTAAACAACATGGAAAGCGTACAATAGCCGGGTGTGAGGCTGGTGGGGCTGGAATAATCAGGAGCTTCTGCCTTACCAGGGCGAAGCAATACATTGTCATGGCAGGTTCCCCAGGGAGATCCTGGAGCATCGCGATCAACATAATTGCCAAATGCCAGGGTGGGGAATTTTACCTGCTTCTCGAAAGTGGCTGCAAATGATGTTGTCCAGGCATTGCCGCCCTCAATGGCAAATAATTCATTTGCCCTGGTAAATGCGCAATCAGGTCCGCCTTTCAGGATAATATTCCGGCCAAGCCGCAACAATACCAGATCGGTGTGATCATCATTGTCGATATCGAGAGCGTAAATTCCCAATACATTGAGTAAATCTTCTGCATCTATTTCCAGTTTCCTGGCTTCAAAACTGAGCACGCCTCCCGTTGAACTTTTGTTGACAAACAATTGCAGGGGATTAGTGCCGCCGGCCATGGCAAGGTCGGGACGCCTGTCTCCATTGCAATCCATAGCTGAAGCGCCACCGCCAACAAAAAACTCCCATGGACCATCATAGACATGAGAAATACCGGCCTTGTCTGACTGTTCCTGCATTTGTGGAATATCAGAGAAATTCGGATTGGTCATGTTTTCGTTCGCCCGGGATGTTGAGCATACAGTTATGATCAGGCCTGCCCCAATGACCATGGAAACAATATCTGGTATCATTTTTCTATTCTTTCGCGGCAAAAAATTGCGGCTGGCTGCCATGTATTGAAGTTTGAAAATACTCATTGCTTGATCACCATGGTTTTCAGGTAGGCAATAATGTCGAGACGATCCTGCTCTGACAGAGTGACATACCTGTCCCGGCTTAAACGCGCTTCACCACCATGGGCAGTTATAACCTCGTCCAGTGTAGTCATGTCACCGCGATGACCGTAAGGCATGGTTGAGGCAATACCCCACAATTCTGCGGTGATAAATTCATTACGGGCAACAAATCTTTGCGATAACAGTTCATTTCCCAGTTTGTTTACTTCGCCGTCACTCATCACATGGCGTTTCAGATCGCCAAATAATGGCACAACAACCTGGCCATCTGCATTTCGCGGCAGACTGGCTGCCCATTCAGTTTTTGCCAAATCATAGATCGCCTGTGTACTGGAATCGCTCTGACGCAAGGTACCGGCTGCATCCAGGGGGCCCGGATCTGCGAATTTGAGGCTGTCCAACGGCAGCGAAGGCAAATGGCAGTTTGTACATTCAAGTTTGCCAAACAATTTCATGCCTTTTGCAGATGCCTGCTGCCAATTCTGTTTTTCAGGTTTGAATACTACCGGTGGGGCCAATGTCGCCTGCCACGCGACAAGCGCGGAGATGTCGCCGGCGGTGACTTCATTGGGCAGACCATCACCATCAAAATCGGCTTCTGCGGTCCAGCGCTGACCGAATCGTTCCATAGCCTGCATGCCGTGATGCTGATTTAGTGCATTGATCGTAAATTGTCGCAGCGAGGTGATGACACCTTTCTGCGAAAATGGCCTGATCACCAGATCTGTATCAATACCCTGGATTTCAGACAGATCGACCAAGCCATCGGCAGATGCGGTGAGGTTGCCGAAATCGACCCCTTTGGTAATCAATCTTACGGTTTGGCTTTGCCCACTATTTCGGGTATCGATCAGCACTTTCCTGCGCAATTCCTGCAGTTCCGCCGTCATCTCCCTGGCCAATAATTCTATCAATCCGGCTCCGAAAATATGATTGGTATTTCGCTCATTGGAAAATTGCGGATCAGTAGAATCCGAACCCTGTCCGGTAAAACCTTCAGATGAAAAAACATTGAGGTTAAAATCTCCCGCACCACCCGTCACGGGCTGATTGTGACAGCTGGCGCAGGAATTCGCATCAGGACCTGATATCCGGTTGAAAGCCTTCTGTATCGGACGCTTTCGTTTTGTAGGAATTATTGCATGCGTAGCCAGGGGTCTGCCCGCTCCGTCGAGTACAGTGAATTTTGCATCAAATAATTTTTTGCCTTTTGCTGCCAGTAAATTCAATTCTTGCGTTGTCAGGATACCGGTCAATCGGGATTGCTGGACATGATCGGTGATTGCCTTTTCTGACCATGGCTTGTCAGAAATTCCACCGGCGTGCGAATATGGCAATGCCGCTGCTACAATCAAAGACGCATTGATCACAAACACAGCAAATTTCCTGCCACTTTGTCGCGCATTGGTTTTTGAGGCAGGTCGTGATTTCATCTCAAATTCTTTAAAAAAATGACTTTTGCTATTGAACAATTTCGATCGCCTTTTTGCGGTTTTGGTTGCCGGAAAGATACTTGTCCACTTCAATTAGTGCAGTCAGAGCTCCGCCTTCTCGTATAAATGGATTTTCGTCCTGATAAAACAATATTGGGATTTCTATCTTGTCACTGTGCATATTGGATTGGCCGATTGATTTTCTGATCGAATGTTCCAGATGATCCTGGGCTTTTGCACCAACACCGACAATTGCTACAGGAAATGGATCAATTAGCGCAAACAAATTTGCCAAACCGGTCCCTATTGCAGTGCCCGCTTGTCTAAAAGAACGTAATGCGCTCGGATCACCGGCGCTCGCCAGCGCCAGGATATTGTCCATTTCTTCGGTTTTGATATCGTTCTGGGGAGAAGAACATGGATCCTCGTTCTTGGCATTCCTGATTATTCCATAACCTCCGGCATAGGCCTCGATACAGCCATGACGTCCGCAACGGCACAAGGCGCCTTCGGGCATATAGGTCATATGACCAAATTCTGTTCCCGAGGAATTGCGCCCCTGGACCAACTCTCCATTCTGAAAAAGACCAATACCAATACCCTGAGACAAAAGTACCGCAGCAAAGTCATCCTGAAATATTTCAGGCTCATTGTAACGCAAAGCTTTGGCGATGATATTACAATCATTGTGTACGCTGACGGATACCCCAAATTTTGCACTCAGGTACTGACTGACAGGAACATTTCTTGGTTCAATTACCGGTGACCACAACATCGTCGTGCCAGAGACATCCGTAGTGCCCTGAACGCAAACTCCCACATGCTTCAAATTTATTTTGGCATCGGGAATGTTATTCAGTCCAGCCTGCAATGCATCTGTTAATGCTGTCAATAACCGGGTTGTCGACATTGATGTCGTGACTATAGAAACTTCGTCTTGGTAAATTGTGTTTCCACAATAGTCGACAACAGATACAAATATCTGGTTCAAGCGCAGGATAATGACCCCGATACAGGCGAATTGCGCATTGAAATATAATTTGACCCTGGGTCGGCCGCGGCCGCCGGCAGGATCAACCGGCTCATCGGCCCGCAGCAAGATTCCGTCGGTCAACATATCCGCTGTGATGGTAGTAACCGTTGCAGCACTCAGCCCTGTTTTACTGGCAATCTCCGTGCGCGACATACCGCCGTTGGCCCGCAAACAGGAAAGGATTTTTACCCTGTTCTGGCGACGGATATCGTCGAGTTGGCTTATTACATTCATTTGGTGCTCCAAAATACAAGTTGACACAAATGCATTCTTGAGTCACTATTTTTTTTACACCTCAAATTAAAGAGGCGTTGACTGGCAGATTATTCGCAATCGATGCAAATTTGGTTGACGAATATGTGAACTTAACAAACGCACACAAATTTTTGTGGCCACTATCGCATAGGGAGAATACGCATGAAGAAACTATTTGGAGCGCTGCTGGCCGGCGCCATTGCCACGACGGCATTTACCGGTGCGCTCAGCACTGCCGTTCAGGCAAAAGACAAGACAATTGCTGTATCCTGGAAAGTTTTCCAGGAAGAGCGCTGGAAACGTGATGAAGCGGTTATCAAAAATATTGTTGAAGCCAATGGTGACAGATACATTTCTGCTGATGCCCAGGGATCTGCTGCCAAACAGCTGACTGATGTTGAATCATTGATTGCCCAGGGTGCTGACGTGATCATGATCGTACCGTTTGATTCTGAAGCCATTCTTCCTGCAGTCGACAAAGCGGCTGCGGAAGGCATTCCAATGATCGCTTATGATGTTCAGATTGAACACAAGGATTCCCTTTACATTACTTTTGACAATGTTGGCGTTGGCCGGCTGATGGCAAAAGAAATGCTGAAGGTGAAAGATTCAGGTAATTTTGCTTTTATCAAAGGTGACCAGGGTGATCCAAACGCGACTTTCCTGTTTGAAGGCATCATGGAAGTTCTGAAACCAAACATGGATTCAGGCAAAATCAAAAATGTCGGCGAAGCATTCACTGATGGCTGGAAACCTGAAAATGCCCAGCGCAATATGGAGCAAATCCTGACCGCCACAAACAATAATGTCGATGCTGTCATATCTGAAAATGATGGAATGGCCGGCGGTGTTGTAGCGGCACTTACCGCCCAGGGTATGGCTGGTAGCGTACCGGTCACAGGACAGGACGGCGACCTTGCGGCGATCAATCGTGTGGCACTTGGCACTCAACTGGTATCCGTGTGGAAAGACTCCCGTGCATTGGGTAAAGTGGCAGCAGAGGCTGCACTGATTTTGTCAAACGGTGGCAAAATGACTGACGTACCAGGCGTTGCTCCATTCTCCGGCGGCAAACGCGGTGTTGAAGTTAATTCAATCCTGTTGGCGCCCACTCCGATTACCAAAGGTAATATCAGCGCAGTGATTAATGCCGGCTGGATTGACAAGGCCACTGCATGCAAAGGTGTAGCGGCTGGAGCAGCTGACGGCTGTTGATTAGCCAATAAGTCAAGGTCACGGACCAAAAAAGACCGCGCTTCACTTTAAAAGGCGCGGTCTTTCTTTTACTATCCTGAATTCAAAGCGCTATTGTCGCTTTTAGGGGAACCCATACAGACAGGGGAATATCATGGCGAACGAGGCAGCAAGTCAGGAGAAATCCAGCGAGCCGATTACGGCTGCTCAAGGGGATAACTCATCCACAGACAGTGCACCGGTGGACAGTGCACTGGTACGGTTCCTGAGAGCTACAGAAGTCGACACAAGAATGCTTGGAATGATCGGCGCATTAGTATTGATATGGGTCGGTTTTCATTATTACGGTCAGATATTCAATGGCTATGGTGCGTTCCTGACACCCCGAAACTTGTGGAACCTGTCGGTTCAGACTTCTTCAATTGCCGTGATGGCAACAGGAATGGTGTTGATCATTGTCACCCGGCACATTGATTTGTCAGCCGGTTCTCTGCTTGGCATAACAGCGATGATTATGGGCGTGATTCAAGTCTGGATACTCCCACCATTGATCGGTTTCGAGCATCCAGCGATCTGGATTATTACCGTCAGTATTGGCATTTTGTTTGGAGCAACTGTCGGTGCCTTTCACGGGTTCCTGATCGCCTATCTGGGGATTCCTGCTTTCATCGTTACTCTGGGTGGATTACTGGTTTGGCGCGGTTCGGCCTGG
>JAAEMP010000012.1 GCA_024225445.1 Hyphomicrobiales bacterium | reverse complement strand
TACTGCAGGTCAGACGGCTCCGCTTCCGCGCACCCCGAACCCTGTCGCCCAGCCACACCCCCCCTCTAGGTCGCACCCCCCGACCGAGCCAAATCAGTGCACCCCGCTAGGCCCGGACCCCCAAAATCTATCTGGGCGACATGTATATCGGGCAAGGTTCGCAACGCAGCCCCAATAAGATTCTGGGGGCTGATTTGGGCCCCCAGGAATATGGCGAAGGCTTGTTTTTCACACCCGCTGGACTGCGTTATACTTCGCTTATGGTCGTATAAGACCACTGCGCAAAGCATGCCTTGCCCGCGGGGATAAAAACAAGTCAAATGATTCAATCTAAATCTGATAGGCTCTAGACGGCTTCATAAAATTTAGGCTAACGCCAAAAATCACAACTGTGATGAGAAATATTACTGAACAACCATCCAGCAACTATACGGCAGGAAAAAAGAGAAAACAAATACTTCACTCTTCCGCCATCTGGCATTTTTGAAATTTCAGGTCTCTACAACGTTAATTAGAAATTCAGGACCTCGTTGCGGAAACATCTGAACAAGAGCCTCGCCAAAGCTGGACTGCGAAATCATCATGTCTTTGAGTGTGTAGCTGTCTAGCGTTTCCATAAAGGAATCCATCGCTTTGTTAAGAGGTCCAGGTATCTTGCAGGAGTGCGTGATGACGCATTGGCTGTTATGACCAAGGCATTCAACCAGTAGAAAATCAGGTTCGGTCAGACGAACCAACTCCCCGAGATTAATCTCCTCTGGTTTCATCCCGAGTCTAGTGCCTCCAGATCTACCGCGAACAGTATGCAGATATCCTTCGGTCGCCAGCAGATGCACGATCTTCATCAGATGGCCTTTTGATACATCAAACGCCTGTTGGATCTCTGCAATCGTCGTCAACCGGTCATTATGTGCTGCCATGTAGAGCAATATCCTCAGAGCGTAGTCTGTAAAATTTGTCAGCCTCATGTATCACCTTGAAAGGCTTGATTGCGTTGTTTTCTCAAAACTTTTTCCTTCTGGAACTGGGCACTATCATATACCGACTACTGTCAAAAAAGTAGTTTTAATTGATGGCATGCGCCCCTGTGGTTGTTCATCTGCAGGATAATTATTCGCCAACAACTCGTCAATACGATTGATCTTGTGATCTGCGATTCGGCTAAGTGTCTCAATTAATGCGAAGGCCACGGCTTTTCCACCACGCTCGGAGCCGGCAAACATCCAGTTTTTCTGCCCATGGCCACTGGTTATACTTCCCGTTCGCAATTATCCGGCTCCAGAATACCATAATCTAGATAAGGCCATGTCTTTGGCATTCGGGTGGGCGACAGTTCACTCTAATTGCATTAAATACAACCGGGATTACAAGAAGGCGAGCCCGACATCAAAGCAAGGGTGAATAATCAAGTGTAATCTGTCACCTTAATTCCATCGTATTTCTGCGTCGAAACCAGACTACCGCAGGCGGTAGTGCAAGCGTCAGGAAATAGTAGATATAGACATCAAGTTTGTAATATCCGTCAGGCGGATTCAGGAGTTTTAATATAAACACATAGTCAAGGGCGATTGCGATAGCGGACCATACCGCCCCGAGCAGCAAGGCATTGCCGACCGCCTCAACTTGCACCCATTTCCACAGAACAAATAAGGTTATTGCGGTTCCAATAGGCATGATATACCAGCCGATTGCATCGGCTGGTACAAAAGCAAAGAACAGGAAGCCAAGCAGGTAACCGATAAACCAAAGGGCAACGCCCCAGCCAATACAATCGCGTAATATGAATTTCCGTCCACCCATCGTATTGCTCCACATCTTTTCTCGGTAAATACCGACATTGTAATTCATCTGTATGTGTCTGTTCAACGACAAACAAGCATACCACGTATTGACAAATCTTGCTGAAAATCACTGGCTGGGGAAATTATGCTGATAGTTTTGAATTGGTGAGTCAATAATCCGGCCATTATGAACAATAAAATCACCCAAAAAGACAACCTATGGAACAAGGGGAAAATTATCAGCAGAAAGCCGCCCCTTTCTTCTGATCAAGTACAGATCATTCGTATGGTACTTTCTCAAAGGGGTAATATTCTCGATATGGCGATGTTTTCTCTGACCATCGATTCAAGCCTTCGAGGCAGTGATCTGGTGGCACTCAATGTTTCTGATGTGATGATGCCCGATAATCAGCAAGGTCATTCAAAAGATTCCCAATTTCACTAGTGCAGGAGAGCGTAAATAGATTTCTTCTGCAAGAGCTGCTGCCACGCCGACCGGATCAACGCCGATAATTGGAGCAACGTTGTTAATCCACCCTGCATTATCTCCAACGGTGTCAAATATTTCTTCTGAGTAGTTTGTCATGTGAATCTCCAACACTATGAAATTTTATGTTCAAAATCAAGAGCTTACAGCCACTATAAATGTAAAGCCAGAGAGAAGCGCACCTATTGCAATCAATCCGATCCCCAGCTTGTAACCAAACTGTTTCTTTTTCTTGCGGAAATAAAAACAAAGAACTGCACCAAAAAGATTTAGCCATCCAAATGGAGGGTAAATTACTGTCATGAATACGGCCTCCGGGTTGGTGGTCGTATTTGAAATGATCTGCAAAAAACCGGGGGGGTAAAAGACAGGACGAATTAAATCGACAACCAGCGTTCCCAAGCCGAAATAAACTACAAACCAATCCCATGTATCTAGCTGCCTAAAGAAACGAGCGGAGACGGCAAAGCAAGCGATCATCAAAAAGATTATTTTAAGAATGAAAAGTACATCTTCAGATTCCAACATCTGCATGTTACGAGTGTCCTACCCCATTTTCAAATTTGATGTAGCAATCTATGTCCTTGACCCATGCATATTCCAGCATTTCTGGATAAATTATTTCAGACTCATCTTCTGACATTATTTTACCAACCAAACCTTTCCTGGCAGCACCGGGAGTTGATGTCGACCACCGATTGCAGCCTTGGCACACGCGCAAAGCTCAATGCAGCGGGGAAACTCCCTATTCATTTATGAATTGATACCCACCTGACGAACTCGCCCGTAAATTGCATCGCAAAACAAAATTAAATCAAACTGCTTTCGCCCCTGGATCATTTCAAATCATAATTGTGAATT
>JAAEMP010000011.1 GCA_024225445.1 Hyphomicrobiales bacterium | reverse complement strand
TACCAATTATTATTCTTGTGATGATCGCGATACCGTCTTTCGATCTGCTCAATCGGCAGATTGACCCCAAGGCCGAGCCTGATATGACGATAAAAGCCACCGGTAGTCAGTGGTACTGGGGATATGAATATCAGGATGAAGATGATTTGTCTTTCGATTCAGTTCTCATTGGCCGTGAAAAATATTCCGATCCGGATACGGCGAAAGAGGAACGCGAAGAATATGGCAAGAGTGACGAGGACAAATATCCCTATCTTTTGGCTGTAGATAACGAACTGGTCGTTCCGGTTGGCAAAACTGTGCGGGTATTGGTGACCGCGGCCGATGTTATTCATGCATTCGCGGTGCCTGCGCTGGGGATAAAAATAGATGGAGTACCAGGTCGCATGAATGAAACCTGGTTTAAAGCCGATCGCGAAGGCTTGTTTTACGGGCAATGTTCTGAACTTTGCGGCAGGGATCATGGTTTTATGCCTATTGCAGTCCGCGTAGTTTCCGAGGAACAGTTCACGGCCTGGAAAGCTGCCGCGATCGAGGATATCGATGCGGCAAATAAAGCGCTTATGGCTTCTGTAAATGGTGCTGATGCATCGATCAGAATTGCCGCAAAACAATAATTATCTAGGAGCATTAATAAAATGGCTAGCGCTGCGATACACGACGCACACGACCATAAGCCATCCTTTTTCACGCGTTGGTTCATGTCAACCAATCATAAGGATATCGGCACACTTTATCTGATATTTGCTATAGTAATGGGCATTATTGGCGGTCTTTTATCCGTCGTCATGCGTATGGAATTACGGGCACCGGGTATGCAGATATTCGGTGACCCACACCTGTTTAATGTATTTACCACCGCGCACGGCTTGATCATGGTCTTCTTCATGGTGATGCCGGCACTTATTGGTGGGTTGGGCAACTGGATGGTACCGATTATGATCGGAGCACCTGATATGGCCTTTCCACGAATGAACAACATATCATTCTGGCTGCTTCCTCCCGCTGTAATTTTGCTGGTATTGTCGATGTTCGTTGAAGGGCCCGCGGGAGCCAATGGTGTTGGCGGTGGCTGGACGATCTATCCTCCGTTGTCAACAACAGCGCAACCGGGTCCGGCAATGGATTTGGCCATTTTGGCGGTTCACCTGGCTGGTGCATCATCAATACTGGGCGCAATCAATTTCATCACCACAATATTCAATATGCGTGCTCCTGGCATGACGATGTTCAAGATGCCGTTATTTGCCTGGTCCATTTTAATCACAGTATTCCTGCTGCTTTTGTCCCTGCCGGTATTGGCTGGCGGTATCACGATGCTGTTGACTGACCGCAATTTTGGTACGACATTTTTCACACCCGAAGGTGGTGGTGATCCCTTGTTATTCCAGCATTTGTTCTGGTTCTTTGGTCATCCGGAAGTCTATGTGCTGATATTGCCAGCGTTTGGAATTATCAGCCATATCGTATCAACATTCTCGCGAAAACCGATTTTTGGCTATATGGGAATGGCATTCGCGATGATTGCCATTGGCGCGGTAGGGTTTATCGTATGGGCGCACCATATGTATACGGTTGGTTTGTCGCTCAATACTCAACGTTATTTTGTCTTCGCTACCATGGTAATTGCCGTTCCAACCGGTGTGAAAATTTTCTCATGGATTGCCACGATGTGGGGAGGTTCAATTACCTTCCGAACCCCAATGATTTGGGCAATAGGTTTCATTTTCCTGTTTACACTGGGCGGAGTTACTGGTGTGCAGCTCGCCAATGCCGGTCTGGACCGGGCGTTTCATGATACATATTATGTTGTTGCCCATTTCCATTATACGATGTCTCTGGGAGCAACTTTCGGTATATTTGCCGGCTGGTATTACTGGTTCCCGAAAATGTCGGGATATATGTATAACTCCTTTATTGCAAAATCGCATTTCTGGCTTGCTTTCATTGGCGTTAACCTGGTCTTCTTCCCCCAGCATTTTGCCGGTATTGCGGGCATGCCCAGACGTATTGCCGATTATCCTGAAGCGTTTGCCGGGTGGAATTTAGTCTCATCGATGGGATCTTATCTTTCAGCTTTTGCAGTGTTGGTTTTCATTTATGGTATTGTGGAGGCATTCATGAAAAAACGCCCGGCCGGAGATAATCCATGGGGCGAGGGAGCAAATACGCTGGAGTGGCAATTGTCTTCACCTCCACCATATCACCAGTGGGAAACTCTTCCTCAAATTAAGTAACGAAATGGAAGGTTCAAATTTTGAGCCTTCCCATTATTGACGGAATAGTGATGAGCATCGCTGACAATATCGAGACAGAGTCGGATATCGGGTTGTCAAGAACCGGTAAGCAACGTGAGTTTGCCGGTTCACTTGCCATGCCTCATGACTATTTCGTACTGCTAAAACCACGTGTCATGTCACTGGTAGTATTCACTGCTTTTGTTGGTTTGATCATGGCTCCGGGGAATATACATCCCTTTATTGCATTGGTTGCCATAAGCGCGATTGCTGTTGGCGCCGGCGCAGCCGGAGCTCTGAATATGTGGTATGATGCCGATATCGACGCAATCATGTCTCGCACTTCCAACCGTCCAATACCTGCTGGAATTGTGGCCCCCGTTTCTGCCCTGACATTCGGGATATTTATGGCATTCATGTCAGTGATGATACTGGGGGTTCTGGTCAACTGGCTTTCAGCATCGTTGCTGGCGTTCACCATTTTCTTTTATGTGATAGTCTATTCTCACTGGCTTAAACGCTCGACACCGCAAAATATAGTTATTGGCGGGGCAGCAGGAGCCTTTCCTCCGGTGATCGGATGGGTTGCCGTGACCAATTCAATTGGTATTGAGAGCATCATCCTGTTCGCCATCATATTTGTTTGGACACCACCCCATTTCTGGTCTCTGGCTCTTTTCAGATCTGATGACTACAAAAAGGCAGGTATTCCGATGATGCCTATTGTAGCGGGAAATCGTTCGACCCAGAATCAGATATTCGGCTATTCGATTGCCCTGGCAATTGTCGGTGTTTTACCCTGGGTTTTAGGTTTTGGCGGAATCACCTATGCTATGGTTTCCGTTGTCTTTGGTATGGCATTTGTTTATTTTGCATTTGGTGTTTTGCGTATGTCACCCAGCGATGATGAAATGAAGCCCGCAAAGAAATTGTTCGTTTTCTCGATTATTTATCTGTTTGCGCTATTTGCCACTTTGTTGGGCGAGGCCTTATGGACAATATTGTTATAAAGGTCACCAGAGTGGAAGATGAGCGTATTGAATTGAATGACAAACAAAAGAAAGCCAGGCGAGCGAGAAATATAGCAATTGCGTTGTTGCTTGGACTGTTGGTCGTCGTTTTCTATTTTGTCACGGTATTAAAATTTGGCCCGGTAGTTTTAGAGCGTACACTTTGAGAATACAAACAAAGCGGAAATATGAATGAGGCAATTGAAACGATGACAAAACCGGCAATACAATCCAATTCAGAACGCGCTAATCGTCGCATTGTATTGGCCTGTGTCTGTCTGGCCGCAGGTATGGCAGGAATGGCCTATGCTGCGGTACCATTGTATCAGATATTTTGCCAGGTTACCGGTTATGGGGGGACTACCCAACGTTCGGAAGTGCTGGCAGGCATACCCGTGCTTAACCGGGAAATCACTATCCGGTTTGATGCAAATGTTGCCAGTGGAGTGAAATGGAAATTTGAACCAGGTGAACGCCAGGTGACAATTAAACTCGGCGAGCAAAAACAAATTTCGTATATTGCTGAAAACCTGACAGATGAGACAATTTCCGGCACGGCAACATTTAATGTTACACCGCAACATGCAGGAGTCTTTTTTAACAAGATAGAATGTTTCTGTTTTACCGAAACAACATTAAAACCAGGCGAGAAAATCGACATGCCGGTAATCTTCTATGTTGACCCGGAAATGGACAATGAGGAGATTATGAAAAATCTTAAGACAATTACGTTGTCATATACGATGTTTCGCGATGAGGATTCTAAAACTCCTGTAGCATTGGTGAAAGATCGAGACAGAAAAAAGGCACTGAACTAGATAAACTGAATTACGTGTTGTCAGCACTGTGTTGGCAATAGAAATAACCGGAGCAAAAATATGGCTGATGCCCACGTAAAAAACCACGATTATCATATCGTTGATCCTAGCCCATGGCCGCTGATCGGCAGCATAGGCGGTCTGATAATGGCCCTAGGTGGCGTTGCATATATGCGTTATCTGCAAGAAGAATCTTTCAGTTTCGGCAGTGTTGATATCGCTAATCCATGGCTGTTTTATATTGGTCTCATTATTGTTCTTTACACAATGTATGCCTGGTGGGCCGATACTATCAAAGAAGCTGACAATGGTGATCACACGAGAGTGGTATCCCTGCATCTGCGCTATGGCATGATCATGTTTATTGCATCCGAGGTGATGTTTTTCGTTGCCTGGTTCTGGGCATTTTTTGATGCCAGTCTATTTGCCGGCGAGGCGGCACAATTTGCCCGGGCAGAACATACCGGTGGTCACTGGCCACCGGTGGGTATTGAGGTGCTTGATCCATATCATCTGCCATTGTTCAATACCGTAATCCTGTTGTTGTCAGGTACCACGGTTGCCTGGGCACACCATGCCCTGGTTCACAATCAGCGCGGCATGCTGAAACTGATGTTGTTCATCACCATAGCACTTGGCGTCTTGTTCACTTTCGTCCAGGCTTACGAATATGCTCACGCCCCGTTCACATTTTCAGAATCCATCTATGGAGCAACATTCTTCATGGCGACAGGTTTTCATGGTTTCCATGTGCTGATCGGGACGGTGTTCCTCACGGTTTGCCTGCTGCGAGCAATGGCCGGGCATTTCAAACCCGAACAGCACTTCGGTTTTGAAGCCGCAGCCTGGTACTGGCATTTTGTTGATGTAGTCTGGTTATTTCTGTTCTTTTCGGTCTATGTCTGGGCTTCATGGGGGGCCGCTATAGCGCATTAGTCTTGAATATGTGCGAGGAAGAGTAGTAGTAAAAGTTCTGATGGGGCGGTTTTTGATAACTGCCCCATTATTTTTGGATAGAACATAGACATGTCAAAGCAATTCGAATGGTGAAATCTGCCATATCCCCTTTGCAGGCCGGGATAAAAGCTGCCTGTCCGCGTTGCGGAAAGGGCAGGCTATATAAATCGGTTCTAAAGCCTGCGGACAAATGCGGCGCCTGCGAGTTGGACTATTCGTTTATCGATTCCGGCGATGGGCCTGCAGTTTTTGTAATCTTGATTCTGGGATTCCTGATATTGGGACTGGCACTGATTGTCGAAACAGATTTTCATCCCTCGTTGTGGATGCATGCACTATTATGGATTCCAACGGTCATTATTGCCTGCCTTTGGGCCCTCCGGTTTACCAAAGCACTGATGATCGCATTGCAATATCAATCCGGCGCGCAGCAAAATGTGGTAATTGAGAAAGACTGATTGATGCGCAGATCAACTATCATAATTATTTTAACCATGACCTCAGTGATGGCAGTCCTGGCAGCTTTAGGGTCGTGGCAGGTGAATCGCCTGAGGTGGAAAGAGGATTTGATCGCCCGTATCAATGCAAGGATGAATAGTGACCCCAGATCTCTGGAGCAGATAGAATTGTTGTGGCAGCGGCAACATGATGTCAATTATTTTCCGACAAGTCTTCAAGGCAATTATGATCACCAACGCGAAATGTATTATTTCAATACATTAAATGGGCAATCTGGCTGGAACATCATTACACCGCTAATTTTGCAAGATAACCGAATTGTGCTGCTCAACCGGGGATTTGTCCCATTTCGGCTAAAAAACCGGGAAAATCGCAGGTCAGGTCAGATTGAGGGGCAGGTCGAGGTGATCGGTCTTGCGCGAAATCCCGTAATGGGTAAGCCAAACAGCCTCATTCCCGACAATTCGCTGCAGAAACGGGAATTTTTCTGGAAAAGCCATGATCAAATGGCGACAATTGCCAGTGCGAACACCGACCGCCAGGTGCTTCCTTTCATGATTGATCAGGGTGAAACTGAAATTGAAGGCGGTTATCCGATTGGCGGTACCACTCGCGTTCAGTTTTCAAACAGCCATTTGCAATATGCCGTGACCTGGTACGGCCTTGCTTTGGCCCTGTTTGCGGTTGGCTCGGCGTTTTTATACAGCAGAAGAAACCAGCCCGCTTGACAGGTGCCCGACACAGATTATTAAAGGTGTTGCGATCTTGAAAGCCTCAATTGAAGTGTTACCCCGATGCCCAGACAAATAATGACATTGCGCCTGTGCGGGCCACGTGGTTTTTGCGCCGGGGTTGACAGGGCAATCCAGATTGTTGTGCTGGCTCTGAAAAAATACGGTTCCCCGGTATATGTACGCCATGAAATTGTTCACAATACTTATGTGGTTGAGGGACTGAAGACGCTTGGAGCCGTTTTTGTTGAGGAACTCAGTGAAATCCCGCAAACCAGTCAACCCGTGATATTTTCCGCTCATGGTGTACCTAAATCAGTTCCGACCGATGCCAAAAACAGGAATTTCGTTTATCTGGATGCAACCTGCCCACTGGTTTCCAAAGTCCACAAACAGGCGGTTCGCCACACCCGCCTAGGCAGGCATGTATTATTGATAGGTCATCATGGACACCCGGAAGTCATTGGCACCATGGGCCAGTTGTCAACTGATCAGGTCAGTCTTGTTGAAACAGTCGAAGATGTTGAAAAATTTGACCCCATAGACAGGGATAAACTGGGATATGTTACCCAAACCACATTGTCTGTTGATGATACATCCAATATTATTGCCCGGCTCAAGTATCGTTTCCCATCAATTGCCGCGCCCTCAGCTGAATCGATTTGTTACGCAACCACAAATCGTCAGAATGCGGTTAAAAAAGCTGCTGTCGGTGCGGATTATTTTTTTGTGGTTGGGTCTCCCAATTCATCAAACTCGATGCGGCTGGTTGAGATGGCAACACGTACTGGAGCAAAAAATTCAATGTTGGTGCGTGATGTTGATGAGATACCCTGGGCTAAGCTTGATGAAGCAAAAATCGTCGGCCTGTCCGCTGGTGCGAGTGCACCTGAAGTGCTGATTAATGAAATTGTCGAAAAATTTCAAAGCAAATATGAACTGAAACTGGAACTTGCAATTGCGGCAATTGAGGATGAGGAGTTTATGGTAATGCGTAATTTGCGGAATATTGAACTTGATCAATCTGACATGGCTTTCGTTAACGGATCTGATAATTCAGGCATTTCCTCAAAAGTGGGTGGATCTTGATTTGGCAGTATATACAGCAATTACCGATCGGGATGTTTCTCGGCATCTTCTCAATTATGACATTGGTGAATTGCAGTCGCTGAAGGGCATTGCTGAAGGCGTGCAGAATTCAAACTACTTTCTCTCAACATCAAAAGGTCAATTTTTTCTGACACTTTATGAACAAATGGTGGAGGAAGCAGACTTGCCATTTTATATTGGACTGATGGAGCATCTTTCCAAAAATGCTATCAATTGCCCTCAGCCGATTAAGATGAAAAATGACGAGGCTTTGTCTGTATTGTGTGGAAGGCCCGCCGCCATTGTCAGCTTTCTGAATGGAGTTTCAGTCTCCGCTCCAACGGAAAGTCAATGTTTAAAAGTTGGGCAAATGCTTGCCAGAATGCATCTTGCAACTGCCAGTTTTCCCATGTATCTGGAAAATGCACTTTCCCAGTCAAAATGGAGAGAATTTTATCGACGCTCCGGTAGCCGCGTCGGTGAAATCGACAACAAGCTTCCTGAAATAATGGAAACAGAATTGAGTTACCTGGATTGTAACTGGCCGGCAGAACTTCCTTCTGGCGTTATTCACGCAGATTTATTCCCTGACAATGTACTTTTTCTTGGTAGTGAACTCAGCGGTTTTATAGATTTTTATTTTGCTGCCAATGATCTTCTGGCTTTTGATCTCGCTATTTGCATCAATGCCTGGTGCTTTGAAAAAGACGATGGTTTCAACTTGCAAAAATCTCGGGCTCTGCTGGCGGGATACCAATCAGTGCGCAAGCTGGAGAAGGAAGAATATGAAGCAATGCCGGTTTTGTGTCGCGGAGCATCTATCCGGTTTCTGGTTACCCGAATTTATGACTGGTTGAATGTGCCCGCTGGTGCACTTGTTACCCCCCATGATCCACTTGTCTATTTGAACCGACTGAGATTTCATCAGGCTGTAAAGAGCGCAGATGAATATGGGCTGGTACCAGAATTCACTCATGCGGACACGGGAATATCGGGTGAGTAAGCGTATCCAGATATGGACTGATGGAGCCTGTTCTGGAAACCCGGGACCCGGTGGATGGGGCGCCTTGTTGCGGGTTGGCAAAAATCAGCGTGAGTTGAAAGGTGGAGAGAAAGAAACCACCAACAACCGGATGGAACTGAGAGCTGCTATCGAGGCGTTGAATGCGCTCAAACGTCCTTGTGATGTCGATCTTCACACCGATTCTCAGTATGTGCGGGGTGGCATAACCGAATGGATTCACAACTGGAAAAATAATGGTTGGAAAACATCAGCTAGAAAACCGGTTAAAAATGTTGATCTATGGCAGGAACTACACAAGGCTATGAACCGTCATCAAGTGACCTGGCATTGGGTTAAAGGACATGCCGGGAACGAGGAAAACGAAATAGCCGATGAATTGGCGCGATCCGGGATGGAGCCTTTCAAATCTTGAATCGTCTTGCTTCCATGTAAACCAGAAGGGGTCTAATAGCGAATATTTGTACCAGTCGGAGGGACTCCGGTTATATCTGTTGCAGAATGGTAGCCGCCCCTGAATTCACAGCCTGGCCAGGTTTTTCTTCAATATTCAGCGTTTTCACAATTTCATCTTCCAGCAACATTGAATATCGCTTCGAGCGTATTCCCATACCCGCTGGTCCAAGATTGACGTCCATGCCCAGAGTGGTTGTTACTTCGGCGCTGCCATCGCTGAGAAAACCTATTTTGCCCAAACCACTGGCTGATTTTGCCCATTCATTCATAACCCATATGTCGTTGACCGAAAGAACGTAAACATCATCTATGCCCTTTGATTTTATAACTTCGACATTTTCAATGTATCCAGGCAGATGGTCCCGATGGCAGGTTGGAGTAAATGCACCGGGAAGAGCGAATAACACTATTCTTTTACCAGCAAATATTTCACCGGAAGAAATATCATTTGGGCCGTCTTCTGACATGACTTTAAATGAAGAGGCGGGAAATTTGTCACCAATTGCAATTGTCAAGAAAATCAATCCTTTTGTATCAGTCATGAAAATACAAATTGCACTGTGGTTTAAACAGCATTATTTGTAATTCCCGACAATTATTGTCCGTTCACTGCCAATACCATCGACAGCCAGCGTAAAACGCAGGGGAGTGATTGCCAGGTCCGCTTCTTTGGGAATTTCGTTCATATCCAACTCAAATACGGCAAGGCCACCTTCACGGCTGGCAAGTTTTGCAGGATAGAAAAACCAGGATTCTTTTCCCTCAGTGAATAGTTCAATTTTCACCGCTGATGCGGGGATTTTTACCCGGACTGCAATCGTCGATGCTGATTTCCATTCTGAATTCAAGATTTGCGGCCATTGTGTGTCATCGACTTTTGAAATCGGAAGTTTCAGCTTCGCCTGCTCAATCAGGTTGCTTGAAACAAGGTCACTATAGTTGAGTTTCGCCAAATTCTGCGAAAAACTTGCCATGGCGGGGATGCATATATCTTCACACACTCCCATAAGTAAATCCAACTGCAATTCACCTGACAAGGGTGATATGAGGGGCACTCCGGTAAAAGGAAAAGCTACATGGTCTTTATAAACAACGGAGGTTACACCTGAGCTGCTCTTGGCAGACGGGATGGGAAAGGCTGGTTGATGGACTGTAATTCCCCTGGAGTTGGAGAAATCGAATTGTGGTGGAATGCCAGATTCGCCAGGATTGCGCCAATAGGTCACCCAGCCTGGCTGAAGTTCGACTTCTATTATCCCTTCTATTATCCCTTCGACAGGATCAAATATGGTGATTATTCTGGCCCGGCCTCCCCCCAAATCCTGCCATTTGGAAATCTTTGCCCCACATTCGGTGCCGAGCAACAATAATGGCCAGAATATCAGGATACTGGCAATAATTTTATAGAATGGTGAATTTGTCATGCCAATATACTAGAGTTTATGGTATCAAAAACCAGCATAATTATCTCCTGCATCTATCATAATTTAGTGAATGGTGAGCATATGAAAGAAACAGGCATACAATTTGACGGCAGTGATTATCTTGACGGTAAGTTTTTGATTGCCATGCCTGGCATGGGCGATGCCAGATTTGAAAAATCAGTTATTTATATCTGTGCCCACTCAGAGAAAGGTGCGATGGGTTTTATTATTAATCGCGCTTTGCACACGCCAACAATTATCGAATTTTTCACACAACTGGGTATTATCAGCGAGAATGAAGTTGATGATCTGGTCACAAATCTCGAAAAAGTTCAATTGTATTCCGGAGGGCCTGTTGAGCCGGGCAGGGGTTTTGTGTTGCATTCTGCGGAATTCAGTGGAGATTCTACCCTGACGGTCGATAAAAATGTTTCCCTGACAGCAACGCTGGAAATTCTCCGGGCAATTGTTACTGGCAAAGGACCAAGGGATATTCTCCTGACACTTGGCTACTCAGGTTGGGCATCAGGGCAACTGGAAGAAGAAATAGTCTCAAATGGCTGGTTGGTTTGCCCTGCTGAAAACTCAGTCATTTTCGCTGAAAATAATTCTCTTAAATACGAACAGGCTTTGAGTATTTTGGGAGTTGATCCTCTGCTTTTATCTACTGATTCCGGACATGCCTAGATTCGGGACGGAAATATTCTGATGGTATTGCGTCCGGGAAAATGCACCGAGAACTTATTGCTCCCGCTGCAGTAGAGGAAGAATTTCACCTGCCGGGGCTGCTACCCCGAATAGGTATCCCTGTGCATATTCGCAACCCAGATCCTCCAACTCTTCAGCATCAGCTTCTGTTTCCACCCCTTCGGCTACCAGACTTTGTCTCAATCCATGCGCCAACGCTATGATCGATTCCAGCACGACCAATCGGTCCTCATGTTCGTGGGCCTGAACAAATTCCTTATCAATTTTGATCGTATCGAAAGGAAAACGCAGCAGATAGGCAAGACTTGAGTATCCGGTACCAAAGTCATCAAGAGCCAGACCAACGCCCAGTGATTTGATACGCTTCAGTACTTCCGAGGAATATTCCGGGTTACGCATGACAAGGCTTTCGGTCAATTCCATGCGTAATCGACTGGACGAAAAATTGTTTTCTTTCAGTACGTGGGATATGTCGGCCAGCAGGTCATGGCGAAGTAATTCGTGGCTGGAGATATTTACCGCCACAAACAAATTCCTGTTTCCAGCTGACTCGGTGACCTTGCTAAATTCGGAAACCGACCGTTCTAGAACCAGGGCACCCAATCTGTTTATCAAACCTGAGTTTTCAGCTATTGCGATAAATTCAGAAGGAGGAATATTCCCCAGATTGGGATGGTTCCATCGCGATAGTGCCTCATATCCAACAATTTCTCGATCAGATAATCTGACAATGGGTTGAAACAGAATAGTCAATTCCCGTCGATCAATAGCACTTTCAAGGTCTTCAGCCAAAGAAATTGACTTGCTTTTATTGGCGCGAAATGCTGGTCTGAATGGTTCTATCCGGTTGCCGCCAAATCGTTTGGCATGCACCATTGCAAGCTCGGCATCTTCCATGAACAGTGTTGAGTCTTTATGTTTCTTCGTCCAGCTAGCAATCCCGATAGATGCTTTTAACTTGATGGTTTCTTCAGCGAATTGGATAGGAGCGTTCATCGCCCGGCGAATGGAATCCGCAAAACCGGCAATTTTTTCCGGGGCTGTTTGAGATAGCAGCATCAAGATAAACTGGTCGCCCTGAATACGAGCCAGTTCATCTCCTTCCATAAGTAAACGCCCAAGCCGACGAGCAACTGTCAACAATAATGTGTCACCGACTGTGACGCCAAATTTTGAATTCACCTGGTTGAAGTTATCAATATTGATATGGAATAGAGAGGGTCGAATTGTCTTGGATTTATTGGCCAGATAGGCAACTGTTTTCAGCCGTTTTGAAAATAGCTCGCGGTTTGCCAACCCGGTCAGATTATCATAAATGGCGTCATGCATCAGCCGTTCTTCGGAGTTTTTGAATGTGGTTACATCATTTATTGTTCCAACGCATCTGATTACGCTACCGGCAGAATCAAGCAATGGACGCGCACGTAATTCAAACCAGTGATAGTATCCTTCTCCGTTTCTAAGGCGAAATGTTTGTTTGATGCGGCCTCTTTTGTGATCCACTATAGCTTCAAGAGAGGCGTTGAACCGGTCACGATCATTCGGGTGAATTATTGCCGACCAATTCTTGGATGGGCCATTTAGTGCGGTTATCGGCAGGCTGAGAATTTTGGCAACTTCTTCCTCGGTGCTTATTGCATCACGCTTGGCATCCCAATCCCACACAATGCCGCTGGCCCCTGTCAGAGCTAAAGCCTGGCGCTCCACATCGCTTACCAGGCCTTGTGCCAGAACCCCGCCCGCAAAAGCATGTTGGATGACTGTAAATCCCAGTAACATGACAATCAGTACCATGCCGCCAGCCAGGGCAGATTGAACCACATCATTGGAAATTGTGCCAGTGATTGTCATCCATGCCGCTGCGGTCCATGCGAGTATCATGATCCATGTTGGTATCAGCATGATGGCCCGATCATATTGTTTGTAGGACAGCCAGACAATTACAAATACACCGAATGCCGTTGTTATGACAAAAGAGAGTCGTGCGATACCGGCAGCAATATCTGGTGTGATCACAGCAATTCCGGACAAAACCAGTAGTCCGAGTATCCAGCCAATTGCGATCAGGGAGAAATGAGAATGCCAGCGATTAAGGCGTAAATAGGCGTATAGGAATATCAGCAAACTTGCCGACAAAAATACCTCTGATCCTGCCCGCCATACCGGCTCGGCGGCAGTGCCGATTTCGAGAATTTTGTTCCAGAAATTGAAATCAACACAGATATAGGCCAATACTGACCAGGCCAAAGCAGCGGTAGCTGGAAAAAGCGCTGACCCTTTCACTACAAACAAAATTGTTAGAAATACCGCCAGCAAACCGGAGATTCCCAGCACAATGCCACGATATAGCGTGAAGCTGTTAACGGTATCCTTGTAGGCATCGGGATCCCATAAATAAAGTTTTGGCAATCGATGTGTATATTGTTCTGCTACAAAAGTTATCACCGAGCCGGGATCAAGGGTAATGAAGAACACATCTGCTTCACTGTCTTTGAGTTTTTCAAGTGAAAAGCCCTCGCTGGGAGTGATAGCGACAATACGCTCTGAATCCAGATCTGGCCATATCACACCGGAATTCACCATACGATAATGCGGGGCAACAATCAGTTTATCAATTTGTTCATTGCTGGTATTGGCGAGTACGAAAACTGCCCAGTTGGTATCTTCGCGGCCACTACGTGAGCGTACTTCAATACGTCGCACTACCCCATTGGCATCTGGCGCAGTTGATACTTTCAAACTATCTTGCTGCTGAAGGTAAAAATCGACTGTGTCAGTTATGTCGAGAGCACCGCTGCTTTGACTGACTGCAACAGGTTCCAGCGCACTGGCGGTGAAAATCCATGAAAAAATTCCGGCGGCGAACACTATGATGAAAGGCAATAGCCGTATCACGCTCAAGCAACTATCGGTCATTTGACCGTATTTGTGTCGAATGGCTCGCATTAGTCGGTTAGAACATATCAAAGTTACTAATTCCAGAATTAAAGCTGCCAATTATGCTGATTGCGTCGATTATGCTTACCGCTGCAGATTGTCTATTTTAGTCTTGTGGTCCAGTTTCAGAAGGCTGTAAAGCACATGGTCCTGGCGCTCGCCGTTAATTTCAAGATAGCTGCGAAGCAGGCCCTCACGAGTGAAGCCGGCTTTCTTTAATAAACGCGATGAACGGCGGTTGTGCGGCAGGCATGCAGCTTCGATTCGACAGAGTTGCAGATCATCAAATATGTGTTCAGCAATGGCCTTGACGGCTCTTGCCATATAACCCTTAGCCGCATAATTCTCACCCATCCAGTAACCGATATTGCACGTGCGTGCCACTCCATAGCGAATATTGGATATGGAGATACCACCAATAGGCAGATTATCTTCAATACAAACTAGAAAATAGGTTTCTCCGGTTTTCAGATCGTACTCGGATGAATACCGTTTTAGACGGCGCCGGTAACCAACGCGAGTCAAATCATCTTTCGGCCATCTGGGCTCCCATGGTTCGAGAAAGTCGCGACTCGATTCTCGAATCTGTTTCCAGGCTTGATAGTCTTGTGGAACGGGTGCTCTTAATTGCAATTCCTCACCCGGAATATCTATTGGTTTAAGGGCAGGGTTGAATCTGAAAAACACCATGCTTCAGCCGTGGTTGAGCATTTCTGTCAATTGTGCCTGGTTAGGCATGCCATCAATCGGTCCCACCGCCGCAATGGTGGGGGTAGTATCAAAGAACAGCCGTTCTGCCAGGTTTCGTATGCGTTCGGGGGAAATCGCATTTAATCGCTCCATCAATTCAGCATTGGAAATTATTCGTCCATATAACAGTAACTGGCTCGCATTTTGAGCGGCGCTGGCAGTCGGACTTTCAGTACTCATCAGCAAATGTGCGCGTATTTGCGCACGTGCTCGGTTGGTTTCTTCAAGCGTTATGGATTGTGCTGCGTGTTTCAGTTCTTCAACGATTACCGGTATCAGTTCCTCAATGTCTTCTTCCCCCGTCGCCGCGTGAATGCCGAAAGCGCCGGTGTCAGAAAATCCCTGGTGAAAGGCATAAACAGAATAGCATAATCCACGTTTCTCGCGAACCTCCTGAAACAACCTGGAAGACATGCCACCACCCATGATTGTGGCAAGCAATTGGGAAGTATAAAAATCACGCGCATGATAAGCCCGGCCTTCAAAACCGATGGCGATCTGGGCTTCCATCAGATCACGCTTTTCCAGATATTCACCGCCTATATATTTCGCGCTTTCAGCTTCTTCGGGTATCTCGGCGGAAAACTCGCCAAACCCGTCACTTGCGAGTTTTAACAATTCATCATGTTCCAGCGCTCCCGCACAAGACAATACCATATTGGGTCCGTGGTAGTGTGCGTCCAGATATTCGCGCAGATGACCGGCTTGAAATGAAGTAACCGATTCAGGGGTTCCCATTATTGAACGGCCAAGTGCCTGATTGCGAAATGCAGCAGATTGAAAATGGTCAAAGACCATATCCTCAGGGGTATCCTTGCTCGCGCCAATTTCCTGCAAAACAACATGTTTTTCGCGTTTTAGCTCACTTTCCTCAATCGTTGAATTAGTCAAAATATCATGCAGAATATCCACACCAAGGGCCATATCGTCTTTTAGCATCCGGGCATAATAGGATGTCGTTTCAAGGCTGGTGGCAGCATTTACATCACCTCCGACATTTTCTACCTGCTCAACAATTTCTCTGGCTGTTCGCCCGTTGGTACCCTTGAATGCCATATGTTCAAGCATGTGGGCGACACCATGCTCAGATACTTTTTCATTGCGTGAGCCCGATCTGATCCATGCGCCCATTGAAACACTTTCAACATGGTTCATGGTTTCGGTGGCAACGGTTAGACCGTTTGCAAGGCGGGTAGTTTGAACGCTCATGATACTCCTGTCTGTAGTCTGGCAAAAATTGTCGGTTTAGATGACTCTTGAATGTTTACGAATGAAGGCTTCCAGTTCGCTCTGGTCATTGGCAAGCAGGTTGATTTTCTCTTCTCGTCCCATGAAATCCCCCGTCCAATCAGGCAGGGCCGGGCTA
Organism: Hyphomicrobiales bacterium; assembly: GCA_024225445.1. Lineage (GTDB taxonomy): Bacteria > Pseudomonadota > Alphaproteobacteria > Rhizobiales > Rhizobiaceae > JAAEMP01. Next base: position 12,795 of record JAAEMP010000011.1, on the reverse strand, counting down.
ATTCCGCTGGCATTCAGAACCGCCTGGGGAAACTTGGCCGGGTGGGCGGTAGAAAGGGTCACCATCGGGCTTCCCTCGAGGTTCATATCATTACTGACTCCCACTCCAACAGCTGTGTGGGGATCAAGCAGATAGTCTGAATTCAACAAGGTCTGTTTAATGGTTCGGGCAGTTTTTTCTTCATCACTACGGCCTGCTTCAAAAGATCCTCTAACATATTCCAGAGCCCGATCGGACAGAACAAACGAACCCGATTGAGAAAGACCAGACATCATCCGCAGCACGGCTTCACTTTTTCTTCCTTCGGCTTCAAACAATAGTCGCTCAAAGTTCGACGACACCTGGATGTCCATCGAAGGTGAGGTTGAAGGACTAACACCGGATACCTCATATCGACCACTTTCAAGTGTTCTGGTCAGAATATCATTCTGGTTGGTGGCAATAACCAGTTGTTTGATCGGCAGCCCCATCTGTTTGGCGCAGAATCCGGCAAAAATATCACCAAAATTACCGGTCGGAACCGTAAATGAGATGGTTCGATCAGGGCTGCCTAAAGAGGTTGCTGTTGAAAAGTAATAGACTATCTGGGCCAGTATTCTTGCCCAGTTGATCGAGTTGACGCCTGCAACCCTGAATTCATCACGAAAAGAGTGGTGATTAAATAAGGCTTTCACCAAAGACTGACAATCGTCAAAATTACCATCAATTGCAATCGCATGAACATTAGCATCATCGACAGTTGTCATTTGTCTTTGTTGAACAGGCGATACTTTGCCATGGGGAAACAGGATGAAAATATCAACATTATCGCGTCCTCGAAACGCCTCGATCGCTGCCCCTCCGGTGTCGCCGGAGGTTGCAGCAACAATGGTTGCGCGTTCGCTTCTGATTGACAGGATATGATCCATCAGCCGTGCCAGCAGTTGCATGGCCACGTCTTTGAAAGCCAGGGTAGGTCCATGGAATAATTCCGCGACAAAATGATTGGGCGCAATTTGCACCAGGGGAACGGTCGCTTCATGATGAAATGTCGCATAAGCGTCTTTGATCATCAGATCCAAATCATCTGAATTGATTTCATTACCGATAAATGGTGCCAGAATGCTCCTGGCAATTTCAGTATAGGGTTTTCCGGCCATAAGCCGGATTTGACCACGGCCAATTTGCGGCCATGATTTGGGTACATATAGCCCTCCATCACGCGCCAGACCTGCCATAACAGTATCCTGAAAGCCAAGTTCGGGTGCTGTTCCTCTGGTACTTATATATTTCACTTTTCCCAAGGCCCTTGTATTGTCTTTATTGCTGGAATGGGTCATTTAGCGTGGTACAAACAGGTAAGGCAATACATTGTTGGAAAACTTGATGGAATTATCCGCAATTTATCGAATATAGTGAGTAATTTGGCTCAATTGGGAAATACAGCATGTTAAGTAGATTGAATATCAAATCCGTGACGCCGATTATCGCGGCAAAAACCGTACTGATTTTGGGGCTATCAGCTTGCACGTCATCTGGAACAGTTGATGCGCTGGATTCTGTTGCCAACTCAAAAAAGTCGGAAGTGGAAGAAACCGTTGATCTTCGGGCCTATTGCCCAAAAACAACCATTCACGCCGGAACCGAAACCCTGCGTGTCTATCCCAAAGGGGTTAAAAAGGATTCAAAAGACGCATTAAAGAAATTGCGCTATCAGGCGACAATTCAGGAGGTGGTTCGTGAGTGCAACTATTTTTCCCAAACCCTGGCGATGCGTGTTGGAATTGCCGGCAGGGTGATCAACGGTCCTACCGGGGAAACCGGAGATGTCGAATTGCCGGTCAGGGTGGTCGTTACCAGGGGGAATGATGTCTTATATACCCAATTGCATAAAATCAGCGCAAGCATCACACCTGGCCGCAGTGTTGCGACATTTCGGTTTGTCGATGAGGCAGTGAATATAGATAAACCCAATAAACAGAATATTCTGATCCGGGTCGGGTTTGATGAAGGGCCCTACAACACGCCATAGAATACTCCAGAACCACTATCGCTGTTCATACTCTAAGTGGAAATCTATCCGGATTCATCTGAAGTTTTTAAATTTCTGTATAAAACACTTCTTCCTGATTATTCAGCTTTACTAAAAAATTTAGAATTTCGGGTATCAAATAAACTGTTTTGATCAGTAATTTTACCTGGAAAATCATTCCGCAAGCTCCCGTTTTACCCCTTCGTATTAGCGGTCTGGTTCCATTGCCGAGGTTTGTTTCCTGGCGTTTGCAATGGCGTAATCAACGCACTCGCCCTGGAAAGCTTGACATTTGTCAATGATGCTGAGCTTTTTAAAAGCGATAGTAGTGGCGCGATGTCGTGATAGTAGCGGGGGACGTGTCACGATATTTTGGTATTAAATATCAATAGTCAATACTAGGGAGAAATTATGAGAAATAAAGTTATTGTGCTTGCTGCAACATTGTCTGCACTAGTTCTGTCTACCGGGATGGCCTTGGCGCAGGGAAAGCATAAAGAAGAAGGCCAACTTCCGTTCGGTCCTTCGGAAAAAATCCCTCTTGAACAGCCTGGAGCCAAACCCGGCGTTCCAGTTATGTCGGCAAAGGAGTTCAAACAGGCCAAGGATATTTATTTTCAGCGCTGCGCTGGCTGTCATGGTGTATTACGCAAGGGCGCTACAGGCAAACCTCTTACTCCCAAGATTACACGTGAACTTGGTTATGAACATCTGGTAGATTTCATTACATATGGCTCACCGGCAGGCATGCCGAGTTGGGGCACATCGGGAGAATTAAACGAAGATCAGATAGACGTGATGGCGCGTTTTGTCATGCAGGATATTCCGACACCTCCGGAATTTGGCATGAAAGAAATGATGGCCAGCTGGAAGGTTCATGTTCCGGTTAGTGAGCGTCCAACCAAAAAAGTAAACGATTGGAATTTGGAAAACCTGTTCTCGGTTACCCTGCGAGACAGTGGTGAGATTGCCCTGATTGACGGGGATACTTACGAGATCAAGTCGATCATCAAGACCGGCTACGCGGTGCATATTTCCCGGATGTCGGCATCGGGTCGCTATCTGTTTACAACCGGTCGTGATGCCAAGATCAACCTCATCGACCTTTGGATGGACCCGCCAACGACTGTGGCCGAAATTGATACCGGCATCGAAGCACGATCGGTTGAAACTTCCAAATACAAAGGCTGGGAAGATAAACTTGCAATCTCAGGCACTTATTGGCCGCCGCAATTTGTCATTATGGATGGCGCAACGCTGGAGCCAAAAAAGATCGTTGGCACACGTGGTATAACCGTCGGAACCCAGGAATATCATCCAGAACCCAGGGTGGCGGCCATCGTTGCTTCTCATTTCCGGCCTGAATTTGTTGTTAATGTGAAGGAAACAGGAAAAGTTCTGATGGTTGACTATACTGACCTCAAGAATCTCAGTATCACGGAAATCGAAGCGGCGCGTTTCCTGCATGATGGTGGTTTCGATTCTTCGGGGCGCTATTTCCTGGTGGCAGCAAATGCTTCCAATAAGGTGGCCATAGTTGATACAAAGGAAAATAAACTTGCCGCCCTGGTTGAGACCGGACCTACCCCTCATCCTGGTCGCGGCGCCAACTTTATTCATCCGGAATTTGGTCATGTATGGGCAACCAGTCATCTGGGTGATGAAACAATTGCCCTTATAGGTACTGATCCGAAGAATCATCCAGAACATGCATGGAAACTGGTTCAAACCCTGGAAGGTCAGGGTGGGGGATCACTGTTCATCAAAACTCATCCCAACTCGACTAATCTTTATGTCGATACCCCACTTAATCCTGACGAAGAGACTTCTCAGTCTGTTGCAGTCTTTGACATCAATGCGCTCGACAAGGAGTACACGGTGTTACCGATTGGAGAATGGTCGGGCATTAAGGAAGGTGCGCGTCGTGTCGTTCAGGGTGAATTCAACAGGCAGGGAAGTGAAATCTGGTTTTCCGTATGGAATGCAAAGAACCAACCTTCTGCCATTGTCGTTGTCGATGACAAAACCCTGAAGCTGAAAAAAGTGATCAAGGACAAGCGCCTGATAACACCAACGGGTAAATTCAATGTCTATAACACGCAACACGATGTGTATTGAGTTCGCGACTTTGATTGGCCGTAAAGGCGAAAAATCGCAATGAAGCCAAGGGAAAGCGGCATGTGCCAGTTCGGGTATGAAATGTAGATTTTGTACCCGACCAACCGGTTAAAAAGAAACATAAGCAGCTGATAAATTAATCCGAGATACTTTCCCACTTCCCGAATGCTTCAACAATCGCCGGCAAGTCCTGCAGCTGTCTGATAGCCGTTTCCGCACCGGCTGATAAAAGTGCATCACTGTGTCCTGAATAGGTGTGTGATGCCCCGGTAAACCCGATAACCCTGCACCCGGCAATAACTCCAGCTTCAACTCCGTGAACGGAATCTTCAACTACAATTGCTTCACTTGCTTCAACGTCGAATTCTTTCAGGGCCTTCAGAAACACATCCGGTTTGGGTTTATTTAAGGGTGGATCGAAATCCTTCGAAGAAAAAATGTATGGACGAAACCGGTCATAAAGGCCCACTCTTGCAAGCATCGTTTTTAACCTGTGCTGCGGGGAGTTGGAGCATATACACCGCGGCTGGTCAAACCGGTCGAGCACGATTTCGGCACCGGAAATCATAGGTGCATGTTTGCCGCATTGTTCATCAACTGCTTCAACGATTTCATCCAGCATCGATGCGGAAACCGGCAGTTCGAGTTCTGTTTCGAGCTCTTTCAGAATATCCACGCTGGCACTGCCGGCAAATCTTTGTGAAAATTCTTCCGCCTCAATTTTCAGGCCGTATTTGCGATAAATACTCAATTCTGCTTTTGCGGCAATTGATTCAGAATCCATCAATACCCCATCGCAATCAAATATTACCAGTTTGATTTCGCCCATCTCAATCTCCTGAAAAATTCGAATCGTTTAAACAATATTTACCCTATTAGGTAACCATAAGAATTCGTTAATTGTAAATCTGTCCAATGTGTTCTGAGTAGGATGGCATATGAGTGTTATTAGTTTGGCTGAAATCAACGCCGGAGGTTCGGCGCAGCCTGGTTGGCTGAATTCCATTATCAAGGGTGACTGTATCGCCGCAATGGAAAAGCTGCCTGATAATTGCATTGATACCATTTTCGCAGATCCCCCCTATAATCTCCAGCTTGAGGGTAATTTACATCGCCCGGATCAATCTAAAGTTGATGCGGTAGACGATGACTGGGACAAGTTTTCAGATTTTGCCGCTTATGACGCTTTTACCCGCGCCTGGTTGATCGCTGCACGTCGGGTGTTGAAACCCAACGGTACCATCTGGGTTATCGGCTCCTATCATAATATTTTCAGGGTCGGTACAACTCTACAGGATTTGGGCTATTGGATGTTAAATGACATTATCTGGCGCAAATCCAATCCGATGCCCAATTTTCGCGGCCGCCGGTTTACCAATGCGCATGAAACAATGATCTGGGCCTCCCGCGACCAGAACGCGAAAAAATACACTTTTAACTATGACGCCATGAAAATGGCCAATGATGAAATTCAGATGCGTTCCGATTGGCTGTTTCCCATTTGCAATGGCGGGGAAAGACTAAAGAATGACGAAGGTTCCAAGGTTCATCCGACGCAAAAACCCGAAGCACTTTTACACCGGGTGCTGATGTCTTCCACCAAACCCGGCGACATCGTACTGGATCCATTTTTTGGCACAGGCACAACCGGCGCAGTGGCGAAATATCTGGGTCGAAACTTCGTCGGAATTGAGCGTCAGCAAGACTATATTGATGCTGCAACAGCCCGTATTGATGCAGTACAGCCGGTGTCGGGACCAACCCTTGTCGTTACCAGGGGAAAGCGGGCTGAACCCCGGGTAGCCTTTGGCGCACTGATTGAAACAGGCATGTTGAAACCTGGCATATTATTGCAGGATTCCAAAAAACGCTGGAAAGCCAAAGTCCGCATAGACGGTTCACTCGAACACGATGATGAGACTGCCTCCATTCACAAAATGGGAGCAAAAGTCCAGGAGCTCGATGCCTGTAACGGATGGACATTCTGGCACTACGAGCAGGGCGGAAAACTGCTGCCTATCGATACATTACGTAAAACCTATCGCCAAACGGTACTCGCTGCCGGCGCCTGAACCAGTACCATATAACCAGACTTTTAGTCCTCCAGCTAGAGCAACTTTCAACCACATTGAATCATTTGACCGCTTCGATTTTGTTTGCCAACTAGGCGGGCTGTGTGCGATGATACGGGGGCATCACAAGCACAGGCCAACGACGGTGGCGAGCAAAATCGACCGTCCCCTTTCATCATTGTTATCAATACTATAGTCCTTTCCTGGGGTGGGATAAATCGGCCCATCGGCGTCGTTACGGCGCTTGCCCGATGCGCCATATTGCGCTGCGCACCGCGCCTGGCCGAGTGAACCGATTTATTCCATCAAATGCTTCAATGTGGTCGAAAGTTGCTCTAGTGGTCAATACTAAAACGCTCAAGGTCCGCCTTGAGCGTTTTTCCATTCTGGAATTGCACGGCATTCCATCCCGCGTTAATCGCCCCTTCGACATTTTTTTTGCTGTCATCGATAAACAGAGTGTGCTCTGTCGATAAATCAAATGTCCTGGCATGATGTTTATATATTTCGATATCAGGTTTTAACAGCCTGACTTCGCCGGATACTGTTATGCCGCGCGAAGAATTCAGGAACTCATACTTATTGCGGGCAATTTCCAGCGTATCGGTGGCAAAGTTGGTCAGCATCGTTACATCGTGTTCCTTGGACAAAAGCGTCTCCAGCAAAGTCACCGTTTCCGGAATTTCGCTATGGATCATCATTGACCAGTTTCTGCGGTAGGTGCGAATACTGTCTTCATGCTCCGGGAAATCGGCAATCAGCAGGTCCTCTGCCTCTTTCCAGCTGCGCCCCCGGTCCTGTTCCACATTCCAGGCCATAGTGCACACATTGTCCAAAAACCACCGGCGTTCTCTGGCATCGGGAATCTGTTGGAGAAATGCCAGTTCCGGCTCCCAGTTGATCAAAACACGTCCAATATCAAATACGATATGTCTTATTTCACTAGTCATTGATTTTCCTCGACCTTTTTCCGTGTCCGGGTGATTACTTTTTCACCGGTTTTGGTAATGCCTCTTTCATTACCGCTTCTATCGCAACTCACCGGCCCTCTACCCGGCTTTATACATTGGCACGATCATTCAGCAGACAATAGTAAATTTTCATTTCAGGGGATGTTTCAATTCCTGTCTCTCCATCCTTTCGGGCCAACCAGACAAAAATACGGGTCAGGTTAACAATCCTGTCGTGATTTATCAGGGCTTATTCGCCATGCCAGATGACGTACATTGGTATCATACCAGTCCACAATAAGATTGGTGGCTTTACTGTCGGGCTCACAAAGGTTATTCAATGTTAGCCTTTGGGTGTTCAAAAAAACGCATCGAATCTGTTCAAATGTACACACCTGCCAAAAAAAAACCACGAAAACACAAGTCTGCAAGGCAGGTGAGTGAGGTTGTCGGCAAGATCATGGAGCCGGTTTTATCGCGCCGCTCCGGCATGACAATCGATTTGTTGAATGCCTGGCCGGAGTTGGCAGGTGACGAATATTGCGACTTCACCCGCCCGGAAAAAATCAATTGGCCCAATCGCGCCCATCAGGATGATCCTTTTAAACCGGGTGTACTGGTTGTCGCCTGTGAAGGGGCCATGGCATTGTATTTTCAGCATGATTTATCCCGCATCTGTGAACGGGTGAACGTATTTTTCGGATTTGCTGCTATCTCAAAATTGAAAATTGTGCAAAAACCGGTTCGAAAGACCAGTAACTCCAGGCGCAAGGCCGGATTGAACACTAAAGGTGGATTGGATGAAAATGGAAAAAATCGGTTGCAAACCATTCTTGCCCATATCAAGGATCCCGAGCTGAGAGGTAAACTCGAAAAATTGGGTTATGGAGTAATGGCAAAAAGTGTTGATTAACAGGAATTAAAGGTGTTCAGCCATCATTCAGCTTTAATTTGGTATCACATAGCAGTCCTGAGATTCGGGACCGGAAACAGATAACGGAAAATTGTAGATTGTGGTGAATATGTCCACTTTCAGTGGGCGATAAAACCTTTATATTATTTGACAAATACCATTGCGGAAATTCGGACAATGGTGAATAAACGAAACAAACATACAGGATTTTGTTCCCATGAATTTTAATCGTCGCGCCAGCTTGAAATTATTATCCACAGCAGGGTTGTTGACTGCTGCCAGCGGAACATTTCTGCTTTCCAACCCGTTGGTACCTGTCGCCAAAGCTGAAGATCTGAGCGATCTGATGAATTTGGCCCCTGATGAAAACATACTGGGTTCAGTTGATGCGCCAGTGACAATAATTGAATATGCATCGATGACTTGCAGCCATTGCGCCACTTTCCATGCCAAAACGTTGCCCGACATCAAGGAGAAGTATGTCAAAACGGGAAAAGCAAAGCTGGTTTTTCGTGAATTTCCGGTATCCACCAAGGATCTGCGTTCGATAGCGGCTTTCATGCTGGCACGTTGCGCTGATGATGATAAGTATTTTCCGATGATCGATGTGCTGTTCAAACAACAGGCACAATGGGCCAGAGCTGAAGACCCGATACCAATCCTGCTGAATATCTCCAAACTTGCCGGTTTTACACAGAAGTCTTTCAATGCCTGCTTGAAGAATCAGCAAGTTATGGACACTGTGCTGGCAGTCAGAAACAAGGCAGAAGATGATTATGGTGTTTCCGGCACGCCAACATTCTTTATTGATGGAAAAAAACACGTAGGAACTGCATCCGTTGAAGAATTTTCCAAGCTCATTGAAGATGCGCTGTGAGATTGCGATAATCTGTATCGGTGAATTGTTGCTTGGAATGTCCAGCCATGGTCCGGTTTTTCCCGATTGTATTGCTGGCGTCAAGCGGGGTGGAAAATGATATTTTCCAAACTGCGGCTCCTCGGTTTCAAATCCTTTGTTGAACCCACGGAATTTCTTGTTCAAAACGGCCTGACCGGAGTGGTCGGGCCGAACGGCTGTGGCAAGTCCAATCTTGTCGAAGCCATGCGCTGGGTGATGGGAGAAAGCTCCTACAAGAATATGCGCGCCTCAGGCATGGACGATGTTATTTTTTCCGGCTCCGGTACACGACCATCAAGAAATACCGCAGAAGTATCGCTGTTTATCGATAATTCTTCGAGAACTGCACCTGCCGCTTTCAATGATGATGATGAATTGCAGGTATCCCGGCGCATCGAGCGCGAGGCGGGGTCCATATACCGGATCAATGGCAAGGAAGTTCGGGCTAAAGATGTTCAGTTGTTGTTTGCCGATGCATCAACCGGCGCCCATTCCCCTTCAATGGTCGGGCAGGGCAGGATTGGTGAACTGATTTCAGCAAAACCTGTCGCCAGGCGGGCATTGCTGGAAGAGGCAGCCGGAATATCCGGCCTGCATTCGCGCCGTCATGAAGCTGAACTGCGTCTGCGCGCCGCTGATCAAAACCTTGAACGCCTGGAAGATGTTATCGGCCAGCTGGAAACACAGCTGGAAAGCCTCAAACGCCAGGCAAGGCAGGCAAACCGTTATCGAAAAGTTTCAGCCAGTATCAGGAAAACCGAAGGGTTGTTGTTCTATTTGCGCTGGACGGCAGCAAAAAAGGCTGAGGCCGCGGCGACCTCAAGCCACAATGAAAGCGTATTAAGGGTCGGTGAGCGTGCTGAAATACAGGCTAAATCAGCCAAAGAACAGGCGGTGATAGCCCATAAACTGCCAAAACTTCGCGAAGCCGAAGCGGCCGCTGCTGCCGCATTGCAGCGTCAGACGATTGCCAGAAACCAGATCGATGAAGATATGGCGCGAATTGCCAGGCGCAAGGAAGAACTGGAGCAGCACAGCCAGCAATTGCAAAATGACATTAATCGTGAACAACAGGCAGGCAGTGATCATACAGCCATGCTGGCCGGGCTGGACGCGGAACAAGCCGAACTGTCCGAACAGAGCCGAAATATCCAGAATACGGAAAACGATATCCGCGATAGCCTGAATGATGCATCGAAAAAGCTTGGCGAAAGCGAAGGAGAGTTCAGCGAGTTGACTGCCAGGCTGGCTGAGGAATCTGCAATAAAACGCCAGAACACCGTAAATTTGAAAAACCTCTCTGACCGCCATGCCCGTCTTGAGACAGAGGCCGCAAAATCCAGTGAACAATTGCAGTCTGTTTTGGGGCAAATATCAGAACTTCCCGGACCTGCCGGCTACCAGGCGAGAGTGTTGGAGCTGGAACAGCAAAGCAGTGATGCAGAGGCCAGGGTCAATGATGCGGAAAATTATGCGCTGGTCTCAACAAAGGCCGTGCAGGAAGCGCGCGTGCCGGTTACAGCAGCGCGCAGTGAGCTGGAACGCATCGAGACGGAAGCACGAACTTTATCCAAAATCATCAATGTTGACGGGCAGGACCTGTTTCCACCGGTGATTGACAATATCAGGGTTGAGCCGGGTTATGAGGTGGCACTGGGTGCCGCATTGGGCGAGGATCTTGATGTTTCAACCGAATCATCAGCCGCTGTTTTTTGGGATTTGCTTGAACCGGGCAGTGGGGACCCGCCGTTGCCTTCCTCGGTTCAGGCCCTTTCAGATTGGGTAACGGCGCCACCGGAATTAGGGCGCAGACTGGCTCAGGTCGGGGTCGTGGAAGAAAGTGAAGGCGCAGAATTGCACAAATTCTTGCGGCCCGGACAGGTTCTTGTCACCAAGAGCGGTGATATCTGGCGCTGGGATGGATATGTCGCCAGTGCCGATGCGCCCACTGCCGCCGCCCAGAAACTGGCCCGCAAAAACCGGCTCGAGGAACTGGATGACGAAGCGGTATTGGCGAGCGGGAAGCTGCGGGAACTGGAAAAGCTGTTCGACAGTCTGAAGACCCGCAATGAACTGGCGCAGATAGCTGAGCGTGAAAACCGTGAAACCTGGCGTGAATTGCAAAAGCAACTGCTTGAAGCACGCGAACAACTGGTGATAGCCGAACGTGCTGTCGGGCAATTTGCTTCCCGCAGAGGGGTGCTGGAAGAAGCCGGTTTGCGTTTTGTCGGTGAAATCGAAGATTGTTCAAAGGCAATTGAAGAGGCCCGACAGGCATCAGATGATGGGGTAGATCTGCCCCAGCTTGAGGAACAACTGAACGACCTGCGCCTGCGTGTCGCCAGTGACCGGGCACGGATGGCCGAGGCACGTGCGGCTTTTGAAGGCATGTCACGCGAAGCAGAAGCGCGCGGTCGCCGTCTGCAGGCAATTGTCGGCGAGCGTGAAAGCTGGAAAACCCGCATGCTGGGTGCACAAAAACAGATTGCCGTTCTCATTCGCCGTCGCGATGAGGCGCGCCAGGAACTGGCAAAAATTGAAGACGCGCCCGCAGAGGTTGAGGGAAAACGCGCTGTTCTGGCAAACCAGATTGAGGCAAGTGAGGCCGAGCGCAAAATTGCCGCCGACAATCTGGCCAGGACAGAAAATGAACTGGCTGAAGCTGACCGGGTGGCCAAACAGGCACTGCTTGGCCTGTCGGACGCCAGGGAAAGTTCAGCGCGGGCAGAAGAGCGCGCAGCTGCTGCCAGGGAGCGGCGCAGTGATATTGAGGAGCGCATCGTTGAGGAGTTAAAATGCCAGCCCCATGAAACCAGAAAACTGGCTGAACTGGAAGATGACGATAATCTGCCCGATTCCGGCCAGGTTGAACACACTCTGGAAAAACTGAAAAGCGAACGCGAGAGACTGGGCGCGGTTAATCTGCGGGCCGAAGCCGAGCAGGTGGAAATAGCCCAACAGCACCAGGATATAATCAGCGAGCGTGATGATCTGATCGAGGCGATCTATCGGCTGCGTCAGGGCATCGCCAGTCTGAACAAGGAAGGCCGCGAACGCCTGCTGGAAGCATTTGATGATGTCAACGAACATTTCAAGCGGTTGTTCACCCACCTGTTTGGCGGTGGCAGCGCGGAATTGCAATTGGTTGAATCCGATGACCCGCTAGAAGCCGGCCTGGAAATCATGGCCCGCCCACCGGGCAAGAAGCCGCAAACCATGACGCTGTTATCGGGCGGTGAGCAGGCCCTGACCGCGCTGGCGCTGATATTCGCGGTGTTCCTGACCAACCCGGCACCCATCTGTGTACTGGATGAGGTCGACGCACCGCTTGATGACCACAATGTCGAGCGCTTCTGCAATCTGATGGACGAAATGTCCGCCTCAACCGAAACCCGTTTCATCGTCATCACCCACAACCCGATCACCATGGCCCGCGTCAACCGCCTGTTTGGCGTCACCATGGCCGAACGCGGCGTCAGCCAACTGGTATCGGTCGACCTGCAGGCGGCTGAAAAGCTGGTTGAAGCGGTTTAGGTGGCTAGTCGACTGCATTTACAATAATACTATTTTTGAGCCATCCCGTTCAGGATTTTCTACGCAAGCCGGTTACAGCAGAACACCTTTATTTTGCTCACGGCTATTCGGGCTTACGCCCGGCCTCCGCGAGGGCGGCGCACCAGCGCCGGTCGCTTTTCGCTCCTGAATTGCATGATCATTTTAAAGGTGTTGGGCTATACCACATCGGATACCATGAAGCGGAAACTCAGCAATGACGATACGTTACCATCCCGCCAAAAAGATACCTGACCTGATTGATGTATCCAGCGATAATT
>JAAEMP010000010.1 GCA_024225445.1 Hyphomicrobiales bacterium | reverse complement strand
CATTTTTTGAATCTGACCGTTTGTCTGGATAAGCCGAAGGATTGTTATTGTCGGCATTTACATTCTGCCGGGTAGTTATTTCAAGAGATTTCTCAAAAATCGGCAATCCAAATGATTGGGAATCTTTCCGCATATACCTAAATCCATACATATCCCCCACCTAACGGATGCATGAATTATAACACTTATTGTTGCAATATTGCGGTTTTTTGTATGTATTTGATGCTTAGGATAATGGGTTCCAATGCTGAATACCCTGCCCCAAAAGTGTCTGCCCCAGTAACGCTTCTTCAATTGCGGGAATTCGCGCTGCACCTTATGTGATGAACGCCCCTTCATTTTGCGCATTAAGTCACTTACCGACAGGCTTGGCGGGATTGACACGAACACGTGCACGTGATCGCTGGCCAATGCACCCTCGATGATTTCAATCCGGTTCTCACCACAAACCTGCCTGATGATCTAACGAATGCGTAATCGAATATCTCCTTGCAAAACCCTGTAACGTTATTTTGTTATCCATACCAAATGATAGCGATGATAAAACGCGCAGTGCTTGCCTTTTTCATATTGCATGATCATACTCTCCGGTAAAATGAGCCTTAAAAGCCCTCCGGGCGGTTCATTTTACCGGAGAGTATGATCATTCATTATTTAACTATGCTAAAGCGTTCCCGTCTGGAAGACGGGGGAGCTAACCCAAAAAGTGGAACTTAGAAATGATTTTTTTGAATGAACCACTGGCCTCGTCTAACAAAGATTATCTCAATTTCTTCATTCTTCACGAAAGGCCCTTCTAATCTGATCCATCAAGGGTTTAAGCAGGTAATTGAGCGGGGTTCTTTCACCTGTTTTTATGAATGTTTCTGCGGGCATTCCAGGGATCAGTTTGATTCCATTCAGCTTGGCAATTTCACTATCTGGCACAATCAAAATTGCACGATAAAATGCAATGCCAGTCTGTTCGTTAATAATTGAATTGGGTGATATGGTTTTGATATGACCGCTGACCTCTGGCGTACTGCGCTGATTAAAGGCGGAAAATCTTATGGTTGCTTTTTGACCAACTGTTAATTCATCGACGAATTGCGGTTCAACATTTGCTTCTATTACCAGGTTATCGTCTTGTGGAATGATTTGCAGGATTGCAGCTCCTGGACCAATGACACCACCAACAGTGAATATGTTAAGTTCATGTATAATACCGGAAACCGGAGCAAGAATGTCGACCCTTTTTAGCTGTTGGAGTGTTGCATAAATTTGTTGTGTAGTATCGCTGATAGCTGTCTGCGTGGTTTGCAGTTCACTTAATACTTCGCGACGAAACTCACGCTCAATCTGCAATATCTGAATATTGGTTTCACTGATTGAATTCTTGATACGAGCCAGATCAGCATCATATTCGGCAACCTGGCCCAAAATATCTTCCAATTGTCGTTCAAGGGCCAGAGTTCTGGTGACAGGCGCGAAACCCTTTTTGAACAGTTTATCCGCACCCTCAAATTCCCTTTTCAGCAGTTCATATTGGCGTGATTTGGATTGTTTGAGGGCTACAATACCGTTTGTCTGGTGTCTAAACTGCGCCTTTTTCTCATTCAGTTGATCAACTTGTCCCTGCCTTGAAGCAGTTCGAGCCTTGAACAATCTTTTCTGGCTTTCCAAGATCGCATTGTCAGGCTGAATACCCAACTGGCTTAAGATTGGCTCATCCAGGTTAAACTCTTGCAAATGATCACGCTCTGCTATCAATCGGGCTCGTGTCGCCAAAGAATCCAGTAATCTTGTTGAATAAATCTTCCTGTTTGCTTCCAGTGATACGCTGTCGAGACGCACCAGCAATTGCCCCCTTTTTACCAAATCGCCATTTGCGATGTGAAGTTGAGAAACTATGCCGCCATCCAGATGTTGAATGGTTTTTGGTTTACCCTGAATGGCAATTGTTCCACTTGCAATAATAGCACCGGACAAATATGCGGTAGATGCCCAACTGCCGATCCCGCCAAACAAGAACAGCATGACAATCAATCCCGCAAATATCGCTGGTCTGGTTTCAATTTTTGGCATCGCAGAAGCAGCAGGGCTGGATAGATTATGATTATTCATCAGCCATGCTTTGTTTTAGTTTTGGTTCAAGTCTGGCTTTCAGTTTTGACTGCTCTGAAGACTTTGTGTATTTTTTCAACACGGTATCCTTCGGCCCAAATTCCAATTGCCTGCCGTTTTTTAACATCAACACCAGATTTACGGCCGCAATAGCGCTGGGCCGGTGCGCCATAATGACCAGGGTAGATCCTAGCTCTCTCAATGCCACTATTGCCTTGGTAAGCGCATTATCACCTTCAGCATCAAGGTTGGAGTTGGGTTCGTCCAGAACGATCAGTTTGGGATTTCCAAATACCGCTCTTGCCAGTGCAATGCGTTGTACCTGACCACCAGAAAGGACCGAGTTGCCGGAAAATACTTCAGTTGCATAACCATCTGGCAATGCCAAAATCAACTCATGCACACCAGCGAGTTTGGCTGCTTCAACAATATCCTGATCATTGATATCAGGTAAAAATCTTGAAATATTTTGTGCAATCGTGCCATCAAGCAATTGTGCATTTTGCGGTAGATAACCAATATGAGGCCCCAGTTTTTCGGGAGTTCCCATCAAGTCCCATTGCTCAAAACTAGCTCCATCAAGACGCACACTGCCTTCATCGGGCATCCATAATCCCACTAGCAGCCTGGCGAGGGTGGATTTACCCGATGCACTGGGACCAATAACACCCAGAGCGTCACCTGGATTCAAATCAAAACTTATTCCCTGAAGAATCGGCGTTTCCTGCAGTGCTGAATTGGCACCATGTGGTGGAAATTTGGATATTATGTGGACGTGCAGGTGTCCCTCTGGATCAGGCAGATTGATTTGTTTGCCCACTCCTGTCCATTTATCCAGATACTCGCCAAGTTTCTGGTAGGCTGCACGTGCGCGAATAATACCGCGCCAATTACCGGTTATCTGATCAACCGGAGCTAAAGCCCTCCCACCAAGTATGGAGGCCGCAATCATGGTGCCGGGCGTAATCTCCTGAAATATCGCCAGATATGCGCCCAGTGCCAGCATTGCCGATTGTACAATCATCCGGGTTGTTTTTGTCGTCGCGGTAATCAGTTCCGAGCGGTCACCTGCAATCTGTGAATCTGTCAACCCACTCCCGCGATAATCCATCCATCGCCTGATTACTGCGCCACCCATTCCCATGGAAATGACAATATCGCTGTTGCGAAAAATGGATTCGGAGAAATTTGCATCCCTGATTTCTGCAGCTGTTGCTGAAAAGGTTGGTTTTCTCGTCGCTATGCCGGCAAGAATTGTGAACAGCACTACCAGCAATGCTCCCAATAACGCCAGATATCCCAACCACGGATGGAGCAGGTAGACGACTATCAGGTAAAAGGGCACCCAGGGCAGATCAAACATTGCTGGAAGCGCATTGCTGGTGAAGAACTGTCTGAGTGTTGTCAGTTCACTCAGTGGCCTGCCAGGCAGTTGAGGTGAGATAATGCCCTGCCTGATCCAGGCATGATTTGTTACTTCCATCAGTTGCACATCAACCCGGTAGCCTATTCTTGAAAGAACACGTGAACGCAGGAAATCAAACAAACCGAGGAAACCATAAAGTGCAACCACAAGAGCAAATAAAGCGATCAAGGTTGGTACGGAACGACTGGTAAGCACCCGGTCATAAACCTGAAGCATGAACAGTGGGCCGGTTAACATCAGAATGTTTACAGCACAGCTAAACGCTCCTGCGCTCCAAAAGGCCATTCTTGACACCCTGATTACCCTGCCAAGAGGGTTTTCGGGACCGCCAAAATTATTGGTTCTACTCATTACAGGTTATTCCAAATCTGATATCACAAGCAGAACAAAGGCTACTGACACAAATATTTCCGCGTAGTATGAATGGTCTCAAATCCTCTAGTAGAAAGTGAAGGCATCCTGATCAAGTGCTGCCAGACGGGTCTGAGAGAGCACCAGAGTATCATTTTCACCAAAATTGAAGACAATGTTATTTCCAGATTGTTGAGCGACAGCCATAAGGTCCGAGAAGTTGTCAATGCCATCAAAATTGATGGAAATTTTATCACCCTGAAGCGGGCGTCTGGCACCTGAATTGTAATCAACAATGATATCGTGACCGCTGCCCTCACCAAAGACAAAGGTGTCAGAACCACGACCGCCAAACAATATGTCGTCCTCGCTGCCGCCGGTGATTGTATCGCCGCCACCTCCCCCGAAGATCAGGTCTGATCCATCATTGCCGTTCAGGATATCCTCGCCGCCACCGCCAAAAATCAGATCATTTCCTGTGCCACCATCAATCTGGTCAGCGAGCATGCCGCCGATCAATATATCATCGCCGCCAGCGCCATAGATCTTGTTGTTTTCAAACCAGTCACCAAAGATCAGATCAGAACCATCTGACCCGCTCTCCCAGTCTTCAT
>JAAEMP010000009.1 GCA_024225445.1 Hyphomicrobiales bacterium | reverse complement strand
GACCATCGCAGATTTTTGTCCCGTCACTGTATTATCCCGCAATCTGAAGTGCTCTGTTTCCTGAAACTCGAATAGTGAGTTCTGATCCTAAAACGTGTTGTTAGACCCCTTCTGCTTTACCACTTGCAACTGGGGAGAGGTTATCTTGCAGATGTGCTCTTGCGGGTTATGGACTCGATGGAAATCGGCAAATGATTTTGCCGGCATTGCGGGAGCAAATAGATATCCCTGCATTTCATGGCATCCAAGTTTTGTAAGCGCATCAAGTTGCTCTGATGTTTCAACGCCTTCAGCGATAACATCAAGATTTAGGTTTTTACCAAGGCTGATTATTGCAGCGCAAACCGCCATGTGGTGCCTGGAAGATACGAACGACTTATCAATTTTCAGACGATTGACCGGGAATTTGATAAGCTGGGATAGAGACGAGTAGCCGGTGCCAAAGTCATCAATTGCCATTTTGACACCCAGACGCTTAATCTTTTCAAATACACGAATACTGGAGTGCTCTATGGCAACACCTTCAGTTATCTCCAGTTCCAGCAATTGGGGGTCGAGTTGCGATTGTTCCAGTGCTTTTCGAACAAGCCCAATCAGTCCGTGGTGTTTGAATTGCAGAGGTGAGATATTCACAGCCATCATGATTGGCGACAGTCCGGTCTCCAGCCACTCTTGTGCCTGCCGGCATGCGGTATCGATTATCCATTCTCCAAGAGGAATAATTAGACCGCATGTTTCTGCTATGGGGATAAATTCTTCCGGAGAAATCACTCCCCGTTCTGGAAGCGACCATCGTAACAATGCCTCGGCCCCGATTACTTTTCCTGTCAGAACATCAACTTGCGGTTGGTAATAAAGCTCCAACTGGTTTTCGTTGATTGCTTCACGCAAACCCTGTTCGATGGTGCGTTGGGTTGATATTTCTTTGTCCATACCACTATCGAAAAACATGAAACCACCTCTGCCGGCTTCTTTGGCCTTGTAGAGAGCGACATCCGCGTTGCGGAGTAACTGGTCAGAATTTCTACTATCCGCAGGAAATACTGTAATGCCGATGCTTACCGAAGAATGAACTTCCTGACCGTCCAGATGGTATGGTTTGGCCAATGAAAGCTTGATCCTGTTTGCAAGAGTATTAATATCTTCTAGCTCCTTGACGTGCGACGTGATTATGGCAAATTCGTCCCCGCCTAATCTGGCTACTGTATCGGTTTTTCTTACGCATTCACGCAGTCGGTTGGCAACTTCGCATAGCAAGGCATCCCCGGTCGGATGGCCCATTGTATCATTGGTCGATTTGAAACGGTCGAGATCAAGAAGTAGAATACCTGCAATCTTACCTGTACGTTTGCCGGTTTTAATAGTGACCTGCAGATTTTCAGTAAACAGCCTTCGATTTGGCAGGCCGGTCAGCGCATCAGTTTCTGCGAGTTTTTTGATGGCGTTTTCAGATTGCTTTTGGGTTGTGATATCAGTGATAATCCCAACAACCCGGCCATCTGATGCTGGCCCTTTGGTTACTCTTATCCACCGACCACTGGACAGCTTTTCTTCAATTGGATCATCTTCTTTCCTATGACGTTTCACTCGCATTTCTAAGGCCTGTTCAAAATTGTCATCAACCGCCTCATAAACCCCGCGCTGGTATGCAGCACGAATAAAATCTTCAAAACGTAGACCTGTTGACAAGATGTCATCCAATTCACGGTAGATCGATTTATACTTTGAATTGCACATTATCAATCTGTCGTCTTCTCCCCAAAGAACGAAGCCATCTGAAATATTGTCGATGGCATCTTTCTGGATATCTCTGGCATCACGCAAACTGTTTGCCAAATCTGTTGTTTTGGTGATCATCTCGCGCCCAACAGAAAGTGCCTTTTCTTGCGCCTTTCTTATGGCCTCATCACTTTTCTCCTTCAGTTTTACTTTATCCGCTTCCAGACGTCGGTTCTCGATCGCGTTTTCCTTGAATACCTGAACAGCCTTGGCCATATCACCAAGTTCATCCTTCCGACCTGATCCTGTCACCTTCACACTCAGATCATTCGTAGCCAGCAAACTCATCTGTTTGGTGGTATTGCCAATCGACTTGGACAAATTATGGCCTACGAGCGATGCAAAAGCTCCGCTCACGCTAAACGCCACAAGGAACAAAATGCCAAATTGTATGAGCGCTTCTGTGGATTCGGATGCCAGTTTGGCAGACAATAATTGAAGGTCTTTGGATAACTTGATCTCAACGATCTTCATCAAGTCGATCTTTTTTGTAATCGCATCAAACCACTGAATGCCGGTAATCTCGCTGATATTTTCCAACTGATATGTTTTATTGATTGCGATGTCGCGCATACGCGCGACTTTATCTATTACACTCGAAGGCACTTTCGCATTATAAAGTGCCAGTTGCTCAGTTGTTGCAAGCTTTCTGAAAGTAGAAAGCATTGCCTCCTGCTGGCCAAGAAGGTTGATCAAATTTTTGTGGTTCTCTGGCAGGAATTGCCCGCGACTGAAACCGGCCAGACCCTGCGCTCGTTCAAGACCCGCATACTCCTTCGCCTGCAAAAAGCTTGTGTAGTTTATTATCTGGCGCTGCACCGCTGCATTGTTGCTCAAAACTGCCATACGGGACACAACTTCATGCAAACTTGCTATTGTTGTTGTGTAATACCCGCGAATATCTTTTAGACTGATATTGAGATTCCTGATTTCGATACGTTTGGTATCGATTTCATCAAGACTAAAAACAGCCTTTTCAATAAGGTCTGTGAGCTCTTGGCCATAATCAGTTTTGCTAACGGTTGCGATTGTCAGGTCTAGTAGATCTCGAAACTGGCTGGTTTTAAGATGCTGTTCCTTCAGTTTTTGGGCAACATCTGTTTGTCCTTCGCTACTTAAATACCCAACAGACAGCCCGCGCTCCTTTTGAAGTTCGTGAGCCAGATCTGTCAGTGATGGCGCAAACTGCAGAAGTCTTTCAAGTTTGTATAACCGGGAAGCATTCTGGTATTCCTGATAAATCAGGATCGAGCTAATCATCAACAGGGTCGCGAGGGGAACCGCAACTATCAATAATATCTTTTGTGACACCCTCAGGCCTGTCAACAGATTAGTCATGTGACCTCTAAGAAGCAGGTGATTCAAACACTGCTACTTTGCAAATTGTGTGAGCATACTTTTGGTTGCGACACCAGGAATTCTGGTAAACTCAAAAGAAATCTGGAAACGTTTGGATCTGTGCCAACACGGTAGCTTGGCTTCATGCCAGCAGATAATATAACTGGCTACCGTGGGAGCCACGGTTGCACAAACATGTTTAGATTGTCCTAACACACTATTAACACTGGGATATTGTGAGTTCCAGGACCGAGAGATTGATGGCTTCCCTTTGTCATCCTGCATGGCTACCAGCACATCAGCCTTCAGCAAAAGGAACATCCAGACAATCGCCCAGAGCTTCCTTCAACGGCAACGTCTTCAAGGAAATTTTCAATAACTCGCTGAGTGCCTGATTGTTTTCATTACTTGCATCGTGAACAAGTCCGTCAAATTCCATTGCGTGTAAGGATATCTGTCAGCCATGCTTGCGGATCATTGCCCGGCAGTTGATTGCACATCAACAAGAGGGGCATTAACCCAACCTTTTGTAATTCGACTGGTGACAGACGGGATGTCCTCCCTTTCGACGGGGGAGTTAACCCTAAAAGTTAAACTTGAAACTCCTCCCAGGATTCATCTTCAACCACCGCTGCCACAGCACCTGCTCCACCAAAGGACTATGCCGCTTTGCGGGTCAAAGCGCGCGCCGGTGGCAAATGTGTTTTCCAGTAGATACTCATTGCGGTCATAAACACCTGAATGTCCACTTTCGATGGGCAAACGGACCTGACCCAGCCTGATAACAATTGGCTGACTGTACCCCAACTTGAATACGTCAAGCTTCACGTCCCGTAACCCCGTGAATACCACACTTCGATGATAGTGCATGATAAATGGAATCATCCACACCATCCCAAATGATTTGATATGGTGACAAACGCCTGAATTTTCCGGATCAGGCAACGGGTTCTAAGCCTGGGCTAATCCTGGTGTCACAGTCTGTACCGGAATTAAATTTCAATTGTCGTTGATATTACTTACCGGTGCCAGAGTAACCGGCCTTTTATCATGTTCACGATCAAAATGTTTCAGTTTTGCCAGAGTCGAATCAACATCCCTGGATTGCTCAAACACAATTTTTCCTCCTTTACCAAACACCTCTTCCAGTACTCGCAGATCCAACGTTGACGCAATATGAAGTGCCAAAGAATGTAAATGCGCTTTGGAATAGCAGAAATGGCAGAGACGAGCCTTTTGTTCCAGTGGAAGTTTGGTGGCAATCGCCAATGTATCCCTCGGTGATTGTGAATTAATTTGGGTAAGCTCTTTTTCATCAACCGGACAATGAGCTTCGTTTAATACGACAGATTTGGGCGCTAACATTTTTGTATCCTTTCCATACGCCCTGCCAGATTGCCTTACAATTGGTAAACAACTGATTAAGAAAATGGTAACAAATTTTGCACAATTCTGGGAATATTTTCACATTTGTTTGAGCCCGAAGAATTCGGGCATACATGATTATATCCGGCAAGATAGAAATTCGCTTGTTAAAGTTCATCTTTGGTTACGAGATTGGCCCGGACTGCTCACGATGAATTTGGCGATTAAGATCTTACCTTTTGTAACTCCGGATGAAATACCTATATGCGGCTTATGAACAAAAAGCCGGAAAAAAAAGATCCTGGAGAGAATGGCCGTTTGGGTATTATGGTGCAGGAACGGCTGCAATAATCTTATTCATCCTGAAATTTGCAATGATTTTAATTGTGAGTGATCCTGGTTAGTTCAAAACCCCGGTTTCCTGCCCCACTCCTTTGCATTTCTCAAATGCCATGCGGTGCTTTTTCTATGAATGATGAATCAAAACCGGCCTTACAGGTTCGGTCAGATCGCCAGGTAATTTCCGGCAAAAAATATTGATCAATTCGTTGATCGCGAACCAACTCAAATTATTTGTACTTGATCAGCTATCATGTGGCCTGTGACATTATTTGGTCAACCCAATTCAAAATCCATCAGATTTCACTTGCGTCGCCAACGCTACTGCGCCAAACACCCTGCCATGATACAAATTTCTGACCTCACTTTGCGCATTGCCGGACGTATGTTGATTGAAGGTGCCTCGGTTACTGTTCCAACCGGATCAAAAACCGGGTTTGTCGGGCGCAACGGAACCGGCAAAACAACCCTGTTCAAGGCAATCACCGGTGAAATGGAACTGGAAACCGGTGCAGTCAAAATTCCAAGGGATATGAGAATTGGCCAGGTCGCCCAGGAAGCACCAGGCACCGATGAAAACCTGATTAACATTGTGCTTTCCGCGGACAAGGAACGCACCCGGTTGCTAAAAGAAACCGAAACCGAAACCGATGGAGGCAGATTGGCGGAACTATTTTCCCGCCTCGACGATATTGATGCCCACAGTGCACAATCGCGCGCCGCACGAATTCTGGCCGGGCTGGGATTTGACAACGATGCCCAGGAACGACCGGCCCGGGAATTCTCCGGTGGTTGGCGCATGCGTGTTGCACTGGCTGCGGTGTTGTTTTCACGGCCGGACATATTGTTGCTTGATGAGCCGACCAACTATCTTGATCTGGAAGGCACTTTATGGCTTGAAAATTATTTGAATCGCTATCCGGGCACCGTAATCATTATTTCCCACGACCGCGACCTGCTCAACCGGGCGGTCAGTTCGATTGTTCATCTAGAACACAAAAAGCTCTCATTTTATCGCGGCACTTATGATAATTTCGAGCGCCAGCGCGCCCAGACCCTGGAACTGGAGGGCAAGGCGCGGGTAAAACAGGAAGCCAAGCGCAAGCACATGATGGAATTTGTCGATCGCTTCCGTTACAAGGCATCAAAAGCCAAACAGGCCCAGTCGCGCATCAAAGCACTCGAAAAAATGGCACCTTTGAGCGCAGTGTTGAATGAAAACGTTTCGCCAATCCATTTTCCGGACCCGCAAAAACAGGCTTCATCACCAATAATCCGTCTGGAGAATACCAAAGCGGGTTATGGAGCTGATGCCATCATCCTGCAAGACATGGATTTACGCATTGACGCTGATGACCGCATCGCGCTTTTGGGATCAAACGGCAATGGCAAATCCACCTTTGCCAAATTGCTGGCAAACCGACTGGAATATGTGACAGGTGAAATCACTCGCGCCGACAAGCTGAAAATCGCCATGTTTGCCCAGCACCAACTCGATGACCTGCACGAAAATGAAACCCCGGTCGAGCATGTGCGCCCGCTGATGAAGGGAGCCCCCGAATCCAAAGTGCGCGCCAGAGTGGCAGCAATGGGTCTTGGGGCAGAACGAATGGAAACCAAAGCGCGTGATCTGTCCGGTGGTGAAAAAGCCAGATTGCTGCTCGGGCTGATAGCCTTTGATGGCCCCCACCTGCTGATTCTGGATGAACCCACCAACCATCTCGATATTGATAGCCGTCAGATGCTGGTGGAAGCATTAAATTCGTACAATGGCGCGGTAATTCTGATTTCCCACGACCGGCATCTCATTGAAGCCAGTGTCGAACGTCTTTGGATTGTCAAGGACGCCATGGTATTACCCTATGACGGCGATATGGAAAGTTACCGCAAACAGGTATTAAAAGGTAATAAAAGGGATAAACCAGCTGAAAATATTGATCAGGCAGAAGTCGGTAATCAGCCAGTCCCCACCCAGACCAAACAGCAACGCCGCCGCGAAAAAGCGGAAAAGCGCAAGGCGCTTGAACCGCTGAAACAAAAAATCCGCCAGGCTGAAAAAGACATTGCCACCCTGAAAGGCCGATTGGAAAAAATAGAAAATGAACTGGCTACTCCTGGCCTTTTCCAAAACAACGCGGCCCGAGGCGAAGAACTGGGCCAGGCCAGATCAGCAAACCAAAAGAAAATTGATGCGCTTGAAGAAAACTGGCTGGAGATGAGTGCTGAATACGAAGGGATGGTCTAGCCCAGGATCCATTAATCCACTTCGATAAGCTTAGTTTAAATGTTTTGCCTAATTATTAATCAACAAATTTTGTTGCCTATATTTTACGCAATGCCTGTCAAGCATTTTTCTTCTCATCAGGCACCGAAGGCTAATACACGCCATTTTTAAAATTGGCACGTTTCTTGCTTAATTATATCTGTCAATTCGATTTGTCCGATTAAGCGATGCAATGCAAAAATCTCCATCGCCAACAAAACAGGAACAAGACACGAAATTCATTATGGCAATCATCAAGCCATTTAAACTGGATGGGTGCGTGAAGCACTTTCATCCATAGGCGTGGAAGGCATGACCGTTACCGAAGTAAAAGGATTTGGCCGCCAGAAAGGGCATTCAGAGATTTATCGCGGAACGGAATATACTTAGGGAAAAGACAGATGAAAAACTTTAGCAAAATATC
This sequence comes from Hyphomicrobiales bacterium, assembly GCA_024225445.1. GTDB lineage: Bacteria > Pseudomonadota > Alphaproteobacteria > Rhizobiales > Rhizobiaceae > JAAEMP01. Next base: position 7,170 of record JAAEMP010000009.1, on the reverse strand, counting down.
CGGTCTGGGAATAATAAGTGCTTTGGTATTTACTTCTTCGGCCTATTCACAGGAATTAACTCTGGAGAGCCTGCAGGCGGAAAATGCATTTGTATTCAATACATTGCTGTTTTTGATCGGCGGTTTTCTGGTAATGTTCATGGCCGCGGGTTTTGCCATGCTGGAAGCCGGACTGGTGCGATCCAAGAATGTATCGATGCAATGCCTGAAAAATATTTCACTCTATTCAGTGGCCGGCATCATGTATTGGTGCCTCGGCTATTCGCTGATGTATACCCAGGTTAATGGCGGTTATCTGGGAACTTTCCTGCCCTATAGCTGGCCCGACGCAGGCGTTGTTAATGAGGGTGAATATTCGGTCGGTTCTGACTGGTTTTTCCAGATGGTATTTTGTGCCACTACTGCATCGATTGTTTCGGGCACCTTGGCTGAACGCATCAAATTTTGGCCATTTCTCATATTTACTGCGATACTGACCGGTATTTTGTATCCGATAGCCGGTTCATGGAAATGGGGTGCGGGATGGCTTGATACGATGAATTTTCAGGATTTTGCCGGTTCAACCCTGGTTCATTCGGTTGGCGGTTGGGCAGCACTTACCGGTGCGATCATCCTGGGAGCCCGCAAAGGCAGATATGGCCCGGGAGGACAGGTGACACCCATGCCGGGTTCAAACATTCCTCTGGCCACCCTGGGGACTTTCATTTTGTGGCTTGGCTGGTTTGGATTTAACGGCGGTTCACAACTTGCCTTGAGCGGCAATGTCAACGCTTCCGATATCTCACGCATCTTCATCAACACCAATCTGGCGGCAGCTGGTGGTGTCGTCGCGGTTATCATCCTGTTGCAACTGGTCTACAAAAGGATTGATGTGACAATGGCACTTAACGGCGCACTGGCCGGTTTGGTATCCATTACCGCAGAACCCCTGACACCCTCACCCCTTGCTGCGATCATCATCGGCGCAATTGGCGGCGCGATTGTAGTCTTCGCTGTCCCTGCACTTGATAAATTGAAGATTGATGATGTTGTTGGCGCCATCCCGGTTCACCTGCTTGCCGGCATCTGGGGCACCATGGCTGTACCAATCACCAATTCCGGCGCCAGTTACGCTATGCAATCCGTCGGTGTTGTTGCCTACGCAGCCTTCACCATCATTGCCAGCGGCATCATCTGGTATGTCATGAAAGCGACAATCGGTATCCGGGTCAGTGATGAAGAAGAATATCTGGGCCTCGACAAGTCAGAAATAGGCGTTGAAGCCTATCCGGAATTCGCTTCGGGTCGCGTATAACCAGACTATCTCTCCAACCTTATATGGCCATCCTCAATACCTGAGTGCTGGCCATTTTTTGTATCCGGCGTTCATAATTATAGCAGAATACTTTAATAATGATCATGCAATCAGGAGCGAAAAGCGACCGGTGCCGGTGCGCCGCCCCCGCCCAGGACGGGCGTAAGCCCGAATAGCCGTGAGCGAGAAAAATTCGGAACTGAATCAAAATAAAGGTATTCTGCTATAATAAACCTGCATGACCAAAATTCTAACCCCAGACAATCAGTTGATTATTGGCCGGCATGGAATGATCGACAATGAGTTTCAGTCCGATATCCCGAGCCAGTTCATCCACTGCTTCAAAATCACGAATTCCGCTTCTTTTATCCTGTGATTTCAGCCATTCATCAAAGCGCTCATTACTGGGTGTGGTAAATTCGCCTTGATACTTGAACGGACCATATAACACCACCCTTCCGCCTTTTTCCAGTTTGCGGCCAATCCCGGCAAACATGCGCACGACCAGTTCCCATCCCATGATGTGAATACAATTGGCGGCAAAAACTCCGTCATATTTCGAGCCAGGCCAGTGCTCATCGCTGACATCCAGTCCCAGCGGTTGGCGAATATTTTCACAACCTTCAACCGCCAGGCGCCGGCGAATAAAGTCCAGGTTTTCAGCTCTGTCTGAAGTTTGCCAAATCAGGTGTGGCATCTGCCGCCCAAACCAGACTGCATGCTGGCCCGTACCCGATCCAATCTCCAGTATCTGACGCTGGTCGGCAAACGCTTCGACCAGCTTTTCGCCAATAACCCGCTTGTTGTTTTCAGCAGGGGTCCAGGTTTCCAGTTCAACGACGGATTTATCCATTTGCAATAATGTCCTTGTATCCTCATAGGTGACACAAAATAAAAATTATTAACAATGTCTCTTATGCCGGGTATTACCTGAAGGATAAATCAAATGAGCCAGCCCGCAGCCCAGTCAATTCACTTGAATATCCGTTCACCCTGCTCGCCGATCATCTGTTTTGCTTTGCGATAGGAACATTCAATCGCATCATCACGATTTGGAAAAATGTCAGCCCGAATCATACGATGGGTCTTGATTTCTCCATCAATTTCCCGGCTGATCTCGGCACAAAGACGATACTGGCCGCCATCAGAAACAGGGGTCGCTGTAATTTGATAACCTTCATGTTCGATTACAACCGTCGGCTCCTCGGCAGCGGGGGACACTCCAAATAGCTTTTTCAAAAAAGACATGATCTCACCAAACTGTTGATTGCCAGACACCAATTATCCGACACCATTCCCCCATCGGGTGTCAAGCCCGCTAAAATCACAGGTTGGACACCCAGGCAGGATAATCTGGAAAAAGCCGCTCAACTATCGAGGAAACTCCTCAGTTTCCGGCTGCGACTTGGGTGTTTCAGTTTTCGCAGGGCCTTGGCCTCAATTTGCCTGATGCGTTCACGTGTCACCGAGAATTGCTGACCAACTTCTTCCAGTGTATGGTCAGTGTTCATGCCAATACCAAAACGCATTCTCAAAACGCGTTCTTCGCGTGGTGTCAGGGATGCAAGTACCCGGGTAGTTGTTTCGCGCAAATTCGCCTGAATCGCTGCATCAATAGGCAGGATGGCATTCTTGTCTTCAATGAAATCACCCAGATGGCTGTCTTCCTCATCACCAATGGGCGTTTCAAGAGAAATCGGCTCCTTGGCGATTTTCAGCACCTTGCGTACTTTTTCCAGCGGCATTGCAAGCTTGGTTGACAATTCTTCCGGGGTTGGTTCACGACCAATCTCATGCAGCATCTGGCGTGAGGTTCTGACAATTTTGTTAATTGTCTCAATCATATGCACTGGAATACGGATAGTGCGGGCCTGATCAGCAATTGAACGGGTAATTGCCTGCCTGATCCACCATGTAGCGTAAGTTGAAAATTTGTAACCCCGACGATATTCAAATTTGTCTACTGCCTTCATCAGGCCAATATTGCCTTCCTGAATCAGATCAAGAAACTGCAAACCGCGATTGGTGTATTTTTTGGCAATGGAGATAACCAGGCGCAGGTTTGCTTCCACCATTTCTTTCTTCGCCTGGCGCGCTTCGCGCTGACCCTTTTGCACTTTGTGCACAATACGCCGAAATTCAGTAGGCTGAAGTCCGGTTTCAGAAGCCAGCGTGTGGATATCACCACGTATCATCTTAACATTTGAACCCTCGGCCTTGTTGAATTCTTTCCAGCCTTTGGCCGCCAGATTGGCGATGCGGCGAATCCAGTTTGGATCCAGTTCCGAACCAAAATATTCTTCCAGGAAATTTTCCCTCGACACCCCGTATGATTCAGCAAGGCGCAACAGGCGACCTTCCAGGCCTACCAGGCGTTTGTTGATATCATAAAGCTGCTCAACCAGGGCCTCGATACGGTGCTGGTTGAGAGAAAGGGATTTAACACTGTCGACCACCGTATTATGAAGCTCTTTATAGCGCCGTTCCTGGGCCGGTGACAATTTCTTGTTATCAAGTGCTTTTTCTACAAGCTGGTCCTGGAGGCGACGAAGTTTTTTGTATGAACTGGCTATTTCATCAAAAATATCCATGACCTGTGGCCGCAGTTCATTTTCCATGGCCACCAGAGACAATGCATTTTCATCATCATCGTCGTCATCCTCCTCCTCTTCTTCGGCGCTGTCCCCTGGCTGGATTTCCCTTTGGACTTCAGCTTTCTTTTCCTCTTCAACAGCAGCCGGAACTGGCGCAGGAACTGCCGCTGGAACTGCTTTCGCTTCCGGCCCGGCATAGGTTGCCTCCAGATCAATGATATCGCGAAGCAGAATGTTTTCCTCGATTAACTCATCGCGCCAGATAATGATTGCCTGAAAGGTAAGCGGATTTTCGCATAACCCTTCGATCATCGTCTCGCGACCGGCCTCAATGCGTTTGGCAATGGCGATTTCGCCTTCACGAGACAGCAGTTCAACCGTACCCATTTCACGCAGATACATCCGCACCGGATCATCGGTACGGTCCGTTGGTTCGCGCTTCTTGGCTTTAACGACAGCCTTCTCACCGCTTTCGGTCAGTTCACGGCTGACTGATTCATCTTCAGCATCTTCTTCCTCAACCACATTGATACCCATGTCCGACAACATCGCCATGATATCTTCAATTTGTTCGGAAGAGACTTCATCTGAAGGCATCACCGCATTCAATTGATCAACGGTAACAAAGCCACGCTTCTTGGCAGCTTTGATCATCTTTTTTACCGCTGCATTGCTCAGGTCCAGAAGAGGCTTGTCTGGAGCATCAGACGCCTTGCCACTTTTACCCGCTGCTTTGCCGGCACTTTTAGTCTTGATCTTGGTTGAGGTTTTGCTCTTGGACTTGGTTGCTGTTGCCATATGGCTTATCTCCGCGAATTCCAGCCAGACCCGTCCGGGTTCGGCAGGATTCATGTAGCTGTTCGCATTCAAATTAGAAACCGGAACGAATCAATTTCGCACAATCTATCTGAATGCATACCAATTTCTGGGTTAACCGCCCATTAACCCGTTAAATTACTTGACTGAATGTATGATGATGTGAACTGGAAAGACTGATATTCCAATGTTAATCCCGAAAATTATTTTCCACGCCCGTCTTGATTCCGGCAAAAACGCAAAACGTCAAGTCCGAAACTGGAAATTTGTCCTAGTTTGCTCGAAAAATCAACGCAAACACACTTGAATTCGGCAATTAACCCTAACAGGTCAAATCAGAATCCTTTTGATGGACGCCCGGAAGACACGCCAAATCCCTCGATCAACGCTTCTGTACCGTCGTCCCGTTCAATTTCACCATGTATCTGCAGCAGTCTCTCGAGGTTTTCTTCGCTGTCGTCTTGAGCAAGCGCACGTTCTGCTGTCTTCAATTCCCTATGTAGTGTACGATTTCTCAAGTACAAGGCATAAGCCTGTTTCCATCCATCAATAGCATCTTCAAATGCCGCCTGCGGCAGTGCCTGCCAGATACGGTTGTCGCGCAACTGGCGCTCGTAACGCTCAAATATTTCACCCTGACCGGCATCAATTATCATCTGGCGCAATTCATCGCGGTCCATGCAATCGTCATTGCCATCATAAGCGGCAAGCGCATCAACTATACATGCATGCAATTGTTGAAGGCCGCTGTGCTCCAGTTTCAGTGAAACAATCTCGTCAAAAAACATCACGCTTAAAGCCGGATGCATGGCGACCGCCATCACCAGCACCCCTTCGCGCAGTGGCGGCAGGGAAGTACGCTTTTTGATCAGGCTGGAATTAATCAGCGAAGGAGACGCCCCGATCGCCCGCGAGCCGGTATTTTTCTTGTCTGCCCTCCCCCAGCTGTTTTTGCCGCCGGCACCCCGCCTGCCGGATCTGTTCCAGTTGTTTTTACCACGCCCGCCACCAAAATATGCCGAAAGCCGCTCCGCTATATTCTGCCCGTAATGCCGGCGAACATTTTCATCGCGGATATTGCCAACAACCAGTTTTATTCTCTGTTCAAATTCCGCCTTGCGTTCAGGTGAATCCAGCGCCGCTCCCGTATGAAGTTCACGATCCCACACCATATCCGCCAGAGGCAGGGTTGAATTCAAAATATCCTCGAATGCCTGCGGCCCGTTTTGCTGGATCAGATCATCAGGATCGAGCCCCTCCGGCAACATGGCAAACCTGACAGAGCGTCCCGGCTGCAAATTCGGCAAAATCATATCCACCGCCCGGTGGGCTGCTTTCTGGCCGGCGCTGTCGCCATCAAAACACAATACCGGTTCTGCATGCATGCGCCATAACAATTCCATCTGGCGTTCTGTCAGCGCTGTTCCCAGCGGCGCCACGGCATTGGTGAACCCGGCTGAGTGCAGCGCAATAACATCCATATACCCTTCCACCGCAATAACCTGTTTGCGCTCATAGGAAGTCTTGCGCGCCCTGGCGAAATTGAAAAGTACATTCGATTTGTGAAACAGTTCTGTTTCCGGCGAATTCAGGTATTTGGCCATCGCATCGGGCGACATTGCCCTGCCGCCAAAAGCAATTACCCGGCCTCGTGCATCAGGAATCGGAAACATGATGCGATCGCGAAACCGGTCATAGGATACCGCTATATTTTCCCCGTGCACAACCAGCCCGCAGGCTTCAATCTGGTCTTTTCCAACCCCTTTTGAAGCCAGGAACTCTTTCAGCAAATTACGGCTGTCAGGCGCAAACCCCAGCCCGAAATGTTGCTGCACATCAACGCTAAGCCCCCGGTCGCGAAGATAGGCCCGCGCTTTCGCTCCAGTTGAGGTCTGTAACTGATCCTGAAAGAAACCGGCAGCCATTTCCATCACATCAAACAGCGTAGCACGTTTCTCCTCGCGCTCCTGCTCATGCCTGTCCATGATCGGCATTGGCAAACCCGCCTGATCTGCCAGCCTTTCCACCACCTCGGGAAAAGCCAGACCATCAAGTTCTGTCAAAAACCGGAAATGATCCCCCGATACCCCACAGCCAAAACAGTGATAACGCCCTTTGCGGTCCTCACAGTGAAAACTCGGCGTTTTTTCTCCATGAAACGGACAACAGGCCCAATAATCCCCTTTCGCCGCATTGGTTTTCTTCCGGTCAAACTGAACCCGCGCCCCAACCACTTCGGATATACGAAGCCGGTCACGAATATCATCAAGAAAGGAAGGAGGAAAGCGCATGGGAGATTGGTATCATTATCAGGTGCCAAGTCTCAAGGTTTTTTAGCTGGGTGGTGTGGAACTTAACAAGTTCACACAATTTGACTTGATAGCCAGTGAATACCCGAGCCGAACTCATCAAATATAGCAGAACACTTTCAAAATGATCATGCAATCAGGAGCGAAAAGCGACCGG
>JAAEMP010000008.1 GCA_024225445.1 Hyphomicrobiales bacterium | reverse complement strand
TTTGCAGCGCGCTGGTCAGAGCGAAAAATCACCGCTCATCAGGATGATGATGATAATCATCAGACCGGGAAAAGTACCAGTCTGCGGGATAAACAAGAACATGAAAATATCGAAGATAGCACCAAAACGCGAGGTGACCCATTAACGGAAGCCGATTTTGCCGATGTTGATTTCGATGCACTTGACAAGTCATCAGATTACACGCGTTTTATCAAGAGCGATGTTCCCCAAGCCATACAAAAAAAGGCGTTACGTAAACTCTGGACAACAGACCCGGTTTTTGAAGTTCTTGATGGCATGAACGATTATGATGAAGATTTCACCGGAGACGGGTTGGCTGGAAGAGCCTTCAAAACCGCCTATAAAATTGGACAAGGTTATCTCACCGATGAAGAGGTCGAAGGTGGCGAGAGTAAAGGTGAAGAAGTCCTTGTGGCTGAGGATAAAGTCCGCAACGACCGGCAGAACAAAATTGACACAGAACCTGAACCGGATTCGCTGGAAAATAAAGAGACTGACACAGGAAATAAAATCAATATTACCTGATCTGTAAAGACTGTGCCTCGTTTCGTTCTGCCGCTGCCCATGGGGCAACCTTTGCTACCCGACTTGCCTCATCGGATAAAATATCTGCAAAAAAATATTCGAGCGTATTAAGACACGCCCGGATGTTCTGATATGGACCGGCGAACAGATTCTCGATTGGCATAGCAGAACACCTTTAAAATGATCATGCAATCAGGAGCGAAAAGCGACCGGCGCCGGTGCTCCGCCCTGTGGAGGCCGGGCGTTAGCCCCAATAGCCGTGAGCAAAAAAATTCAAACTGAATCAAAATAAAGGTGTTCTGCTATACCAATCACAAAAATAGCAAATAACGAGACGCCTGACTGAAACCAAACTCACAATCCGCTGGGAACCAGCACCGTTGGACGGTCCGGCAGATTATTCAGCGAAACAGTGATCTGTCGGGCTTCAAGGTATTTGTGGTCAAACCCTTCGCCTAACATTGCAATGAAGTCTGCCGGAGTTGCCCATCCGCGCGCATGCATTGGCAGAATGATGCGCGAACGCAGGCGTTTTACGATTTTTGCCATGCCCCCCAGACTCTGGGTCATCGCACCGTCAATCGGTACCATGACAATATCCAGGCGTCCGATTCTGGCGTAATGGTCATCACCAAGCTCGTGATGCAGATGACCCAGATGACCGATGCACAAACCGGCAATTTCGTAAATGAAGATCGAGTTGTCGTCGCGGATGCGTGAGTTTCCAATGATAATGTCTGTGGTTACATTGCGGATCAATACATCCTCGACACTCAAATGATGCCTGGCGGCACCGCCCTCCGGGTTCCAGCCGCGCAGCACATATTCAATCCCCGGATCGGGATATTCCGTGTAGTGGGTGTCATGGGCGTGGTTCATCGTCACCACTCTGGGCACATTGGAATCGATAAAGCCTGAATAGTCGGTGGCAATCGACACGCCGGAAGCTGACTGGATCAGATAGGTTGAATGGCCCTTGAAGGTGATGCGCACCTGATAGGGTGAAAGCGTGCCCGATGTGAGAGAGGCAAATATTACACTGGGCAATGCATTGGCAATTGACAGGCAGGTCGACGGCTTTTCCTGAGCCCGGGTCGGGGCAGGAAAGATCAACACACACATTAAGGCAATACACCACAGACAAGGCATCATCGGATTGTAGTGTGAAGGCATCGGCACTTCCTCCTGTTGCGTAATCATAACAAATAGGCGGGTTATTGGCCAGCAGGTCAAATTCTTGGCTTCTGCACTTCGACCATTGTTATTGCCCCGTCATACGTAATACTGTGATATCAATGATCCTGAAAAATTGAACCGGAAGTGAACCCCCGCCGATGACGAAAATACCCCTGCGAAGTGCCCGCTGGTTTGAACCCGATGATCTGCGTGCCTTTGGCCATCGCTCACGTATCATGCAGATGGGTTATGCAAAGGAGGACTGGGCCGGCAAGCCGGTGATTGCTATTTTGAACACCTGGTCCGACATTAATCCCTGCCATGCCCATTTCAGGGACCGGGTGGAACAGGTGAAGCGCGGCGTTTTGCAGGCCGGCGGATTTCCGATTGAATTGCCCGCGCTTTCGCTGGCTGAGCCTTTCGTCAAGCCTTCCACCATGCTCTACCGCAATATGCTGGCGATGGAGGTGGAAGAATTGTTGCGTTCCCATCCGGTGGATGGTGTTGTATTGATGGGCGGCTGCGACAAGACCACGCCCGGATTGCTGATGGGGGCGATCAGCATGGATTTGCCGGCGATCTATCTGCCCGCCGGGCCGATGCTGCGCGGCAATCTTCGTGGTGAGGTACTCGGTTCAGGATCGGATTCCTGGAAATACTGGGACGACAGGCGCGCTGGCAAGATTGATGACCGGGAATGGCAGAGTGTTGAAGCCGGCATTGCCCGCTCCTACGGCCATTGCATGACCATGGGTACTGCTTCCACTATGACTGCAACCACTGAGGCGCTGGGCATGACCCTGTCCGGAGCCTCTTCCATTCCCGCAGCCGATTCCAACCATATCCGCATGAGTGCCGCCTGTGGACGGCGCATAGTCGAAATGGTTAAGGAGGATCTGAAGCCGTCAGATATTCTGAACAGGGCCTCTTTTGAAAACGCCATTGCTGTTGCAATGGCCATGGGCTGTTCGACCAATGCCATCATTCATCTGATTGCCGAAGCTCGCCGTGCTGGCCATGATATCGGCCTGGATGATTTTGATATAGCAAGCCGTAAAGTGCCGGTGATCGCCAATATCAGACCATCGGGGGATCACTATCTGATGGAAGATTTTTACTATGCCGGTGGTCTGCCTGCCCTGATGGGGCAAATGAAAGACCTGCTGGAATTATCGGCCAGAACCGTTTCGGGAAAAACCCTGGGAGAGGATATCGACGGGGCCGAAGTCTGGAATGACGATGTGATCAGGCCTCTGGAAAATCCCCTCTACAAGGAAGGCGCGCTCGCCGTGTTGAGAGGAAATCTGGCACCTGATGGTTGCGTAATCAAGCCATCGGCCTGTGCAAAGAAATTTCTTGTTCATGAAGGACCGGCCCTGGTTTTTGACTCTTATGCGCAAATGAAGGACCGCATAGATGATCCTGATCTTGAGGTAAGCGAAAACACTATTCTGGTAATGCGTGGCGCGGGACCCCTGGGCGGGCCGGGCATGCCTGAATGGGGAATGTTGCCGATACCACAAAAATTGCTGAAACAGGGCGTGCGCGATATGTTGCGCATCTCCGATGCCAGGATGAGCGGTACAAGTTATGGTGCCTGTATCTTACATGTAGCGCCTGAATCGCATATCGGTGGACCGCTGGCACTGGTCAAGACCGGTGACAGGATCGCCGTTGATGTACCGGAACGAAAAATTTCGTTGCTGGTCAGTGATGAAGAACTTGCCCTTCGCCGGGCCGGTCTGGTCGAACCACGGCCGCACTACCAGCGCGGCTATGGCTGGATGTTTGCCCGTCACATATCACAGGCCAATGAAGGCTGTGATTTTGACTTCCTTGAAACCGGCTTTGGCGCCAACCCGGACGAACCAGCAATTTTGTAGATACCGGCTAAATTTCCTTTGGTATGATTGCCAGGCAATATATGCCAACAGGTCTATAGATACTAACACTTGACAATTGATCCTTGCTGTTCTCACCTGAATTACTGAGCCGGGGTGCAAATTGCGCCATCAATAATCAAATGGAGGGGCGGGTTGATGACCGTTTTTAGTAATATCAGGATTGCCAACCAGGACGATTTAGCCAGGTTTGAAGAAGAAAAAACACTGGATCAACGCCTGCCGGAAACCAGTATTCTGGATGTATTTGTCAATCAGGCTGCCGCCAGGCCCGAACATACTGCCATTACCATGCTGATGAGCGGG
>JAAEMP010000007.1 GCA_024225445.1 Hyphomicrobiales bacterium | reverse complement strand
CGTGCACCTTTGCGATTACGTCAATTCCAGATGCCTTGCGTGGGGAAGGCGTTCTACTGGCGGTGACGAGTGAGGTGGGAGATCGATTGCCACTGCTTGAGGCCGCTGCACAGGTTGCACTTAAACGCTATGGGGTCAATCAAGCCGGTGTACTAAAAATTGCCAGAGTAGAAGAATTGCCAACTACCGGAACAGGCAAAGTACAACGCAAAGTCTTGCGGGATGAATATCTTTCAAAATCTCTGGAACCTATGCTTGAATCTGGCCGTGAAGTGATTGCAGAACTTTCCGCTATCGAAAACAAAATTGTAAAGACCTGGCAAAGCGTAGTTGGGGAAATTCCGATAGCATCTGGCGATACTTTTTATGACGTGGGGGGGGATTCACTCAGTACAATTCAAATAGGGATAGCCATGGAAGGCTCTTTCAGCCGTGCGGCAATCCGTGCAACCCTGGAAGGACGCACCTTAAGTGACATTGCCTCGGTAGAAGAGGAGTTGGAGGTGGAAGGTGGAGATACAACATCGATACGAAAACTGCCAAGAAGAACCACGGAAAGCTGGGCAATCAACGCAACGCGTGGAATTATGGTGCTTTCGGTTCTTGGTTCACACTGGAGCGAAGGGCTTTTCCAACGTATCGGCGGGGCTGCGATAGTAGAACAGCTGTTTGCCTTTTTCTTTCGAATGGGCACCCCTGGCTTTGCGCTGGTGTTTGGCCTTGGCATGGGTTTTTTCATGTTATCCGGGTTCGATAAAAATAGAATTTCAGTGCGGAAGCGATTGCGATCAGCTCTGGTACTGGTCTTTTTGGGTCTGTTGCTATTGGGAGGCACCAATACTCTTTATTATAGCATGGTGGACATCCCGCACCCCGACCCATTTAATAACGTGCTTACCTTCTATGTGCTTTTCTTATTTACGAGCATGATATGGCTGGAGTTTTTTACCCGCCTGCGCAATCCCGTGCCCTGGATTATTGCAACTGCTATTTTGTGCTGGTTGTTGTGGTGGGCGGCAAGGAGTAATTTTGGAGGTCCAAAGCTGGATTCTCTCTTGCTGGAATACCCTCGCCTGATGATCGTCGCAAGTTATAGCTACTTCAGGCTTTCTGCTTTCGTGTTTATCGGGATGGTGATTGGCTATTGGCTGGCACTCCATGATGACGAGCGGAGAGCGGCCAAAGCCTTTATGAGCGGTGGTGTCATTGGATTTGCCTTCAGTCTCGTTGCCGGTTTTGAAATCTATGGAGCAAGCATGATCGCTGCACGATCAGCTCCCTTTTTCAATTCCACGCTGGGAGCAATTTTTTATATCAGCATTGTGCTATTATTTGTCGGTACCGCCATTCGATTGATTAGCGATTGGCATCGCTTGCCAACTTTGATACAGCAAATTCTCCAGATACTCATTGTCATCGGTGGACTGGCGTTACCCATCTATGCTTTTCATGGTATAGTTATACCTATAAAAGGCATCCTGGTTTTAACAGGATGGCCTGGAGCCCTGGCGTTATTGTTACCTTTGTCTACTTTTATCGTCGTCATCTGCTATGCTGGGTGGCGCCTGAAACGGTTATATTTTGTTTGAACCTGAACAAGGAAAGCAAGGTGAAGGGTAAGTATGTCCACTCCATTGCTCACACACGGCTTTGGGACACCAACTTTACAAAATAGTGCGATACAAAATGGTTTTCTGGAATTGGACACGGTGGAGCGAGCAGTGAAGCCGGCGGTCATAGGTAGGAAAAAATTTGATGTTTGCCGATACCGAGCGCGGTGGCAGAACGGTGGCCATTGCCTTTAACCTTGAGACAGCCAAGCTTAAATCGCGTCGACCCGCAAGAATCACTCAGGGATGTTCTGAGCCGTGTTGCAGATTACGAAATCAACCGCATGGACGAATTGCTGCCATGCAATTTTCCTGCCGATGAATGATCAGCAGTGCGCCTGCACAGAAAGCGGTTCAATATCTAGGCGATTGTTGCCATTATTGTGAACGGTTGGGAGAGGCCAAAGCGATTGTCCCCTCGGCGATGAAAGCCGGTGGTGTTGGCACTTGCATTGATATCCCGCTGGGTCATATTAATGCCGCTTATGTTCGCAGCCATTTTGATGCAATGGAAGTGGGGATCAGTGATGGCCCACGCGCCAACGAATTGATGTTTGCCCTGGCCATGAGCCGCGGCCCGCGCATTCATTCACGCATGGGTGGGCTGGAAGCAAAAGATGTCAAGGGTGAAGACGGGCTACGGTAGGAGTAATGATTGCAGGTTGGACTGACAGGTTACCTCCTGCATCTGTGAATTGAACAATGTGAACATTCCCTCACAAAGAATTCAACTTCGCTCAACACCCACCGCAAGCTAGCGAATGCATTACCTCAGTTTGCCGCTTATACATCCGGTCTTCGTATTAAATGCGATTCTACCACCATACGACCGTGTGCTTTCCCGTTTGATTTTTGCCGCGTTGTAGAAATCGGCACATACCTTGAAGCTGCGTGAGTTAACCCGATGATAATTATATGGCTCTCCTGTCTCGTTGTCGATGAGTGTTTTTGTTTTAACACGGCTATCCTTGCAATAGGGCGCGAATTCCTTTCGACTTAATTTTTCAGGCAGGTCAGGCGAAGATACCTTGTTGTTACCATCGCAGGCCAGTGATCGAGCGATGGTAACTAGATCTTTATACCGCAGATCATCGAATCGATCTTCTCTGGCCTCGAAGGGGCCACCGATGACGATGATAGCGGCAATGGCAGCAGCAGCAACAACAGCGACCGTGCCAATGAGAAATATCCTATTCGCCATCTTTCATATCCTCGACATCGCGCAGGTAAAATATAAAAATTGCCAAAGAAACTCCTGCAACCGTTGCGGCTTTCAAGATGAAACGCAGGGTAATCTCACCCTTGAGGAAGTTGTAGATGACATAAGTTGCATCACCGAAAAAAACTAGTGCTGAGACGAATAACGCCAGATAGGTTAGCCATTTGCGCACTAAAGAGCGTTTTTGTGCGGCATCCTGAGCCACACGGCGTCCGGTGTAAATTGTCAGCCATACAAATACCGGGGTGGATGTGAAAAGGATAGCAATTGCCCACCTTATCCTGTTCTTGGCGCGTTGCATCCAATATTTATGATCGGCGGCATCATGCAGCCAAAGATCTAAATTTCCGTGGATCAGATTGATCAGGTATGTTGCGGTAAACCCAAGCGCCGTAAACAACATGGCATAGACAAAAACATCGCGAGCGGTCAATTGCGGACGCGGCCTCGGAACTGGGGGCGTAAATGTCACATCCGCGAAGGCTGACAGCGCTTTTTCTATCTCGCTCCCTGACCATCCTGCATCACCAAGTGCATTTTGAATTTCCGCCCGAGACCGGCCTGCGGCCAGTGCGTCATGCACAAAGAGATTTATCGGGTCCGTTGCCGCCATCATTGTCTCCGGGTTGTCACTTTCCTGATCAATGTTAACCGCTGCCCAGTTGGGAAGTTATTTGGCAGGGAAATTTGTGTAAAAGGTAAGCGTCCTGCTGATCACTGGCCAGCATGGTAGTTCCACGGCAACAACTCGTCAATGCGGTTGATTTTGTGATCTGCAATACGGCTGAGAACATCAGTGAGCCAAGCCTGTGGATCAACACCATTGAGTTTGGCGGTTTCAATCATAGTATAGGCGATGGCAGCTGCCTTTCCTCCGCCCTCGGAACCCATGAAAGATAGTTTTTTCTGCCAAGGGTCACCGGCTTGACTGCTCGCTTACGCAGATGTAACGTGAAGGAGGGCGGGACCAATATTGACGAGTTTGCCGCGCGATTCATCGCGGCGATGAAGGAGGCCGAGTGAGATGATGTTGTATCTTGGTTTATTGTCGATCCGACCGCGAAAGTTGGGGGCAATCGGGCTAGTCGCCTTATTTATTCTGATTGTTGCCTCCCCGATTTCAGCAAACTCAGAAGTAGTTCGGTTCGTTGCACTTGGCGATGTGCCGTATGGTACCAGAGATAATCCAACCAAGAAAGACGACGAGTATCGCCGACTAGTTAGCAAAGTGAATGCACTGAAACCAGCATTCACATTTCACGTGGGTGATACAAAATCCGGCTCAAGCAGCTGTACAAATGCAATGCTGGAAAAGCAGCTTGGTTTCATGAACCGATATGAAATGCCACTCGTTTATACCCCTGGCGACAATGAATGGTCCGATTGTAACAACCCGGCAACCGGTAAGACGCCATTTGAACCTGCCGGGAGGTTGGACTTGATCAGAACATTGTATTTTAGCGATGCAAGAAGCCTTGGCCAAAACCCAATGGCCCTGGTGCGTCAACCGCAACTAATGCCCCAGCATGCTGTGTTCAGTGAGAATGCCAGGTTCATGCGAGGTGACGTTTTGTTCGTTACCCTTCACACGGTCGGCGACGACAACAACTATGATAACAGCCTTGGAAATTGTGACCACAGCCCAGACGCAGAGTTCTGCCGGCGACAGGCAGCAAACATCGATTGGCTTCTGGCGGCCTTCAAGTTGACTGAAGATAATTCAATCAATGCTTTGATTGTCGCAACCCATGCGGACGTGCTGCGCAAAGATTCCAAAAAGAATGTCAAGCTTGATCATCACGGCATCCAGTTGGGCTTCAGTCGACTGGTTGCGGTCCTTACCGCCCAGGCCATGCATTTCGGCAGACCTGTTTTGCTGATCCATGGTGACAAGCACAAGTACACTGTCGATAAGCCGTTCAAAAATGCTGATGGCTCCAAAGCGACCAGCATTACACGGCTTCGAGTTCCCGGCAAAAAATTGGTGCAGGCGGTCCAGGTCGTTATCAGCCCGCCGGATGATCCGGCGTTCACATTCGAAATAATTGAGCCGTAGCCAATAGGCTCTTTGTCAGGCGTTCAACAGCCACAATGACTTGGGTGCAATGGATTGAGCGGTAGCGAAATGCGACGGCCCGCCATCGGTCCGAGGGTCGGAGACGGTGGCCTGTTCAGGAAAATAAGGGTAGTTGATATGAATTATTTGCCGGATCAATTTTGGTTTTTTGTAATACTATTTTCTCCATCGATAGGAGTCTGGGTTTCTGCTTATATGACCAGAGGAAATATAGTTTGGTTAGGTTATTGGGTAGGGCTACTGGTGACAATCGCCATAATATATTTTTACCATGAAAATGGTAAATTTGATGGTGATCGCGCCGTGTTTTATGGAATTGTTTTGGTTTTCATCGTGGCCCCACTTTCCGCTGTGATTGGGGCAGCAAATGGGTGGGTATGTAAAAAATATAAATCTTGGAAATAAAAGTGAGCGTCCGACAACTTGCTTACTCTGAACGGTAATTCCAGGGCAGCAACTCGTCAATGCGGTTGATTTTGTGATCTGCGATCTGAGCAAGAACCCATGTGAGCCAAGCTTGCGGATCAACGTTATTGAGCTTGGCTGTTTCAATCAGAGTATAGGCGATGGCAGCGGCCTTTCCTCCGCCTTCGGAGCCCATGAAAAGATAGTTTTTTCTGCCAAGGGCTACCGGCTTGACTGCTCGCTCACAAGTATTGTTGTCCAATTCCAGAAAACCATTGTCGAGATAAGGTCGCGTCTTTGGCATCCGGGTGAGAGCATAACGGATGGCTCTGGCCAGGGGCGACTGGCCGGAGATTTTGGGCAATTGTGCGTGAAGCCAGCTCTCCAGATCATCG
>JAAEMP010000006.1 GCA_024225445.1 Hyphomicrobiales bacterium | reverse complement strand
GATAGATGATTGCAATTATTCATCTTGAACGAGGAATGCCTTGTAAACGCGAATCATCAGTTCGCATTGAATACGTCCCTGCCCTTTGTACACACCGCCCGTCGCACCTACCGATTGAATGTTTCGATAAAGACTCGGGATAGCGCGAGGCTCGTTTATTCGAACCCAGCGTTAGAACTTGTCTAAATCTCAACATTTAGAGGAAGGTGAAGTCGTAACAAGGTTTCCGTAGGTGAACCTGCGGAAGGATCATTACCACGCGATCCGCGGTACCGCGGTGGTGTCGGCTCTATGCTGGCCCGCCCGGGACCGCACATCGAATCCGGTGAACGTTTACGGGAAGTTGGTTGTTGTCGTTTTTGCGATGACCTCTTCTCGCCACAACCCCACTTTTTCAACGTCCATTAAACATACAATCGAAGGCGTTATAACAGCCCTTCGTTGATACGATTACGGCGGGTTTCGAGGGAGTTGTGCCTTAACTGGCAATTTCTCTCTCCCCGTCTTGTTATACAATGCCAAAAATAACTTTCAGCGACGGATATCTTGGCTCCAGCATCGATGAAGAACGCAGCGAAATGCGATACGTAATGCGAATTGCAGATTTTCGTGAATCATCAAAATTTTGAACGCACCTTGCGCTTCCGGGTGACCG
>JAAEMP010000005.1 GCA_024225445.1 Hyphomicrobiales bacterium | reverse complement strand
AATTTGGTGGATTTGATCACTTCAATATCGATGAAGACAAGCGGCTGAGAAAAGCCATGTTTACCTATACGCTGGAGCTCTCCAACGCATTCGCTGAATACAACAATCTGGACAAAGACAGAAAAAAACGTTGAGGTCTAGACCGTGTCTTCTTTACACGGAAGCATTTGATGGACCAAACCAGTTCACTATGCAAGGCGCATAACGCAGTGCGATCTGGTTGATCGGACAAGTTTTGCAACGCTGCAGATGGACTGGATTGGTCCCCCAAAAACCACGGCTCAGGCCGGTTTTTCACGCTTTCTGGACTTCGTTATGCTTTTCTTGTGGTCAACCAGACCAAGGCGAAAATCATGCCTTGCCAGTAAACGTGAAAAATCGGTCAAATGCTTCCGTGTAAAGAAGATACGGTCTAGGTGCCAAAATATGAATGGTACTGGGGCTCGGAGACATCATTCGACATCTTTGAAATAAACGGGTCCTGACCTGAAAGTCATCGAATCTCACCTGGAACAACTGTGGGCAGCCCAGTTTAACGGTTTTCTGACATATAACGGTCGATTAAAGCCTGATTGATTTCTTAAACTGTTTCGACGATCAAAACAGTTCCTGCTTTTTGGCCGGTGATTTTCACTTTTGTGCCAATTGGTGCATCTTGTCCGGTGACCCGCCAGATGGTGTCACCCAGTTCTATGCGGCCCATGCCTTGTGAAATTGCTTCGACCAATATCGCTTCACGACCGATCATCTGTTTTGAACGCTGATTGAGCAACTGGTCTTCACCTTCCTGCGGTTTGTATCTGGTCATCAGTCGCTTACCAACAAATACGAATATGATCGATAATACGACGAATGAAATCCATTGGGCCTGCAGGCTCCAGAATGCCAGACCGGTCAAGGCCAGGGTGATAATACCGACGACCAGTGCGGCAATGCCAAACCAGAGCAAAAAGGTTCCCGATACAACAATTTCGAGTATCAGCAGAACCAGGCCCAAAATCATCCAGCTCCAGCCACCCAATTCTGCAAACAGGGATTTAATCATCTGTGCTTCCCTTCAAATTATTGTTCATGAGCCGGAGGTGGGGTTGTTGTTTGTCGGGTTGGGGGTGATTGTCGGTGTTGTACGGGTTCGTGAAACGGGAGCAGAACTGCCGCCCTTGCCGCCAAACAGGTCTTTGGATATTTCGCTGATGCCGCCAAGTGAGCCCAGCAATGAAGTTGCTTCCACCGGCAACATGATAACTTTCTGGTTTTGCGCGGATGCAATCTGGCCCAATGCCTCGACATATTTCTGGGCAACAAAATAATTGATTGCCTGAGAATCACCCTTGGCGATGGCGTCCGAGACCATCTGTGTGGCTTTGGCTTCCGCCTCTGCTTCGCGTTCACGTGCCTCAGCGGCGCGAAATGCAGCCTCCTTTTCGCCTTCAGCTTCCAGAATTTGTGCCTGTTTGTCGCCTTCGGCTTTTAATATTTCAGACTGCCGCTGGCCCTCGGCTTCCAGAATGCTGGCCCGTTTGTCGCGCTCGGCTTTCATCTGGCGGCCCATGGCTTCGACCAGATCCATAGGCGGGTTGATGTCCTTGATTTCAATACGGGTAACCTTGACACCCCAGGGTGAGGCTGCAGTATCAACCACCCTGAGCAGACGATTATTTATTTCATCGCGTTTGGAAAGCAGTTCATCCAGATCCATTGAACCCATCACCGAGCGGATATTGGTCATCGTCAGGTTCAGCAGAGCATTTTCCAGCCCCCGCACCTCATAGACTGCCTGTGAAGCATCGAGAACCTGAAAAAACATTACGCCATCCGCGCTTACCGTGGCGTTATCCTTGGTAATAACCTCCTGGGTGGGAACGTCGAGCACCTGTTCCATCATATTCATCTTTGCGCCGATGCGATCGATAAATGGTATGATCAGATTGAGACCCGGCGTCAGGGTGCGGATATATTTGCCAAATCTTTCCACAGTATGGTTAAAGCCCTGAGGTATTTGCTTCACGCCCGCCAGAATTATCAGAATCGCGAGAAGTACAAATACCCCGACTGAAATATCAAAACCGGTTAAATCCATTAATTATCTCCCAATAAGTTAGTCACCATAATATAGGTGATCGGTTAGGGTTTTCAACAAAATTTCATATTTTATTGTTTTATTACAAAGCATTACAGGGTAAGAATATATATTTCCAGTTCCATTTCTACACCCAGCCCAGCAGTTCGAATCGGGTAATTTCTTCAATTACCTTCATACCATCTTCACTGTCGTTAAGGCAGGGTATATGGGAAAAATTTGTTCCGCCAGCCTGTTTGAATATTTCGGCCGCTTCAACGGCAATTTCTTCCAGCGTCTCCAGGCAATCACAAACAAATCCCGGATTAAATACCGCGACATTTTTTATTCCCTGATTTCCAAGATTTTTTATTGTTTCATCTGTATAGGGCTGCAACCATTCCTCCGGTCCAAAACGCGACTGGAAACAGTTAATCAGCCGGTCTTCTCCCCAACCCAGTTCCTCGCGCAGCAAGCCGGTTGTTATCAGGCAATGGTCATAATATGGATCACCTTTCTCGACATAGCTTTTGGGAATTCCGTGATAGGAAGCGATGATTTTTTCCGGTTCAAAATCAAGGTCCTTTAGATGATTGCGGATCGATTTTGCCAGTGCTTTTATATAGACCGGCTTATCGTGGTAGGCATATACGGTGCGTATCGCCGGCATCCAGCGCATGGAAGACAACGCTTCAAATGCCTTGTCGTTTACCGTGGCAGTGGTTGAGGCGCTGTATTGGGGGTAGAGGGGAAATATCAATATGCGCTCACAACCCGTCTGCTTTAGTTCCGTCAGTTTTTCAGCAATAGACGGATTGCCATAGCGCATGGCCCAGTCAACCATGATGGTCGGCTTGTCTTTTAGTGAGCTGGCCAGTTTGGAGGCCTGGGAACGGGTAAAAGTGCGAAGGGGAGATTCATTCTTTTGGTGATTCCAGATGGCCTCATAGGCTGCGCCGGATTTTTTTGGTCTGGTATTGAGAACAATTCCATAAAGGATCGGATACCATAGCCACCGGGACCATTCGATGACTCTGTTGTCTGACAAAAATTCACGCAAATAGCGACGCATGCTTTTTTTGTCGTAGCCATCGGGTGTTCCAAGATTGATCAGTAACACGCCAACCTTGCCATTTGAGACAGTTGGAAGATTTTCCGGTACTGATTTATTATTTTCCATGGTTTCCCATTCATCATCCAAGCCGTTTTTGGCTGGCATATGCGCAAATCAGATTAGACATATTCCAGATATAACCCGGGTACAACCAGTGATGGTTGCTGAAGTTGATTAGAAAGGAAAATGAGGGAAAACTATTTGGGTCAGATGATTATCCTCCAATCAGGAACATCCAGCCATAACCGATAACCACCGCGGGAATTGCACTATAGACCGTTGCCAGTATTGCGGCGCGCGGAGCCAGTGCCAATGCGGGGAATAACGCATCGCCATCATTGGCGATAGAATTAGCCAGTTGAGCTGAAAACGGGATTGCACCGGCCAAGTATAAAGATGCGACAACAATCTGCGGACCACAGCCCGGAATGAAACCGACCAATATGGCAACAACAGGGGTAAACATTATCCATCCCTTGAATAATTCTGCTATTTCCAATCCGCCAAAAGTGACCAAAATGTCAAATAACAGAAATGCTACTACAACCCAGCCGGTGACAAAATTGGTATCCTTGATTACTCTGAGTGTCAGAGGGTCACCAATTGAAGAATCCGCCCCGATTGAATTGATCGGTCTTTTTGAAAATGCCCATAGGGAAATGCTTAGCGCTGCCCCGGCAGAGCCGAACCATACTGATGGTGAATAGGTGGCGAATGGACCAAGAAATTCATCGACATCGATGAGGAAAGCCAGAAAAATTCCGATTACCAATCCAACGCTTACCATGGCGATCCAGATCAAGTGCGCCGCTTTCAGATTGGCTAACGAGAATCCGGATCGATGCCAAGTGGAAACAGTATCTTCTGAACTTATTTCTACCGCCAGAAAATCCGCCCCATGAATTTTATCAACGATCATGCCGGTAATTGTTCCACTAACCAGCGAAACCGATAGGATAATAAGAAATGAAACCGGGTCGCGGGCGATCAACAGGAAAGCCGCATCCCCCATCGTTGCCACCAGTACAGCGATAAAGGCGCCGAAGCTTGCATATCCTTTGGTAAATTGAGTGACTACTATTATTGCTCCCCCACAACCGGGCAGAGCGCCAAGCGCACTGGCAATAGCGGGCTGCCAGCGCAAATTGTCACGCATGACCTCTCCCAGTGAGAATGAGAATTTGTTTTCAATCCAGAACACCAGAGCCAATGTTGCGGCGACAAACACGGTCACTTGCAAGAAAGCATCGGCCAATGATCCTGCAACCACTTCCCGCATTTGAGGGCTATATACAAACAATGCAAATATCAGGCCAAGAATTGCCAGTCGTACCGGGCTTGGGCGGTTCGGGCTGGAGCCACGCTGGTTTGGGCTTGCAAACTCTTGTGCTGCACTTATTTGATCGAAATCATCCTGGTTTTCCAGCATGGTGTCAGGATTTTTATCCGCCATTACTACTGAAGCATTTGTTGCCATCTTGTTATTTAGTCCTGATGCTGCATTTCTTGCAATTCTTGAATTCGAACAGCCGGTTGGAAGTCTGGTGGAGCTTTAATTTCAATCTGTAACTTCCAGGGGAGAGTGTGTTTACTTATAAATTTATTTTCGATTATTACTAGTAGTTTAGAATGATATTGAGAACCATTTGCAACTAATAGCATTGATAAAGTGGCCAGTCAATTGAAATAGGACGTATAGCAGAGCACCTTTCTTTTGATTCAGTTTTGATTTTTTTTGCTCACGGCTATTCGGACTTACGCCCGGCCTCCGCGGGGCGGCGCACAGGCACCGGTCGCTTTTCGCTCCTGATTGCATGACCATTATAAAGGTGTTCTGCTATAATGCGATGAACACCATCCGGGTCTCGAAGGAAGGGACATTGATAATCTAGGCCGGTCAACTAATTTCAATTATCCCTGCCTCGCCATCCTCGCTGCCAAATGCCAGACGGGCACCGGACCGGTCCCAGTTCAATGTTGAGATTGCCCCCTGGCCGTCACGCCTTAAAGAGACAATTTTGCCATCATCAATACGAACGGCCATGATCATGCCATTTTCATATCCGATGGCCAGCATATCCGCGGATGGATGACAGCAGACCCGGGTGACCATCGTTTTGCCCATCCCACCCAGTTCCTTTGGGGTTTTTCCCATGGGGCCATCTTTACCGGCAAATGGCCACAGGATTGCGGCAGGTGCACCGGATGTCGCCAGCCATCTGCCTTTATACGACCAGGAAGTTGATGCAACTTTTGCGGGATAGCCGCTCATTCGCATGTGTTTGTTATCACCCAGGCGCCAGCCATGCAGGGCATTTTCCTGCATCAGGGAAACTACATATTTTCCATCCGGCGAAAACATCACACCGGTATGGGCGCCTTTCCATTCCAGAAACTGGTTCGGGTTTTTGGTATTAACCCATAATAGTTCAACGCCGTCGTAACGGGCAATGGCCAGTCGCATGCCTTTGGGAGCGAATGCCAGTCCTTCAATGGAGCGCTCAACCTCAATTTCCCGAACTTCTCCGGATGAAAGGATTATCGCTCCTTTTCGGCCTGATCCACAGGCGACAGCGCCATCAGGTCCGGTGGCGATCTTGTCCATCCATCTGGTTGCGGTCTGGTACAGAATTTCTGAACTGCCATCTGCGGAAGTTCGACAAATTTTCCCGTCCTCGCCACCGCTGAGCAGTGATTTGCCGTCAAAAGCCGGTTTGGCGCACAAAATGCCATTATGGATATCGAAGCGTCTCTCATTTTTCTCAATAACCCGAATGAACCCCTGGGCATCGGCAAAGACCGGAATGCCGTCCAGAAACCCGGCCCATTCGGTAAATGTACCTGTATCAAGGTTTGCAATTGTCGGCATCGTCATATCGCACAAGCGGCGAATGTGCGTTCCAGTTTTTCGCGATCCAGGTCACGACCGATAAATACCAGTCGGCTGGAACGTTCTTCGTCAGTGCGCCAGGCACGCTGGTGATCACCTTCCAATATCATGTGTATGCCCTGTACGACAAAACGGTCGGGATCATCTTTGAATGCGACAATTCCCTTCAGCCGCAATATGTTCGGGCCGTCGATCTGGGTAATTTTTTCTATCCAGGGCAGAAACCGGTTGGGATCAAGTTCCCCGGCCCTTAACGATACGGTGCCAATAGTTGGGTCGTGGATGATGGTATTCAGATTACCATGCGTGCCGGTTTGATCGTGATGGGCATGACTTTCATGGCTGCAATCAGGGCCACACTGATGATCGTGGTGATGATGGTGATCGTGAACATTGGTCAAAAAATACGGGTCATCTTCCAGAATTCGTCCAAGATCAAAGGCGCCACGCCCCAATATTTTTTCCAGCGATATTTCTGCTTTGCTTGTCTCATGGATGATGGCATGGGGATTGATGTGATTGAGAACGGAATGCAGTGCTGATTTTTCATCATCATCGACCAGATCAATTTTGTTCAGTAATATTACATCGGCAAAGGCAATTTGATCTTCCGCTTCAGGACTGTCTTTTAGCCTGGCAACCACATGCTTTGCGTCGACAAGTGTCACGACAGCGTCCAGTCGTGTTTTTGCCTGTACATCCTCATCCATGAAAAATGTTTGTGCCACCGGTGCAGGATCAGCCAGGCCTGTTGTTTCTATGACAATCGCATCAAAACGTCCCTTGCGCTTCATCAGACCCTGCAACACCCGGATAAGATCGCCACGAACGGTACAACAAACACAGCCATTGTTCATTTCATAGATTTCTTCGTCGCTATCAACGATCAGGTCGTTGTCGATACCGATCTCGCCAAATTCATTGACGATGACCGCATATTTGCGGCCGTGATCCTGGGTTAATATCCGGTTGAGAAGGGTTGTTTTACCTGCTCCCAGATAGCCAGTCAGCACGGTTACCGGGATTTTATCTACAGATTGGCTAACGTGTGATGTGGTATCATTCATTTTTCAAGTTTGTCCATTTTAGCCCGGTGATCCGCTTGATCAAAATATGAGATATCAAACTGTTCGACTTCCCTGATCAGATGAAGCAATCCATTAACGGAATGATCGAGAAGTTTCTCGCCTTGTTCAGCATTGGCTTTTGTTGCATTGCCCACTACACCATCCGGATTCAGATCCTGAATCTTCCAGCCAAATGCGTGTTTTCCATAGGCTCGAAGAAATCTGTTTTTATTGACCAGTTCTTCCTGAAAATTGGGATATATCGCCAGATTTTCAAGATGTATTTTTTCAGGGTGAAGTGCGAGCATGACCGAAGTCTCAATTTCACCGCCATGTATTCCATAGGCTATTTCATCAGAATCGATCAATCCTGCAGGTGTGGCAAATCTGGTCCAGCTGGTGGCGACTGCCAGCATCGAAAATTTCATCCGCAATTCGGTAGCCACAATTGTCATTAAAGGAGAATTTCCGCCATGGGCGTTGAGCAGGATAATTTTTCTGATACCACATGAATTCAGTTCCGCGCCAATGCCGATCCATTGATTGATTGCAGCATCATAGGAAAGGCTTGTCGAGCCGGTAAAATCCATGTGCTCAGGCGAATAACCGGTTTCCTCAACCGGTAAAAATGTGACCCTGGCATCCGGCGGTAATCTTTTTGCCAACCGTTCTATGATTCCCGCAACGATCAGGCTGTCAGTTTCAACTGGTAAATGGTTGCCGTGTTGCTCGGTTGCCCCCAACGGCAATATGCCAATCCATCCAGCGGAGGCACCATTCATACCGGCATTGGCCAATGCGGCTTTTTCAGCATTGCTGATATCTTTCCAATACCGTTTCATCAAACCCTCTTTTGTCTATTTGAACAGACTTCCGGCAAATTCGCGAGCCGCTTTTTCATGTTCTGCCCGCAAGCGTGCGACATCTATCCCCAAAGGATTGCCATCTATCAATGTCCATTGCCCGCCGATCATTACTCTGTCCGCGCGATGTGCACCGCATAGTACAAGGGCGGCAAGAGCGTCACCTGCGCCTGAAAAACGTAATTCATCCAGCGTATACATTGCAAGGTCAGCCTGGTAGCCAATGTCAATTTTCCCTATGTCATTTCGGCCAAGGCATTTTGCTGACCCCTCAGTTGCCCATCGCAATACATCTTTATGGGTAACTGCCGCTGCACCGTAAGTCAGCCGGTTGATCATCAATGCGTGACGCACTCCCTCCATCAGATTGGAATTGTCATTTGATGCTGATCCATCAACACCCAACCCGACACTGGCACCTGCCTGTTCCAACTCCAGTGTCCGGCACTGTCCCGAAGCCAGCACCATGTTGGAAGTCGGGCAATGACATACGCCTACTCCATGATGACCCAGTCTTGATATTTCCTGATCATTAAAATGAATGCCATGAGCCAGCCATGTGCGTTCATTCAGCCACCCATTTTCTTCCAGATAATCAACCGGTCTGCAGGAAAACTTCTCAATGCAATAGGCATCCTCATCATGGGTTTCACCCAAATGTGTATGAAGGCGACAGTTGCATTTGCTCGCCAGATCAGCAGATTCCCGCATCAATTCAGTTGTCACCGAAAAAGGCGAACATGGTGCAAGGGCAACCTGCAACATGGCACCTTCGCCCGGATCATGGAAAGCATTGATAACTCTCTCGCAATCAGCAAGGATGTCCTGCCTGTCCTGTACGACGCTGTCGGGTGGTAAACCACCATCTTTCACGGATAAATCCATGGATCCGCGATTCAATGTCATTCGCATACCAATGCGGGTTGCTTCATCAGCCTGAATGTCCATCGCATCTTCAATACCTGTGGGATAAAGATAATGATGATCGGACACGGTTGTACATCCCGACATCAGCAATTCGGTCAATGCCAATCTGGTGGCTAAACGAAATGAATCCCTGTTTACAATTTTTGCCCAAACCGGATAAAGGGTTTTCAGCCAGTCAAACAGTTCTTTGTTGATTGCCTCGGGATGGGCCCGGGTGAGAGTCTGGTAGAAATGGTGGTGGGTATTGATCAGACCCGGCAAAACCACATGGCTGCCAGCGTCGGAAATTTCATCTACCTCAATTGAGGGTGATTGCCCCGATGCAATTATTTCGACAATTTTTCCGCTCCTGGTCACCAAACCACCACCGGCGTTGATTGTTTCATCAACCAATATTGCCAATGGATTTTTGATCCAGATAGAATTTTGAGATTTGGGCAATCTGTAATCCCCTTGATACCCTGTTCGCCGGTATTTGATAGCACGGCGTTAAACCAGCCAGCCGGTGAACAGACCAATAACAATGATCAGTGACATGTACCATTGCAGAATTTGGATTGTCAGGTCTTTTTAACCAAAGGATATTCAATCGAAATCAAGAAAAAGCAGCCTCCGGGTTATGGTAAACTAATTATTGACGAAATTTGATGCATTATTGGTGGCAGATGTATCTCCATGATCCGGTGCCTGCCATGATTATCCCACAACCGTTCGCAACCAACAAAAAGAGGTTTGTTCTGCATTTTATGGCGGCCTTGCTGCTGGTGATCGCGGTTATTTTTTCTGGCAATATTCAAGCCAATGCAAATGCGAAATTTCGCAAATGGATCAAAGACTTCTATCCAGTGGCGGCAAAACGGGGAATTAAGAAAAAAACCTATGATCAGGTATTTTTCGGGATAAAAAAACCTATTCCCCAGGTTTTGGAATCTGCTCGCTATCAACCGGAATTTACCTCCAAAATATGGGACTATCTTGACCGGAGAATTCGCGAATCAATCATTCGCGATGGTCAGAAGCTGAAAAAGGAATACCGGGTCTGGCTGGACAAAATTGAACGCAAATTTGGTGTTGATCGCCATATTGTTCTGGCAATCTGGTCAATGGAATCCTCCTACGGAGAGGCTTTGAAGGAAAGGGAAAAATTGCACCGGGTTGCCGGTGCCCTGGCAACCCTTGCCTATGGTGACAAAAAACGTGCAAAATTTGCCCGCTCTCAATTGATTGCCGCCATGCGTATTGTTCAGAATGGTGATATCACCTCCAGGGGCCTGAAGGGCTCATGGGCTGGAGCCATGGGTCATACCCAGTTTATTCCGACAAGTTATCAGGCCTGGGCGGTAGATATTGATGGCAATGGCAGGCGGGATGTTTGGAATTCACCGCCAGATGCTTTGGCAAGTGCCGCTAATCTACTGCTTAAAAATGGTTGGAAAACCGGTAAAACATGGGGTTATGAAGTCAAGCTTCCGCGCCGATTTAGAAGTGCCAGACAAATTAATAAATCACGGACAATTGCCCAATGGCAAAAGCTTGGAATAAAACGGGCTAATGGCAAATCATTTCCACGTTCGAAGGACAAGGCTGTTTTGAAATTACCTGCGGGAGCCAAAGGACCGGCATTTTTGATGTTGAAGAATTTTTTCGTGTTAAAACGATACAATAATGCGGACAAATATGCTTTGGCTGTGGGTCATCTCGCCGATAGAATCCGCGGCGGTGACGGATTTGTCCAGCCCTGGCCACGGGGCTATACACCGCTAAATGAACGGCAGGCTATGGTATTGCAAAAACACCTGGCTCGTCTAGGATTTTATGATGGCGAAATTGATGGTAATATAGGTTCGGGCTCACGCGCGGCAATACTGGCTATTCAAAACCGGTTTGGATACAAGGTCGATGGCTATGCATCCAATGAACTTTTGGTTAAACTGCAAAAAAAATAACCCGGCAAAAATTCCGGAAAATAACAGGATGTATATTGACCACAAAATATACTGATATTTTGGTGGTTGGGTTGATATGGAAATACTTTTGAAAATCTCGGCAAAACGATTATACCAACTGATATTTCGATTGATGTTTGTGTTGATGATCGCTGTAGCGTTGATTGCGTCTCAACAATATTCTGTTTGGGTGATACCGGCTTATTCGCAGGTTAAACAACCCAAGAAACGCACCAACATCTTTGATTTGCTGTTTGGAAAACGCGAATCGCTGAGAACCCCGTTTCGAGTAAACAGAGTTAAACGGGTCAAATTAAGAAGAAATGATATTTTGCGTCCGCGTAGAAAAAGATCGGCACCAGTGGTTGTTGTTGAAGAAAAAAGGGAAGATGCGCTGAAAATTCTGGTTGCCGGAGATTTCATGGCAGGTGCCCTGGCATGGGGAATGGAGCAGGCTTACATCGAAAATTCCGATGTTGTGATTGTTGATATTTCGGAGGGCCTCTCAGGTTTTGTACGCAGTGATGTGAAGGACTGGCCCGGCGATATTGCATTCCATATAGATGAGATCAAACCCGCCGCAGTAGTTATATTGGGAGGGATGAATGACCGCCAGCAAATGGCCCTGGAGGGTGGCAAGGTCAAGAAATTAGGTGAGCCCTGGCTGGCTGCTTACAATAGTCGTACGGAAAAACTGGCTAAAACTGTTCGGGAAAAGAATTTACCTTTGATATGGGTCGGTTTACCTCCGGTTAAATCCGGAAAAATGACCACGGACTATCTGGTATTTAACGAAATATACCGTACTCGTTCAGAGGCTGTAAATGGTGTTTTTGTCAACATCTGGGATGGGTTCACCAATGAAGAGGGACATTTTGTCTCCGCCGGGCCAGATATTAATGGCCAGATCAAGCGTCTGCGTACATCAGATGGTATCAATATGACAAAGACCGGTAAGCGCAAACTGGCATTCTATGTCAATAAAGCCATACGCAAACTGACCGGAATTGGCACTAAAGCGCTACTGGTCTCCTTACCGGGCACTGAAAATCCGAAAATAGCTTTGCCCCAATATGATCCTGCCAAAACCGGTAAGACTATCGTTTATTCATTCGCCAGTCCGGCGCTGGATGGGGGCAGTGAACTCGAGGGCGATGGCGTTGATTTGAAAGAAGAAGAAGCGAAAAAGAGCGTCAGCTATCAACTGGTCAATGGTGGCATTCTACCAAAGACCCACCCGGGCCGTATTGACCATTACGGGGTGACTGCGAATGAGGCTCCGCCTACAACAGATGAAACGCCGGCGCTAGTAGAAAAGCAGAAGGACGGGGGCACGAAAGTGCTGACCAAACCTGTCGTGCCCAGGTCATGAATGCCGGCGGTATTCAATCTGGTAAATTGCTTGAACCCATCAGCATCTGATCAACCGAGCGGGCAGCCTGGCGTCCTTCCCGAATTGCCCAGACAACCAATGACTGGCCACGTCGGCAGTCACCTGCACCAAATACATTTTCAAGGCTGGTTTTATAGTCATTCACTGTTGCAAGAATGTTGCCTCGCTCATCCGTCTTAATGCCCATCGAATCCAGTAATCCTTCATGGACGGGTGAAACAAATCCCATGGCAAGCAAAACAAGGTCCGCTTTCAACGTGAACTCGGTACCCTTGATGGGTTGAAACTTTTCATCAACATTTGCGCATTCCAGGGATCTCACGACGCCGTTTTTGCCGTTGAATTTTAATGTTGTTACAGCAAATTCCCGTTTGGCCCCTTCCTCGTGTGATGAAGAGGTTCTGAGCTTCAATGGCCAGTGCGGCCATACCATCATCTTGTCCTCGTGCTTTGGGGGGAGTGGCATGATTTCGAGTTGCGTGACGCTAAGCGCGCCTTGACGCACGGATGTGCCAATACAGTCCGAACCCGTATCCCCGCCACCAATGACCACTACATGTTTGCTACTGGCCAGAACGGGATCAATATTTTCCGGTATTTCACCGCCAACCCGCCGGTTTTGTTGTGGTAAAAAATCCATGGCAAAATGAATGCCGCTAAGCTCCCGGCCTTCAATTGGCAAATCACGCGGCTTTTCCGCACCGATGGTAAGAATTACAGCATCATGAGATCCGGATAATTCATCAATTGAAATACCCGTGCCAATATTGGATTGATAATGAAACTCAACCCCTTCCGCCTGCATTTGTTCGACACGTCGGTCAATGATATGTTTTTCCATTTTGAAATCTGGAATACCGTAGCGAAGCAATCCACCTGCCTTGGCATTTTTTTCATACAAATGTACCTCATGGCCCGCTCGTGCCAGTTGTTGGGCAGCTGCAAGCCCGGCAGGACCGGCACCTATGATGGCTACTTTCTTTCCGGTTTTTGTTGCGTTTATTTGAGGCGTAATCCAGCCTTCTTTCCATCCGCGATCTACGATTGCGCACTCAATAGATTTAATCGTTACCGGTTCGTCGGTAATGTTGAGCGTGCATGAGGCTTCACAGGGTGCCGGACAGACACGTCCGGTAAATTCCGGAAAATTGTTGGTAGAGTGCAGGTTGGTCAGAGCTATTCGCCAGCTACTGTTATAGACCAGATCATTCCAGTCCGGAATTTGATTGTTTACCGGACAGCCCGAATGGCAATAGGGAATTCCGCAATCCATACACCGCGAAGCCTGTTCTTTTACGGCTGCTTCAGAATGTGGAATGATAAATTCATGATAATTACGAATGCGGTCAGAAGCCGGCCGGTATTTTCGTTCCTGCCGGTCAATCTCCAAAAATCCTGTTACTTTACCCATGTTGTCAGTTCCGACCCTTCAATCTCTTTTGCTTTATCTAACCGAAGAAGCATATAAGCGCTCCTGCTCCATGTCATGCAGGGCGCGGCGGTAATCGACCGGCATGACCTTTACAAATTTGGGACGGAACTCCTCCCAGTTTTCCAGAATATGCTTTGCCCGGCTGGAATTTGTATAATTTTTGTGCCGGGTAATCATTTGTTGCAGACGCTCTTCATCAAAACGTGTCATATCCGAGGTGATGTCGACACGTCCATGGTGTTCTATGTCCCCACCCGAGTGAAGCATTTTTTCCAGCAGGTCGTCTTCTTCGGGAACCGGTTCCAGTTTAACCATTGCCAAATTACACCGGTTGGCAAAGTCGCCTGCTTCATCCAGAACATAGGCAATACCGCCAGACATGCCGGCGGCAAAATTTCGACCGGTATGGCCAATCACTACCACTACACCTCCGGTCATATATTCACAACCGTGATCACCAACTCCTTCAACAACGGCAACTGCGCCGGAATTTCGAACCGCAAAGCGTTCACCGGCGACACCACTGAAATAGCATTCCCCTTCGATGGCACCATAGAGCACCGTATTACCCACGATTATACTTTCTTCCGCGACCAGATTCTTTGCTTCTTTCGATGGATAAATTATCAGGCGTCCGCCCGACAATCCCTTACCGACATAATCGTTTCCCTCTCCTTCAAGTTCAAGCGTTGTACCTGAAGTGGTCCAGGCGCCAAAACTTTGCCCGGCGGTGCCGGTAAATTTGATATGGATGGTTTCATCGGCCAATCCTTCATGGCCATATCTAGCGGCTACCTTGCCTGACAGCATGGTACCGGCGGAACGGGCGGAATTGTCGATCGGCATATCAATTTCCACCGGTGTGCCATCTGACAATGCCGGCTCCGCCAATTCAATCAGTTTGCGATCGAGAATTTCATCAAGGTGATGGTTTTGCAGTTCACTGCGGAAAATTCCAACTTCACCGGCAACTACCGGTTTGTGGAATAATCTGGAAAAATCAAGACCATTGGCTTTCCAGTGGTCAACCAGCCTGTTCTGGTCCAGAGCATCAACCTGTCCGATCATGTCATCAATTCTGGCATATCCCATTGCTGCCATCAGTTCACGGACTTCTTCGGCAACAAAGAAGAAATAGTTGACAATATGTTCAGGCGTACCGGAAAAACGCTGACGTAGAACAGGGTCTTGGGTTGCGACCCCGACAGGGCAGGTATTCAGATGGCATTTTCGCATCATGATGCATCCGGATGCGATAAGTGGTGCTGTGGCAAAGCCAAACTCGTCGGCTCCCAAAAGAGCCCCGATGACCACATCACGTCCGGTGCGCAAACCGCCATCTACCTGAACTGAAATGCGTGAGCGTAGTTTGTTCAGGACCAGCGTTTGATGGGTTTCGGCCAGACCGATTTCCCAGGGACCACCGGCATGTTTGATAGAGGTGAGAGGGCTGGCTCCGGTTCCGCCATCAAAGCCGGAAATTGTGACATGGTCGGCGCGGGCCTTGGCGACGCCGGCCGCAACGGTTCCAACACCCACTTCAGATACAAGCTTGACGGAAATATCGGCGTTTGGGTTTACGTTTTTCAGATCATAGATTAGTTGCGCCAAATCCTCGATGGAATAGATGTCATGATGGGGAGGAGGAGAAATCAAACCAACACCTTGGGTTGAATGCCTGACCTTGGCAATTACGGCATTGACCTTATGACCTGGCAATTGTCCGCCCTCACCAGGTTTTGCGCCCTGAGCCATCTTGATTTGAATCATATCGGAATTGGCAAGATATTCGGTGGTCACGCCAAAACGGCCGGAAGCCACCTGCTTAATGGCAGAACGCATGGAGTCCCCGTTTGGCTCGCGCTCAAACCGGTCGGCCTCTTCTCCCCCTTCGCCGGTATTTGATTTCCCGCCCAGGCGATTCATGGCGATAGCAAGGTTGGTATGGGCCTCGCGTGAAATTGAACCATAAGACATTGCCCCGGTTGCAAATCGCTTGACGATTTCGGCAGCCGGTTCAACCTCCTCAACAGGTATCGGCTGGCGATCCATCTCGCTGGCTTCCTTGATGCGGAACATGCCACGAATATTGAGATTTGCTTCGGTTTGTTCATTCACCTGTTTGGCAAATTCCTGATAGCGTTGTTTGGAATTTCCGCGTACTGCGTGCTGAAGTGCGGAAACTACCGATGAAGTCCAGGCATGATCTTCTCCACGAATGCGCAAGCCATATTCACCACCTACTTCAAGTGCTTCTGCCAGAACCGGAACATTGCCAAATGCCTGTGCATGGCGGGCAGTTGTCTCGAGAGCAACTTCAGCCAGTCCAACGCCCTCGATTGTTGTAGCGGTGCCGGTGAAATATTTTCCAACAAATTCGGTTGACAGACCAACTGCATCAAAGATTTGTGCCCCGCAATAGGATTGATAGGTGGAAATGCCCATCTTTGACATGACTTTCAAAAGCCCTTTATCAATCGCCTTGATGTAGCGTTCGACCACTTCAAAGGCATCCACTTCTTCAGGAAATTCTCCGTTGGAATGCAATTCGCCCAGTGTTTCAAATGCCAGATAGGGGTTGATTGCTTCTGCGCCATATCCGGCCAGCGTGGCAAAATGATGTATTTCGCGGGGTTCACCTGATTCAACGACAAGTCCGACCGATGTACGCAATCCCCCACGTATCAAATGATGGTGTACTGCAGCCGTTGCCAGTAATGCGGGAATGGCCAAACGGTCTTTGTTTAGCTGGCGGTCAGACAGAATAATGATGTTATAGCCACGTCCGACTGTTTCATCCGCCCTTGTACACAGTCTCTCAATGGCATTTTCCATTCCTTCCGCCCCCCTGGATGCAGAGTAGGTAATATCCAGGCTGCGGGTCATGAACTGGTTGTCGGCAATATCGCCAATCCCGCGAATCTTTTCCAGATCCTCATTGGTCAGAATTGGCTGACGAACCTCCAGCCTTTCGCTGGTTGCAAGACCTTCCAGATCAAAAAGATTTGGCCGTGGGCCGATAAATGAAACCAGGCTCATCACTGATTCTTCACGAATCGGGTCGATGGGGGGATTCGTCACCTGGGCAAAATTTTGCTTGAAATAAGTGTACAGTGTTTTGGACTTGTCTGATAAAGCGGAAATTGGCGTGTCAGTTCCCATAGAACCTATCGCCTCCTGACCGGTGGCCGCCATCGGCGTCATCAGGATTTTGATGTCTTCCTGGGTATAACCAAATGCCTGCTGGCGATCGAGCAGAGCGGCAGCTCCATGCTTGGATTTCTTGATTGAGACAGCCATGTCTTCAATGACAATCTGTGAGCGTGCCAGCCACTCCTTGTAGGGTTTTGCAGCGGCCAGATGCCGTTTGATTTCATCATCTGAAATTATTGCGCCTTTTTGCAAATCAACCAGCAGCATTTTACCGGGTTGCAGGCGCCATTTCCTGATGATGATTTTTTCATCCACCGGCAATACTCCGGCTTCCGAAGACATGATGATACGATCATCATCTGTGATAAAATAACGTGCGGGACGAAGTCCGTTGCGATCCAGCGTAGCACCTATTTGACGGCCATCACAAAATGCCACAGATGCGGGACCATCCCATGGTTCCATCAATGCTGCATGGTATTCATAAAATGCCCGCCGATCCTCATCCATCAACGGATTTCCAGCCCAGGCTTCGGGGATTAGCATCATCACGGCATGGGCAAGCGAATAGCCACCCTGGATAAGAAACTCCAGTGCATTGTCAAAACAGGCTGTGTCTGATTGTCCCTCATAAGAAATTGGCCACAACTTATGGATATTTTCGCCAAAATTTTTCGAAGAAACCGAAGCCTGTCTTGCTGCCATCCAGTTAACATTGCCGCGAACGGTATTGATTTCGCCATTATGGGCTACCAGACGATAGGGATGGGCGAGCTTCCAGGATGGAAATGTATTGGTTGAAAACCGCTGGTGCACCAGTGCCAGGGCTGATTTGAATGCCGGATCTTTCAGATCCTTGAAATAGTTACCCAGTTGATAGGCTAAAAACATTCCCTTGTAGACAATAGTGCGTGAGGACAGGGAGACAATATAATAACCATTGTCGCGTCCTTCGGTTTCCGCAAATATCCTGTTCGAGATGACTTTACGAAGAATAAATATCTGGCGTTCGAATTCATCATCATTGCCAGCAAAACCGTCGCGCCCGATAAATACCTGCCGGTGGACTGGTTCTGTTGCGGCAATCTCCGGGTCTTGGGACAGGCTGGCATTGTCGACGGGTACATCGCGCCAACCCAACATTGCCAGGCCTTCTTCTTTGCAAACGGCTGCTATAATCTGTTCGATATGATCTCTGATGGTATTGTCTTTTGGCAGAAATACATGTCCAACCGCGTATTTGCCGGCCTTCGGGATATCAAAATCTATACCACCGGATTTTCCTGTAAAAAATTCGTGCGGAATTTGCACCAATATACCTGCCCCGTCTCCCATCAGTGGATCGGCACCAACGGCACCCCGGTGGGTCATATTTTCAAGAATTTGCAGACCATCAATAATGATCTGATGGGAGGCAGCGCCCTTCATTTGCGCAATGAAACCCACGCCACAGGAATCATGTTCATTTCTTGGGTCGTAGAGACCCTGTCTTGGTGGTAGTTGGCCAACAGTCTTGACAGATTTCAAGATCGATGCATCCATGCTATGAACCGAATTATTAATCGAAGCTTTGCTTTGCATCTTTTTTCCTCCAATTTTACATTCTGGACTACCAGGCGTGACTAACATTCACTCATTGCTTTTATGGTGCACTGATGGCCTTTGTGACGGGCCAAATTTACCAGCATTTTTGTTTTGCAATTTCCGAAAAACCAGGCATTGCGTGAATTTATCGACGCTATCATGCGATAGCCTGTATTGCTCAATCAAGCCACTTCGCTCAACAAGTTATTATTTGCTGATGGCCAATATACCCAAAATAGTGATTGGCAGGACTGACTTCTTGAACAAAATTTTCAAGTTTCAATCGAAATATAAGACAGCATACCTGTCCTAGTTCTTATGAAAATGCCAGAAATTTACCCAGAAGACAAGTCCTGATTTTGGATTGCAGGCTTATTTGAAGGTCTGGCTCATGTTCGACTTTTAACCAGAAACTGCCATTCAGGCTACTAAATATAATTCTTGTTGGCACATTAAGCCATTCGCCCCCAATATTGCCGGTTTTGGCCAGGGTGATCATTATGCTTTATTCCATAATTGCAATTAACGAGTTTTATAGCCGGGCAGATTAGTTCTTGCATTCACTAAGAATAATCGTTCAATGCAGGGATTGATTGATCTGAGGAGAAATAGCCGATGAATTTCGCAAGTGACAACTGGTCAGGTGTTGCCTTTCAAATTAATGATTCCCTCGTTTCAAACGCAAATGGCTCGGCTGCAGCTTATGGTGACAGTGAGCTGGATGAAAAAGTCAAAGCAAAATTTTGTGAAATTTTTGAGAAAGATGTTGCCGTATTTTTTGTCGGCACCGGTTCTATTGCCAATTCCCTGTCTATGGCTGCCTGGTCAAAACCGGGAGGTATTTCCCTGTGTCATCGCGAGGCTCATATGATTGAAGATGAGTGCGGTGCTCCTGAATTGTATTCCGGGGGAGGGCGTTTGGTAGGGGTTGATGGAAATTTTGGCAAGATGGATTTGGAAGACCTGAAAGCCAAATTAAGCCGTTTTGATCCAAATTTTGTCCATTACGGACAAGCCACCGCGATCAGTATCACGCAGGCGACTGAGGCAGGTACTGTATACTCACTGGAAGAAATTCAAACCATATCCAAAATCGCCAAAGCCAATTCGTTGCCCATGCACATGGATGGCTCCCGTTTTGCCAATGCGCTGGTAAACCTGGATGTTTCACCTGCTCAAATGACCTGGAAGAGTGGTATTGATATTCTTTCATTTGGCGGCACTAAAAACGGTTGCTGGTGTGCTGAGGCTATCGTCATGTTCGATCCGTCGATGGCCGACCAGATGGCCTATGCCCACAAGCGGGCAGGGCAATTATATTCCAAATCCCGATTTATTGCCGCTCAATATGATGCGTATTTTAAAGATGATCTTTGGCTTGATCTGGCAGGACATGCCAACAATATGGCTGACAGGCTGCGTGAAGGGATATCAATTTCACCCAATGCTCGTTTGGGATGGCCAACCCAAAGCAATGAGGTATTTTGCATTTTACCAAGAAACAAAGCGAAATTGTTGCAGGACAAAGGTGCAAAATTTTATCAGTGGCATGTTCCCGTAGCGATGAAAGACAAACCGCAAACTGATGAGGAACTGTACCGTTTTGTCACCAGTTTTGCTACTAGGGTTGAAGAAATTGATCAGGTGGTTGGAGAGCTGGATTAGTCATTTCCAGGTGACTGGGGTATGACTGGATCCTGAAGACTGGTTTTTCCAATCACGAATTGGTCACGAACCTGTTATGAATTGGGCTAAAAATTTGATTTCCAATTTACCAGTAAGTTGACGATGTTAGCACAATGATCGCGGATAACCGTGGTCTTAACTGTTCTAACACGTAACTTACAGGAGACTACCAAATGTCTAGTAAACTCGCATCAGTTGCAATCGTTGCAGGCGCGGTCGCCGCGGCCGTATCAACAATCTCACCGGTTACTCCCGCTTATGCGGCGAGTGAAAAATGCTATGGTGTGGCATTGGCAGGAAAAAACGACTGTAAAGCGGGTGCAGGCACTACGTGTGCAGGTACCTCGAAAGTTGATTATCAGGGTAACGCATGGAAAAGCGTTGATGCCGGCACTTGCACAACCATGGAATTACCGGGTAACCGCATGGGATCACTAACTGAACTCACCCGTGACGTTCCTGCATAATTTCACTTTTGCTGAACTGGTTAACCCAGGTAATCAAAGGAGTATCGAAATCCAATGCAGACGATATTGTCCGCGGAATTTAGCGATCAATCCTTTCAAGCCCTACCGCTCCCGGCACGTGCCGGGGTCGGTTTGAAGCCTGAGCATGTAAGTGATATTTTGAATTCCGATGCAGATATGGGTTTTTTTGAAATTCATGCGGAAAATTATATGGGCGCAGGAGGCATGCCGCATGCCCAACTTGCGGCTATACGCGAAAAATATCCTCTCAGTGTTCATGGGGTGGGGATGTCAATTGGTGGTGATGCCCCCCTTAGCATCGATCATCTAACCCGTTTTAAGGCTATTGTTGAACGCTATCAGCCCGGCTTGGTTTCTGAACATCTGGCATGGTCCACCCATGATGATGTTTTCTACAATGATCTACTGCCTGCACCTTATACCAATGAAACATTGCACCGTGTGGCAGATCATATCGACCAGATGCAGAATTTTCTTGGTCGTCAGGTATTGATCGAAAATCCTTCCACTTATGTCATTTTTGCCCAGTCAACCTGGTCAGAGGTCGATTTCATGGCTGAATTTGCTGCCCGAACTGGTTGCGGGTTACTGCTTGATGTTAACAATGTTTTTGTATCTGCAACCAATCATGGATATTTATCCAGTGATTATATCAAGGCTTTTCCCCTTCATCTGGTTCAGGAAATACATCTGGCAGGTCACGCGCCCGATGTCGATGATTGTGATCGGCCACTATTGATAGATGCCCATGATCGTGAGGTATGTGAAGAGGTTTGGGAACTTTACAAACTTACATTATCAATTACCGGGCCACTGCCCAGCCTGATTGAATGGGATGCGGATATTCCGGATTGGCCAGTACTTGCCGCAGAGGCGGTTCGTGCAAATGAAATC
Organism: Hyphomicrobiales bacterium; assembly: GCA_024225445.1. Classification (GTDB taxonomy): domain Bacteria; phylum Pseudomonadota; class Alphaproteobacteria; order Rhizobiales; family Rhizobiaceae; genus JAAEMP01. Next base: position 19,253 of record JAAEMP010000005.1, on the reverse strand, counting down.
CTTGGCCGTAATATCAAAACTGTACCTACACCAGCTGAATCATATTCAAATATGCGTGCCGGCAAAAATGCACATCAAATCCATGGGGAATGATTCCAATAATCATATGCGGTATGGGGAAAATCTGGAAATTCCGGATATTCAGGCATTTGCCAATGCATTGCTTGATCCTGACAAAGAAACGCCCGCAGGAATAACCGACCCGGACGGCAAGCCCGCACCGAAAAGGTTTTCCGTCTATCGCAACAATGTGGCTTTAAGCCTGCGAGAAGCACTGGAACAGACCTATCCTGGTATCCGGAAAATCGTTGGCGAGGAGAATTTCAATATTCTTGCTAGTTGTTATTTCACTGTTCATCCTCCCGTTTCGCCGATGATGCAGGCCTATGGTGATTTGTTTCCTCAATTCGTGAAGAACTTTGAGCCCCTTCGATATTCTCCATTTCTGGTAGATCTGGCCTGTCTGGAAAAAGTCTGGATCGATGCTTATCATGCATCGGACAAGGCAATACTGGATGCTGCTGATTTGAGTGGAATAGAGGCTGAAAATCTGATGGAAACAAGGTTTGTTACCCATCCGGCAGTTGCCATTATTGAATCCCATTATCATTTGTTTGATTTGTTTTCCCACCGCGCGGAAGATGATGGAACTGCTGTCAGCTATGAAATGGCCGAATTTGTTCAGGCTGTACTCGTCACCCGACCTTACCTGAAAGTTCAGGTAAACAAACTGGATCACGCGGCATCAGTGTTTTTTACGATGGTTATCAATGGTTGTACGCTTGGGGAAAGTGTGGAAAAGGCGATGAAACAGGATACCGGTTTTGATGTCGCTGGCGCTATCGCTCTAATGCTCTCCAGTGGAACAATGAGCAGTCTTTCAAACTCAAACAAACAGCAGCAAAAAAAACAATGATTTCATCCATTCAAAATATCTATTGCGCAATATTTGGCGCGATTACCAGATTGACCAAAGGCTGGTTTTTGTCTCTGGGGGCGAGGTTTACTTTTTTAAGTGTGTTTTTCTTCTATTACCTCAATTCGTTTTTCACCAAGGTTGGTGAAGGACTTATCGGGTTTTTCCAAATACAGGACGGGGCTTATTTTCAGATAGTTCCCGGAGCGATGGAAGCCGCTGAATATGATACAGGTAAAGTTTCCCTGCTAGCTGACCTGGTGGTGTTTTGCGGAACCTATATGGAGATTATTTTGCCGGTTCTGGTCATTGCGGGATTGCTTACCAGACTTGCCGCTTTGGGCATGACAGGTTTTATTGCGGTGCAAACATTTGTCGATATCAATTATCATGGAGCCGAAGCCAAGACTATCGGTGCATTGTTTGATCGTGTTCCCGATTCGATAATTTCCGATCAGCGGACTTTGTGGGTTTTTGTAATGGTGGTGCTGGTAATAAAGGGTGGCGGATATGTTTCCCTTGATCACCTGTTGTTTCGCAAGTCCTGAAATTGGCGAAGCAAGTGAAAACGGGCAGCCCAATGGCCGCCCGCCGATATCAAAATTCTTAAGTTGAAGGATTATTTCTTGGTTTTACCTTCAATCTGAGCTTCGACCACTTTCGCATCATCGTTGATGGCAATCTTGCGCGGTTTCATGGCATCAGGAATTTCGCGGACCAGTTCGATATGAAGGAGGCCGTTCTCCAGCGAAGCACCACGTACTTCCACATGATCGGCAAGCTGGAATCGACGTTCAAAAGCTCTTCCGGCAATACCCCGGAATAATACTTCTTTGCCTTCTACAGCATCTTCATCCTGCAATTTGCCTTTGATGGTCAGGCTATTTTCCCTGGCCTCAATCGACAAGTCATCCTCACCGAATCCGGCTATTGCCATGGTAATGCGATAGGAGTTCTCGCCGGTCAATTCAATATTGTATGGCGGATAGGTTTGGGCTGGTTCCGGCTGGGAAATATTATCCAGCAGGGAAAACATCCGATCAAACCCAACAGTGGAACGATAGAGGGGTGAAAAATCAATAGTACGCATAATAAAAGTCCTCCTTTGAAGCGACATTTGCGTTGTTTAATACTTCCATTTCCCCATTATTGGCAGAAACAGAAACCGATGCAGACCCGTTGGGCATCTGCAAGAGTAATATGGGCATTGGGCTTTGCTGATTCAAGGGAACGTGTTTCCAGATCACCAAATGTCAGAAGAATTTCATGAAAAGCCGATATGACTTGAGAAGACAGTCAATACCCTTTAGGTAGTGACGAAATTTTCATTTTGTAGTTTTAGACCTATTCAATGTAACCATGAAAAGGCTAATTGATGATACTCGCACAAGCCCCCGATAATCCGATGCCCGCAGACCCGATTACAGGTTTGCAGCAAACCCCAGACGGGGCGATTATTCGCCATGCGCGTTGGAAAACTACATCACATCCAGTCAAGGGAACGGTAATTCTGCTTCATGGCAGAGCGGAATATATTGAAAAAATGTTTGAAACTGTAGCCGATTTACAGCGTATGGGCTTTGATGTTCTGACATTTGACTGGCGTGGTCAGGGAGGTTCCTCCAGACTGTTACGCGACAAGCGTCGTGGTTATATAGACAGTTTTGATCAATATATTGTCGACCTCAATACAATAATGGAAGAGATAATTCTTCCAGACTGTCCTGGCCCATATTATATCCTGGGACATTCTACGGGATCTCTGGTTGCTCTTCTTGCTGCACCGGATTTTGGTAATCGTATTCGCCGAATGGTATTAAGTGCACCATTGTTGAGACTTGGGGATGCCGGATATTCTCAGGACGCGATGAAGTTTGTGTCGGGTTTTTTGACAACAATTGGTCTGGGCGAAATCTACATTGCGGGCCGTCGCGAGCAGTCGAGGGATAATCAATTTCTCGGCAACAGGCTTACCAGTGACCCCGATCGATTTTTACGTAGTCAAAACTTTGCCCATGCCAATCCTGAACTTGCAGTTGGCGGGCCAACGGCCACCTGGTTATTTGCCGCTATCAAGGCGATGGAGTGTTTTGAGGATCCAGAATATTTCGGCCAGATAACAATTCCAGTATTGCTGATCTGTGCGGGTGCCGATCGGGTTGTCAATTCCCAGGCAATAGAAGAACTGGGACAACGGCTTCGTTCCGGCTCCACCCTGACCATCAATGGAGCAAAACACGAGGTGTTGCAGGAACGCGACATTTTCCGCGAACAATTATTGTCAGCTTTTGAAGCTTTTATCCCAGGCACCGAAATGGTCTGAATCCTGTTCTTCGATCCTGTTTAATGGTCTGTGATCTGGTAGATTACTGATCTAAAACCTTTCAGCCAAGACCCTTTCATGGTTACATTGGATAGTTTGACGGGTTTTCGCGTTCAGCGCCTGGCCGGATGAACTGATTTGACTCCATCAAACGGTTCAATGTAACCATGAAAGGGGCTAGCTTATTCCAATGACCTTCGTGAACGAATTGTTTTTGCTGTTGAAGCCGGTGATGCGACCCGTTCGGTAGCGATACGTTTTGGTATTGCGGTTTCCACAGTGGTCAAATGGCATCAACGCTGGCGCGAGAACGGCAGTGTTGCTCCGGTCAAGATGGGTGGTCACCGGCGATTCATACTCGATCCCCATCGTGATTTCATTGTCGATGAAATCAACCGTACACCCCACCTGACTTTATTCAAACTGCAGGATATGCTTGCCAATCGTGGTGTGAAAGCATCCCATGATACGGTCTGGCGGTTTCTACGTCGTGAGGGCCATGGAATGTCTTGTGGATCCGGAATATTACGACCAGATAACAATTCCAGTATTGCTGATCTGTGCCGGTGCTGATCGGGTTGTCAATTCCCAGGCAATAGAAGAACTGGGACAATGGCTTCGTTATCATGGATAATCTTGGATCACACAAGTTAAAAGCTGTTCGCGATGCGATTAAAGCGGTTGGTGCAAGGCTATGGTTTCTACCGCCATATTCACCCGATCTCAACCCACCTGTTGTCTGCCGGCCAATGATTGAGCAGATCTTCTCCAAAATCAAACACTGGATGCGAAATGCCCAGAAAAGAACCATCGAAGAAACATGCAAACATGTAGGAAAACTTGTCGCAGCTATTACATCGAGCAAGTGCGCAGACTATTTTCAAAATTCCGGATACGCTTCCCCTCAAAAACTGAAAGAGGCTAGCCGAGTGGACCGGTATGGGACATCAAACGGTTCATATTTCATCAACACGGATACTCTAAGTTCCTATGCCGGCCAACCGGTATGCTCCTGCAGGGTGTGAGGTATCGCCAGCCAGCCCGCGCCGAACACATTCGAGCAGATAAAGTTCATCGTGTTCGACATTCGCCAGATTTACTTCTGTACCAAGAATCGACACCATCCGGGCCGCAACCTGGTGCTTGATGTCGCGTGTTGTGCCTGGAAGAATTACGACCGGCAATTCAAAAATCAAGGCTTCAGGTGGAAAGTTTTCAGACAACCTGAGCATCAGTTCTTCGCGCGGGTTGGGACCATCGAACATTTCATAAGCCTCAAGATAGACAGACTCTGCTCCCGCGCTGAGACAGGTTTGCACATCTTCGATGATTTCATCATCGCTCATCGTCCCTTCCTTGCGTCCCACTTCTCCCAGTACCCGCAACCCATAGGCCTGACGCGCATGGCGGATTGCGGTTGTTTTTTCCGATGCTGATAATGTAATCAGGTTTTCCGATACCTCCACTGAGTCAAATCCAAGCTCGCATAATTCTGACAACAAAATGTCATAGGTACCCTGCTTGAGCGCGAGTTCGGTAAAAAGGCCACCGTTGGCGGTGGAAATTCCAGCATCGCGATACGCCACCAATTTGCGCTTGAGGAAATCTACTGGCATGAATCGGGGAATGCCGCCGGCCACCTTGGCCTTATCGATCAAATGCCCCGCACTGGCGATGATATCTGATTGCTGGGTTGCGGGAATACCCCAGTCAATCATCATGGTTATGCCGCGACTGCGCGGTTTTTCCTGCCTCGCAGGTACGGGGATGTCTGAAAACGCCAGATGGTTCACGTCGCACCTTTCGATTTGACGGCGGTAAACACGATTACCCCCACCGACATCAGCATGAACACCAACGCGATTGGGTTGGTAAACAGAAAGAATGCATCGCCGCCGGTCGCGGCAAAGGCCTGGCGTGCACTTTCCTCAAGCTTGCCGCCGAGGATGAAAGCAATGACAAAAGGCAGGGGAGAAATGGAGAGAGACCGCATCAAATAGCCCAGCACTCCGAATGCAAGCGCAAACCAGATTGCCTCCATTCTTGTTTCCTGCACGTAGATTGCGGTAAGGGTCAGCAACAGGACAATCGGTAGCAGGATATGTTTGGGAATACGGGTCATTATTCCCATGGATCGCATGAAAAAACCGCCAATAGTCCAGTTCAGCCCGTTGGCAATCAACATTGCAGTAAAAAGACCGAATGCAACAACCAGTTCAGGGTTTACAACATCTGCAGTAAATCGAAAGACCGAGGGACCGGGGTTGAAACCGCCAATGCTTTCGGCTGCCAGAATCAGGAAAACGGCGGCTGCATTGCCGGGGATACCAAGTGACAGAACCGGAATCAGGTTTGCACCGGATACTGAGGAATTGGCAGCCTCGGTGGCAGCAATTCCTTCGGGCACCCCGGTGCCAAAGTCAGGATCATCCTTGGCCTTGCGGCGCTGATATCGGCTTTTGCCAATCGTATACCCCAGGGTAGCTGCCAGTGTGGAACCGATTCCCGGCAGCGCCCCGATTGCTGTTCCGATCACAGCTGAGCGGGCGATAAACGGGAGAAGACGCCGGATATCGGCGAAATGCAGCCGCTGATCACCACTGTCCCTGATCATCGCGATCCCGCCACTTTTACGTTTTTCATGCCACAGTTCTTCCAACCCCTTGAAGACAGAGCCGATAATAAGAACGCCAAGCACAGCGGTTGCAATCGGAAAACCTTGCGAAAGCTGTTTGGTTCCCAGCGACAGGCGGGGATAAAAATCTTCACCTGTGGCGACATAGACCGCCAGCAATCCCAGGCCGGTAGATATCAGGCCCTTTGCGGGAGAACCGCCGACTACAGCAGCAATGAAGGACAATGACAGAATCAAAAGTGCGGTCTTTTCCGGCAGATCCAGATAAGCCTCGACCAGCAGAGCCAAAAACGGTGCGCAGACGATCAGCACGATATCAGAAAAAGTATCTCCACTGGCGGATGAAAAATGCGCGACCCTGAGCGCCTTTTTGGCCTGGCCTTTTTGGGTCATTGGGTAACCGTCCAGCGTGGTCATATAGGCATCCGGCGTACCAGGTGTGTTGAACAGGATCGCCGGCACCGCACCACCGATAGTTGCGCCTTTCATAATCCCGATCAAAAATCCCATCACCGGCAGCAGCGCTTCCTGCGTATAGCCGAATACAGAAATCAGGATCGGCAGCGCAATCGCCATGGCAATTGGTCCTGCCAGTCCCGGAGTAGCACCCACGGCAATTCCCAAAAGGAAACCGCAGAGGATCATCACCAGGGTGACGGAAACCGGAAGGCCGAAGATCGAAAACAGCTCTGGTCCCTGAAATACGGACAAGATTCCAAGCCAGATATAGTCCAGAACACCCATCAGACATCACCGTTTGGAGGTAACAGGAGATCGTCAAACGGTAGATCATAAATTGCAATCAGGACCACCACAGCGACCGCCGAAATCACTACGCTGCGGGCGGTAAGGCGCCCTTCGATCAGGGAGATCAAACCAGAGATCAAAACAATACCACCGGGAAAATACCCAGCATATTTCCAGGGAACCGTATCCCGAAGCAGGCGGTATTCCAGTGTTTCACCGGTGAATATGTTGGTGGCAGAAACCAAAAGCGGGCCACAATAGCGCATAATCGCAAAACTGATGAACAGGATTAGCAGAACCGAACCGATGAAACGCAGGTTGCCACCCGTCAATTTTGGCTGGTCGCGCGCACTTCGTTCAATCAGTATCAGGATTATTCCGCCCACCAGCAGAAATATCCCGGCTACAGATGGTGCCAGACTATCTCCTATGGTAACCTGCCGCCGGACTTTTTCGATCCATCCGGTATCCGTATCAAGTGGTATCCAGACAAATAGAAGAAGCAAGGCAAAACCCAGACAAAAAAGCCCCAGATAGAGGTTGCTCCTGGACCTGGTAGACATTGGCGGGCCTCCTGTTGGAAGTGCAGGTCCGGACATCCGGACCTGCGAGTGGCCTGTTATTCTGCTGCTGCGTCCATCAATGTGCTGGCATCTTTATAACCATCCGCCAGAAGAGTCGTCAGTGCGTCACCTGTAATGGTCGAAGCGCCGCCAAAGGCCTTCTTGATGATGCCACCGGCCTTGCTGCTTTCATCGTTGGCGACACCGGCAATAGCTGCAGCAAGCGCCTGGCGCGCATCGGCTGGCATGCCAGCTGGACCAACAAAGACGAAATAGCCATCAGAGTTATAGCTGACACCCAGATCAGCCAATGTTGGTGCATCCGGTGTTTGCTTGAGTGGCGTTGAAAGACCTGAAGCAAGGTTTACAAGATCGCCTGATGCCACACCCTTGGCCTGAATACCCGCCATGAAACCAATATCAAGGTCTCCGGCATTGACGCCGTTCATGACAGCCTTGCCACCTTTGACGGGCACGATATTAAAATCAACACCTTGTGCCTTGCCCAAAAGATATGCCAGATCAGCCAGTTTCGGACTCATCACGCCAAAACGGATTTCCTGCCCCCCTTTGATTGCGTCAACCACATCGCTGAAGGTGTTCCAGCCTTTTGAACTCAACGACACGATCCCCATCTGGAATCCGGCGGTGGTAGCGATGCCGGTGAAATTCGCGGGGGTTATCCCGGCTTTGGCTGCAGCCAGATTGTAGCCCACGGATTCTGTTACAACCATACCGATGACCGTTCCGTCATTGGGCTGATCCTTCAATGTTGCCAACAAGTTGACGCCACCCTTGCCCGTGACCTGTTCGGGAATAAACTTCCAACCCAGTTTGGCTTCAAGTGCTTCGGCTATCAACCGTGCCTGGGTATCGGCTCCGCCACCAGCACGAAAAGCGATCATCATCTTGATCGGTCCCGGTGGGGTCCAGTCCGCCGCCAGCACTCCGCTGGAGATCAATGCAAGTCCAAGCGCCACGACGCCTGCTTTGAGAATATGCTTCATGATTTTCCTCCCTGGAAATAACGATGTTGCTAGTTTGCACCAAATTTAGTTGATGTGTCAACAAAAAAAGTTGACCTATCAACTAAACTCTGCCACAGATGTGCAAACAACCGGAAGAATAAATGACCGAAAATATGCCTGAACAGACTGCAGAAAATACACCCTTACAGCAAATGGTGATGTTTCGTCTGGCCCGTCTGCACGCCAAAGTAAATGCTCAATCCACGAAAATACTTAATAAATCCGCCGGGTTATCACTGTCGCAGTGGCGTATCATGGTGCTGATTGAAACCCACGGCAAAATCACTCCGACCAAATTTGTGCGACTTACAAAATTCGACAAGGGTCTGGTCAGCCGTACTATCAAAGGCATGATCAAATCCGGACTGTTGCACAGTGAATCAAGCAAATCAGACCAGCGTTCACATCTGGTCGACATGACCGAGAAAGGGCGAGCGCTCTTTGAAAAGGCCCGCCCTCACATGCGCCAACGCCAGTCCCGTTTGCTGGAATGCATGACCCTGGCCGAACGCCAGGCACTTTTCCAGTCCTTTGACAAGCTGGAACTGGCAATCGACGATCTGGAATCGCTGTCATGACCTCCAACTTTCTCATCCTCATGTCTGACGAGCACCAGGCCCGAGCCATGGGCTGTGCCGACCATCCGTTCGTTCGCACACCTAATCTGGATGCGCTTGCTGCACGCGGGATGCGCTTTAGCAATGCCTATACGCCTTCATCAATCTGCATTCCGGCCAGGGCCAGTTTTGCCACCGGCCGCTACGTACATCAGACCAGGCTTTGGGATAATGCCATGCCATATACCGGTGATATCCCCGGCTGGGGCCATGCGTTGCAGAACAGTGGCGTACCGGTCGAATCCATCGGTAAACTTCATTACCGGTCCACAGAGGATCCGGCAGGATTTGATAGTGAACATATACCGATGATGGTTGCCGACGGAGTCGGTATGGTCTGGGCCTCGATCCGCAAGGAAGACGAACGTGTTCTAGGCACTGGCCGGATGCTGGGAGACTACATCGGCCCGGGTACAAGCAAATACACGCAATACGATGCCGCCGTGACCAGCCGGACGAAGAAATGGTTCAGTGATAGAGCAAATTCTGGCGATAGTCGCCCCTGGTGTCTCTATGTGGGCCTTGTTGCGCCCCATTTTCCTTTGGTCGTACCGCAGGAATTCTATGATCTTTATCCGGCTGACAGCCTGCCGGAAGTGAAACTGCATCCTCGTGATGGTTACCAGCGCCACCCCTGGGTTGAGAAACAAAACGCATTCATGGACAGTGAAGCCAAGTTTGCTGACGAAGCCGAGCGGTTGGCTGCAATTGCCTCATATTACGGCCTGTGTTCCTGGCTCGACAATAATATAGGGGAAATCCTGCAGGCATTAAAAGCATCGGGCATGCATGAAAACACTACTGTTGTCTATACATCTGACCATGGTGATAATGTTGGCGCGCGGGGATTGTGGGGAAAATCCAACCTCTATCAGGAAAGCGTTTCTGTACCGATGATTATGGCCGGTCCGGATATAACACCGGGCACCTGCAATACACCCGTTAGCCTGATTGATCTGTCTGCAACAATTGCGTCGCATTTCAACACCGAAATTGACTGCGCTGAGGGAATTAGATCGCTGGTGCAAATAGCCGGTGAGGATCAGGATACCGAGCGGATTGTTTTCAGTGAGTATCACGCAGCCGGGGCGGTCTCCGGGGCTTTTATGCTGCGAAAAGGTCGTTTCAAGTATAACCATTATATCGGATTCCCCTCCGAACTTTTTGATCTTGAAGCTGATCCCGAAGAAACAACTGATCTCTCCCAAGATCCGGGTTATGCGAGCACGCTGTCAGCGATGGAAAATGAACTTCGCGCAATTTGCGATCCAGAGGTGGTGGATGCCCAGGCATTTAGCGATCAAGCGGATTTGATCGAACGTCTTGGCGGGCGCGATGCCGCCTTGAAACTGGGTGCACCCGGCGCAACTCCCCCACCAGAAGGTTTAGAAAAATGACAATGAAACTTACAATACTGGGTTCAGGTTCACCTGAAGCGTATATTCGCCGTGCTTCCACCGGTTATCTACTGGAAATCGGCGATGATAAAATTCTTTTTGATTGCGGGGGTGGCGTTGTTGACAATCTGATCCGTTCCGGCAGATTGCCTGCCGATATTACCCATTTGTTTTTCAGCCATTACCACTCGGATCACATGATGGACTACGCGCGGCTTGTTCATGCGGCCTGGGACGAAGGCGGCAAACCGATCAAGGTATTCGGCCCGCGACCGCTGGCTGACATCAACGAAGGCTATTTTGGATTGAACGGGGTACTGCAAAACGATCTTCGGGCACGTACAGAACTGGCAACAAGCCAGCAGGTATGGGTAGCCCGCGGCGGTACCCTGCCACGCGCATGGCCCGCTCCCCAGATCACCGAAATTGAACCCGGATTTTCTTTTCATGGAAACGGCTGGTCACTTGGCTCCGCAAAGGCAACTCACGCTCAACCCGTTCTGGAGTGCCTGGCGTTTTCGGTTGAACATGAAGGCAAGAAATTCGTCTATTCTGGCGATACAGGCATCAACGGTCAGGTGACGACACTTTGTCAGGATGCCGATTTTCTGCTTCACTGGTGTTACCGTGGCAGTGGCGAGCAGGTACATCCCGCATTGATGGCAATGAGCCCGGACCCCGGCGAAGTTGCCCGCATGGCCCAAAGTGCCAACGTCAAACGGCTCTATCTGACGCATTTCCGCATTCATATGGACAGCGCTACAGGACACACTGCAGCAAACAAGGATCTTGCTGAATTTTTTAGTGGTGAAGCATGCATTGTGGAAGATCTGCAGGAATATGAAATCTGATTGACGTAATCGAATTATTTACTCCTGCCTTCGCCACAAGGATCTCATGTATTCAGCAATTTGATTGCCTGCTGGTGAATCTCGACATTTCCGCAAGCCAATACCTGTCCGCCACGCGCAGCAGAACCACCCTGCCAGTTGGTCACTCGCCCGCCGGCATTCTCGACAATGGGGATCAGGGCTGCGATGTCATAGATGAACAATTTTGATTCAACAACCATGTCCACCTGGCCTGATGCGACTAGCGCATAGGCATAACAATCTGCTCCATAGCGCGTTAGTTTACATGCATTTTCAATACGCTCATATGCTTCAAGCTCTTCCTCCTCAAACAATTTTGGAGATGTTGTCAGCATCAGACAATCACTCAGTGATAGTGTTTTTCGGCCATGGATTTCCTGACGTTTGCCCTGGTGAAGGAGGACCGATTGCGTGCCATCACTTAAATAGCGTTCTCCGGTAAATGGCTGATGCATAATACCGGCAACGGGCATCCCATTTTTGTAAAGCCCGATCAAGGTTCCCCACAAGGGCAATCCGCTGATATAGGAACGGGTGCCATCGATCGGATCTATGATCCAGCAATATTCCGCACCGGTATTTTCCTCGCCGTATTCTTCCCCCAGAATTCCATGATCAGGAAAGCGGTTCTTGATTTTTTCCCTGATGGCTTTTTCTGCAGCTTTGTCTGCTATTGTTACCGGGTCAAAGCCATTACTTTTCCCCTTTATTTCATCTTTGTTGACTACATCCATGGGTTGGCGAAACATTTTCATGGTTTCAACGGCGGCGGCATCACATAGTTCATTTAAAAAGGATTCAAGTTCGCCCATCATAATGCTTTCAATCTGAAATGGTCTGTGATCTGGTTTCCAAAACGGTCTGGTTGATATTATTCGGCCGCCGGGGAATAACGGCATTCGGGTTTGCCACCGCAGCTTATCACCAGACGGTCCACAAACCTGGCCAAATTGCTACAGAGATGATCATAATTATTGTTCGGCGTCATCGTGCCCTCATGCATGTACAAATTGCGGTTAATTTCAACCTGAATGGCATGAATACCATCCTTTGGTCGGCCATAATGTTCAGTGATAAATCCGCCCGCATACGGTTTGTTGATAGCGACCTGATATCCCAGGGAGCGTAAAATACTGGTTGCGGAATGCACATATTCTGCGGTGGCGCTGGTACCATAGCGATCGCCAATAACAAAATCCGGTCGAATATTTCGATGACGGCCGCTTCTTGATGACGGCATTGAATGGCAATCAACCAGTAACGCATAACCAAACACCGAATGGGTCTTTGTTAGGAGGTTATGCAATGCGTTATGGTAGGGGTGATAGATATGCTCAATTCGAGCCATCACCTCACTCACATCAAGTTTGTCACGATATATTTCCTGTTGATCTGCAACGATGCGGGCAACGGTTCCAAGTCCGCCAGCCACGCGGATGGAGGCGGTATTGGCAAATTTCGGCAGTTGGGCGGCAAACATTCCGGAGTCAAGTTCATAGGGTTCGCGATTTACGTCCAGGTAGGCGCGAGCATAATTGGCCCGTATCATTGGTATGCCGCTGTCAACCACGCCTGCAAATAACTCATCGACCATAAAATCTTCCGATTGACGAATTGAGTGGTAGTCCAGCAAGGATGAATCAATAAATGATTGGGGATAGTATCTTCCGCTGTGGGGTGAGTTAAAGACAAACGGAACCAGTTGCTGTTCGGGTTCCTGCAGGGAGAAGGATAAAGGCTTGCTAATATGCATATTGTGGAATTTCTGCAATATTTCGTCCTGATGCAAACAATCTGCCGGTGTCTAACCCCGCTTGAGGGTTTTGTTATTATCTACAGACAATAATAGGAAAAATCATCCATTTTCACAAAATTAGTAAGAAATTGCCATTTTGCTGCCAAAATTGCATATCTAGCCTGAATGACAGGCAAAAAAGTGTCAGTGTTCATTTCTTGTTTACTAGAATCATGGCGTATTGATACCAATTATGAATAAACACGTTGGGTTAGAATAATATGAGAAAAATTCTTCTCGCTGAAGATGATCATGATATGCGCCGATTTCTGGAGAAAGCTTTGGATAAGGCGGGCTATGTAGTTGTTTCATTTGATAATGGCGCGTCAGCTTATGATCGCTTGCGAGAGGAACCTTTTTCCCTGCTTTTAACTGACATTGTCATGCCGGAAATGGATGGAATTGAGTTGGCCCGCCGTGCGACTGAAATTGATCCAGATCTGAAAGTCATGTTTATCACCGGATTTGCCGCGGTTGCATTGCGTGCCGATTCACAAGCGCCAAAAGACGCAAAGGTATTGTCAAAGCCATTTCATCTGCGTGATCTTGTAAATGAAATTGAGAAAATGCTTGAAGCTGCCTGAACTGGCGTTTTTGAAATTATTGTCAACCATTGTGCCTCTTTTAGCTGACCGGCATATGTGTAATATGGGTTGAACATCATTCATCATGTTGCGGGGAGAGCGTGAATGAGGGAAATGACGGGCGTGGCATTGGCAAACTGTTCAAGCTGGATCAGATCATCCGTTCAATGCCGCCAGGTATTGCCAGGAAGTTCACTTGCGGTTCAAATTATCGTTTTTCCGGTTGGCAGGCCAGATGTCGCGCAATCTGAAAGCGTTCATATATGTCCAGGAAAATAACGCTTTCAACCATTGCCAGACATCTGGAGGTTTCCACAGCGACCGTATCTCTGGCTTTGCGTGACAGTCCGCTGATTGCTGAACTTACCCGGCAAAGGGTTAAAACCGTTGCCCGGGAAATGGGATATATCTATAATCGGCGTGCGGCGGCCCTGCGGACATCCAAATCCGGTATTATCGGGGTGGTCATACATGAGATCATGAACCCTTTCTTTGCCGAAATTCTCATTGCTATCGAAGATGAACTGCGTCTTAACACCCAGACATTTTTGTTGTGCAATCATCGGGATCAACTGGAAATCCAGACCAGCTTTATTGACACTTTGATGCAATTTGGTGCCGATGGTGTGATTATTTCTCCGGCAATCGGCACAACCGCAGACGATATCAGTAATATTGAGGCAAATAATCTGCCGGTTGTTATGATCGCGCGGGGCGTGAATGGTGTGAAAGTCCCAACTTTTCGTGGCGACGATAAAAAAGGTATCTATATGGCCACACGTCACCTGTTGCGTTCCGGTCACACGGATATTGCCTTTATTGGTGGCAGAAGGGAAACCTCAACCGGTCGTGACCGGCGTGCGGGCTATCTGGCGGCGCTGGAAGAAGTGCAGATACAACCGCGACCGGATTATCAGATGGGATCAGAATCTACCAGAATAGCCGGATATCGATGTATCAAGACAATGATTGCCAAAGGTATCAAACCCACTGCGGTGGTCTGCTTCAATGATCTGGTTGCCATTGGTGTTATGGCCGGCCTGCGCGACATGGGCCTTGAGCCTGGTAAAGATGTGTCAGTAACCGGCTATGATGATATATCTGAAGCTGAAATATCGGCCCCGGCGCTGACTTCTGTGTGGAATGGCCAACAGGAAGTTGGCAAGCGGGCAGCCAAAGCAATGATTTCGATTCTTGCCGGTGAGGAACCGGTTCGCGAAAGTGTGCTGATTGAGCCCCAGTTGCGCATCCGTGAATCGACTGGCTCGTTGCAGGACGAAAAATGAAAACAGTTTGTGGTCCTGATTTCAGATGACACCGCAGGAAGTTTGTGTTAACGGGGACTTAATGATAATTTGGCAAGATTTGTCCAGTTTGATATGGACTAACAATCTGACGGAATTAATCTTATGAAAACGAGCTTGGCGTTTCTCGGGATATTATCAGCAATATTTGTCGCAAGTCACAGTATAGACAGGCCTTTGGATATTTCAGGAGAATCTGCAACACCCTTCGCCCATCGTAGCAATGCAACCGCGTGGAAATTGTCTATCTCCGGTATTGAAACCCAATGCACAACCTCTTTTACGTTGCATTCGGTAGATCCTGCCTTCTCACAAGACAAGGGCAGTTGTGCCAATGCATTTCCCGCTCTGCAACATCTTGCCGGAATCAAGACGGAGGATAATGGAGATATTACATTCTATCATGAAAACGGTAGTATACTTGTCAAATTCATGGAATCTGAATCCAACTATCATGAGTCATTCTGGCCAGCACAACCTTTGATGACCCTGGCGCGTATCAATTAGAGCCGGTCTGACATTTGTATCAACTTGCTTTTCTACTATGCCAGTCGCTGTCTGATTTCCTCGAGCTTTTTGATCTGCTGGCCTGCATCGTCAAAATTATCCGGTGAAAGCCATGCTTCAAAGGCTGCTTTACAAAGCGGCCATTCCTGATCGATCATCGAAAACCAGGCTGTATCGCGGTTTTCGCCTTTGGTGACCAATGCCTGGCGATGAACTCCTTCGGCTTTCATGCCATATCGAATGGCGGCGCGTTTTGAAGGTTGGTTGGCATCGTTACATTTCCATTCGAAACGGCGATATTTCAGTTCCTCAAATACATAGTTTGCAAACAGATAGAATGCTTCTGTGGTTGCCGGTTTGCGGGCTATCATTGCGCTCCACAGGATATGGCCAATTTCCGTCACGCCGTTTTTGGCATCGGTCCTGAGAAAAGTCTGGCGTCCGGCAACCTTTCCGGTGGCTTTGTCTATTACCGCGAAATAAAGCGGATCTTCACTGCGCTGTGCATTTTCCAGCCACGGTATAAATGCTTCATAATCTGGGGGTGTTATTTCAGGCAAATAGCGAAAACGGGCATCTGCATCGTTCAGGGTAATCGCTTCATATAAACCGCGTCCGTGTTTTTCCAACTGCAATGGCTCCAGACGAACAAAATGTCCTTCAAGTGTTTTTTTCCTGACTGGTTCTCTACCAGTCCAATTTGATAAATCTGTCATCAGTCAATATCCACAATTGTAATTTGCAAAATGTTGGGACATGATTTTATCCAATAAAACCAAACCAACCAGGCTTATATTAATGAACATCCTTCCGCGTTCCATCAAGGCATTTCAGCGCATTGGTGAAGAAAATGCATTAACCGTGCTGGCCCGTTCAGTTGAACTGGCTGCCCAGGGTCGCGACATTATCAATCTGGGAGTTGGCCAGCCGGATTTCAATACGCCGGAACACATTGTCGAGGCGGCGGTGAAAGCTCTGCGTGACGGGCACCACGGTTACACTCCTTACAATGGTATTTTGCCGCTGCGGGAAGCTGTCGCAAGGCGGACCCTGTTCACCACCGGCACCGAGATTTCACCGGATAATGTGATGATCATGCCTGGTGGGAAAGTTACCATGTTTGCCGCAATCATGATGATGGGAGAACCAGGCGGGGAAATACTATATCCCGATCCGGGTTTTCCGATCTACCGCTCTATGATTGAATTCAGCGGCGCAAAACCGGTGCCGGTGCCTATCACGCATGCCAATAATTTTTCTTTCAACGCTGAGCAAACCCTGTCACAGATCAATGAAAACACCCGTCTTGTTATCATCAATTCTCCTGCCAACCCGTCTGGCGGCGTGGCACCGCGTGGTGAAATAGCGGCTCTGGTGAAGGGACTGGAATCCCTCCCGCATGTGGCAATCCTGTCGGATGAAATATACGACACGATTATTTACGATGGTCACAAACACGTATCGCTGCTGGAATTTCCCTCGATCAGGGACCAGTTGATTGTTCTCAATGGCTGGTCGAAAACCTGGGCGATGACCGGGTGGCGTCTTGGATGGTCTGTCTGGCCAGATCATCTTTGTGATGATATCCGAAAACTTGCGCTGAATGGCTGGTCCTGTGTCAATGCATCGGCTCAATATGCAGGAATTGCGGCAATTGATGGTCCTCAGGATGATGTTCAGTCAATGCTTGCGGCTTTTGATCATCGCCGGGGAAGAATAGTTGAATTGTTAAATCGGTTGCCAGGCATTACCTGTTCAATTCCAAAGGGGGCCTTTTACGTCTTTCCGGACATTCGCCAAACCGGCTGGAAAGCCAGGGAACTTGCATCCAGATTGTTGGAGGAGAGTGGTGTGGCGATTGTCGGTGGTCCGGACTTTGGCATATTGGGTGAAGGCAATGTGCGACTTTCCTATGCCAATTCCATCGAGAATATCGAGAGGGCTGTTGGCAGGATCGGCAAGTTCTTAAGCCGGTAAATTTGCCTGGAAGTACCTGTCTAATGTCAAATCATCGCAAGACTGTGTGGTGTTACGCCAAAAACTGGTAGGCTTGTATAGCAGAATACCTTTGTTTTGATTCAGTTCCGAATTTTTCTCGCTCACGGCTATTCGGGCTTACGCCCGGCCTCCGCGGGGGCGGCACACCGGCGCCGGTCGCTTTTCGCTCCTGATTGCATGCTCATATTAAAGGTGTTCTGCTATATTATCTCGGTTTGCCAGAAGATGATCCAGTACTGACGCAATAAACTATTTTTGGCTATCGTTCACCCATCGCGATTAGGCGCACGTTATCGCCGCGGTTTCAATATGTCTGTCATAAATATACTACTCTTCCCAGACGGGAATCACACTCAGTCACGCTGCATTGAGACTGATACCATTGGTATATTCAAAGTATGCTGATTGGTGTGCTATTTCCTTATTCAGATCAGACGGGACTTGCATATTTTTTAAATGTTTCCAAATATGTTATATGGCAAAAAAGACAGTCACAGTTGGGCCCAAAGATAATCAATCACTTCGCGAAACTTCTTCCGCGAATGAAATTGCAGCGTTTATTAAAACCGCCAAAGCTACCAATCCTGTCGGCACTGGTCGATTGATTTTTGCACTTGATGCAACCCTGAGCCGTCAGCCTACCTGGGATCGCGCCATGACGATCCAATCATCGATGTTTGATGCGGTGGGTAAAACAAGTGGTCTTTCGGTTCAACTCGTTTATTTTCGCGGTTTCGGAGAGTGCAGAGCTTCCAAATGGGTTATGAATGCAAGTGCATTGCGAGATTTGATGACCGGCATTGATTGCCGTGGTGGACAAACCCAAATTGCCAAGGTTCTTGCACATGCGGGGAAGGAAAGCATGAAAGAACGCGTCGCTGCTATGGTTTTCATAGGAGATGCAATGGAAGAAGATATCGATGAACTTTGCCAAAAGGCAGGAGAATTGGGCTTGAAAAATACTCGTTGTTTCTTTTTTCAGGAGGGGCACGATGCCCTGGCTGAAAAAACTTTTCGCGAAATGGCAAGATTAAGTGCCGGGGCCTATTTTCGACTTGGCCCCAATTCCGCCAGAGAACTTGCCGACTTGCTGGGTGCGATAGCAGTATATGCAGAAGGTGGATTAAAAGCCCTGGCATCAAGCAAAAAACGCAAGGACCGATTTTTGCTGGAGCAATTGAAGAAATGACCGCAATATTGTATGCGCTGTTCTTGTTGCTTGTTTGCGGTGCACTTGTGTGGGTGTTTTTGTCTACCCCTGCCAGTCAATTGGCGGGGCTCTTTTCAAAAGTCGTGCCAGTTGTTCTTACCCTGATTGGTGGAATTCTAACCCTGGTGGGCAGGGGAGCAATAGGTATACCCCTGATAGCATTTGGTTTTGCATGGTGGCGGCGAGCCAGGAGATCCGACCCAGTCCGAAACACCTGGGGCAGTTCAGGAGATTCCACCGTTTGTTCCGAATTCTTTGAGATGAAACTCGATCATGACTCTGGCAATATGGATGGTCGGATTTTATCAGGTCAATATGAGGGCAAATTGCTTTCCGACATGATGAAGGAAGATGTCTTTGATCTTTACGACTGGATACAGCAGGATCAGGAAAGTGTCGCTTTGCTTGAAGCTTATCTGGATCGCAGGTTTCCGCATTGGCGTGAATACACCGACGCGAACTCCGGGCAAAAAGAGGCTGGTACTTCGGGTTCTGATGGAATGACAAAGCAAGAGGCCTATCAGATTCTTGGTCTTGAGCCAGGAGCTTCAAAACAGGAAATCAGAAAAGCCTGGCGCAATCTGATGAAGGGAATGCATCCCGATCACGGTGGGTCCGCGTTTCTTGCCTCCAAAATCAATGCGGCCAAGGATATTCTGCTCAACTGATACCAAAGGCCACTATTTTCCCGGACAGTAGTGGCATTTGGGATGACTTGCTCTCTTGATTTTCCGGTCTATCGGTTGGATTGAAGTTT
>JAAEMP010000004.1 GCA_024225445.1 Hyphomicrobiales bacterium | reverse complement strand
CACAATACGGGGACGGACCGGATCAAAGGTTCACAAAAAACTTCAGGTGCATGGTACCTGAAATAAAAAAAATGGTAATGACGGGAAAAATATCATGGCGCGTTTTAGTATCCGCAAATTTAAATCTCACACATTGGCAATCACCTGCTGCCTGATTGGCCTGCAAGCAGCAACGATCAGTTTTAACTCTGCGCAGGCGACTACCGTCGGGTACTGGACATTTGAGGAAGGCATAGCTAATACCTCTCCCACAATTGCAGGCTCCATTATTGACCAGACAGCAAATAACAATGATGGCACGCCAGTAGGAAATCCCACCTATCGGGCAGATGTGCCTGTAAGTACGATCCCTGCAACAGCAGCCAGCAACTCCTTAAGTATGGAGTTCGATGGCGTCGATGACTATGTGTCGATAGCTCAATCACCCAGCTTAAACAGCCTATCAAATGCGTTTACGGTCGAATTCTGGATGAAAGCGGAAACTCTCCAGTCATCACTGTGGCTGGTAGCAGATCAGTCTCACGGGTGGGGTGACAGCAAGGGTTGGCTTTTCCAGGGGGATTCAACGGGGAAACTGGGTTTTGGTGTTGGGAACGATTCGAGTTTTGATATCATATCGTCGACAGCGGACCTTCGTGACAACCAGTGGCATCACGTGGCCGGAACATATGACAGCACGGTTTCCGGAGGTCTGTTGCAACTTTTTGTCGATGGCAGTCTGAATGGCACTTTGACATCGATCCTTTTTGCCTCCAGTAATCGCGACGTAAATATGGGAGCTTCCTATGGTGGTCCCAACGGTTTTTTGAGATTTTTTAATGGCTCTGTCGATGAATTACGCATTTCTGACGTGGCCCTTGCCCCGAACCAGTTTTTAACTGCCTCTCCATCGGCTGTTCCCATACCCCCAGCACTCGCGTTGTTTGGCACCGGTTTAGCGATGATGGGCTTCATAGGCTGGCGTCGGAAGCGGAAGGTTGCTGCCTAGCAATATATAGTATTAGGTCAGCTTTTTGAGAATTTCTGTAGACCTCGTATGAGCGTACCTGAATAGCATTCTCAAGTCCCTGTGACCACTGATTGATGCAACTTCAGGTACAGTAAGACCTGGTTCAAAGAACCTGCTTATTGCCTCGTGTCGAAGGACATGGAAATGTAAATCTTTGATATCTGTTTCTTTCAGCATTCTACCCCAAGCCATCTTTACTGTATTTGCTGTGCAGGGAAATACTCTTGTATCTGATGCCACAGGTACCCCTCTGCAACAGTGCAATAGTGCAACAGTCGAGGGACTGATAGGAATTGTTCTGGAATATCCATTCTTTGACTCTAGGATGGTCACTGAGCTTCTCTTTAGGTCAACTTGATCCCAATGTAAGGCAAGGATTTCACCCCTTCTCATGCCTGTCTGAATGGCAAACAATATAATCTTTTTGATCCAAGGATTCTTTCGTGTTTCAGCTGCTTGGATTAGCTTTTCGTATTCACCATCCCTCAATCTTCGTTCTCTATTTATGTCATTTAAGAAGGAGAGAACTAACGGCAAAATTTTCGCCGATGAAATTGTTGTTGTGCCAAGATCTGGCTTGAAGAAGCTCGTTTCCAAACTCAGACCTTCTTTCGAGCGACAAACTGAAGACATCGTGAAGAAATCTTTATGTCAGTTACTAGATTTGCCAGCCAAATCCTCAAGGCGGCAACAGGTTGAAACCGACATGGCCTTAGATATCATTGTTCCGGAATATGATTTTGGGGAGCTTTTGCTCTATGGGGTTGGGCCCTTCGCCATTCTGTTCGTATGGCGACCCAGCATCACGGTTACGGCTACGATGAACCAAATGTGCTTCCTGACATATGTGCAGGCCATACTACAACCATAAACATCGGCTAACCCGGTGAACGGGAAATGTCACCCTAAGCCTTGAATAGGGACACGAGGGTTTTGCCGTAACTACATAACCTGAACGGCGCTGTGTGAGAGTGTGAGGGGCTTTCAGTCCAATAGTTGAGAGAAGCGACAATCGCCAACCACTAAACAGGGAAATTGGTT
>JAAEMP010000003.1 GCA_024225445.1 Hyphomicrobiales bacterium | reverse complement strand
AGAGCCAGGGCCAGAGCCAGAGCCAGAGCCAGAGCCAGAGCCAGAGCCAGAGCCAGAGCCAGAGCCAGAGCCAGAGCCAGAGCCAGAGCCAGAGCCAGAGCCAGAGCCAGAGCCAGAGCCAGAGCCAGAGCCAGAGCCAGAACCAGAGCCAGAGCCAGAGCCAGAGCCAGAGCCAGAGCCAGAACCAGAACCAGAGCCAGAGCCAGAGCCAGAGCCAGAGCCAGAACCAGAACCAGAACCAGAACCAGAAACCAAGGCAAAAGCGAAAACTGGAAAACCGAAAAAGCCTGCTCGGAAAAAGCAGCAACCGGCCAAGCCTGACATTGCAAAACAAATGCGTCGGGATGAGAAGCCAGAAGCAGCTGAAGAAAAAAAACCGGAACCGGCAAAGCCGGCGATATCTGATGAGAAGCCCAAAGGCGTGGTTTCAATTGGCCAGGATGAGGCCCGGACAAAACAGCGCGAGCCGGATCTCTTAGATGATTTGCCTGATGACAGGGAGGGCTGGTTTAAACGTTTGCGCAAGGGGTTGGCGCGCACCTCAACCAAGCTGAGTGAAAATGTTACCTCGATATTCACCCAGCGAAAACTGGATGATGAAACGCTGGAGGAACTGGAAGATGTATTGATCCAGGCGGATCTGGGGATTGATACGGCTATTCGCATCACCGAGGCCCTGGCCGACCAGCGATACGGAAAAGATGTCAGTGATGAAGAAGTTCGTGAGATCATGGCAGCGGAAATTGAAAAGACGCTGAAACCGGTAGCCCTGCCGCTGGAACTTGATCTTGATTTCAAGCCGCATGTGATTTTGGTGGTCGGCGTGAATGGATCGGGTAAAACCACGACGATTGGCAAATTGACGGCGAAACTGAACAATGCCGGGCTCTCAACCTTGCTGGTTGCCGGAGATACCTTTCGTGCGGCAGCCATTGAACAACTGAAAATCTGGGGGGAACGTGCCGGAGCTCCGGTGGTTTCCAGCAAGCTGGGGTCAGATGCGGCAGGATTGGCCTTTGATGCCTATAACCAGGCGAAAAATGGCGGGCATGATGTGATGCTAATGGATACGGCCGGTCGGCTGCAGAATAAAGCCGAATTGATGGATGAACTGGCCAAGATTATCCGTGTCCTGAAAAAGCATGATGATGCTGCCCCGCACACGGTATTGCTCACCCTGGATGCTACAACCGGGCAAAATGCGCTGAACCAGGTTGATATTTTTGGTAAGGTTGCTGGTGTTAACGGCCTGGTTATGACAAAACTCGATGGCACGGCGCGCGGTGGCATATTGGTGGCAATATCGGCAAAGTTTGAACTGCCGGTTTATTTCGTCGGGGTTGGTGAACAGGTAAATGATCTGGAACCCTTTGAGGCGCGGGATTTTGCCCGTTCAATTGCAGGATTTGAGGAATGAGTAAGACAGCAGAAAAACAGGAAAGGCCGGCGCTGAAACTGGCGCTGGAACTGGGCCCCTTGGTGGTATTCTTCCTTGCCAATAAATATGGCGAGGCACTGGCGGAAATGTTCCCGATTCTTGCCGATCTCGGCGGCAAGATATTTGTCGGTACCGCATTGTTCATGGTGGCGATGGTTATTTCACTGGTCGCTTCGAGAATATTGCTGGGAACACTGGCTGTCATGCCGCTGGTAACCGGGTTTTTCGTGCTGGTATTTGGCGGTCTGACGCTTTATCTGCAAAATGATATCTTCATCAAAATGAAGCCGACCATCGTAAACCTGATTTTTGCAGGTATTCTGCTGGGCGGGCTGGTTTTCGGCAAGTCACTTCTGGCCTATGTATTTGACAGTGCTTTTAAACTGGACGATGCCGGCTGGAAGAAGCTGACCTTGCGCTGGGGATTGTTTTTTGTATGTCTGGCAATCCTCAATGAACTGGTCTGGCGAAATTTCTCCACCGATTTCTGGGTAACCTTCAAGGTCTGGGCAATCATGCCCCTGTCGATGATATTCATGATGGCACAACTACCCTTGCTGAAAGCTCATTCGATTGAGCCCCTGTTTGGCGAGGATTAGGGGCTGTCATCCCCAATCGCACCTTGCCAAAACAGGAGTAAATTCCGGTTTAATGGGTCAAAATAGACCGTAAGTGTTCCAGGTCATAGACTCACAAACAGGATCGAACTGGTCCCATCCGAAGGACGGCAAAACTGCTTCAATCCACTGGGTCAAAGCGCTTGAATGGGTATAAGCATCAGGCAAACCTCGCCCCAACACCAATGGGGACGCAGATGGGCCGGTATGAGACACCCTGTTCACAGAGCAAGTCAATAAAATAATATGATGACTGGGCCGGTCGAGACTATCCACCTGCAGCATCGACTAACCTGGTGGAAGGGAAGTATCACCCTAAGCCTTGAATAGGGACACGAGGGTTTTGCCGTAACTACATAACCTGAACGGCGCTGTGTGAGAGTGTGAGGGGCTTTCAGTCCAATAGTTGAGAGAAGCGACAATCGCCAACCACTAAACAGGGAAATTGGTT
>JAAEMP010000002.1 GCA_024225445.1 Hyphomicrobiales bacterium | reverse complement strand
CGCCCGCAGGGTTTTGCATAAATTGCCCACTATCGGTGGAGTTTTTCTTGCAAAGGGCACCACCCTGTACTGCGAAAAGCTCCTTGATATTGAACAATTTCTGCAAAATCAAACCCTGCTCAGAGTTTCGGGTTGGACACTAAGACTAATGCCAAGAAAATTGGCAATACTCATGGGCGATATATCAAACACATCCTGTCCACCGCTTTAGACGATATCCGGTTCATTTCTTCACCTGTCGGTCTGGCATCTTCCAATCCCATCATGATTCGCATCTGACGGCCGCTGACGAGAAGACCATACAGCGTCGAAAAGGCTTCCTCACCACTTTCAAATTGAACCAGTCTTTCTGCTTTCGCCCGCTCCAGCAAATCAATACCGAGGGTTTGAGTTTTCTCATGACGATCAATCATTGCAGTTCGCGCTTGATTGTCTTCGTTGACCAATTCACTGACAATTAACTGATTGACCAAAACATTTGCTTCACCTGTCAACATGTCGAGAAGTGCAGAACAAAACAGTTCCAGCCTTTCGCGTGCCGATTGGCCATTTCCAACAACACGATTTATCACACCCAGAAATATTTGGCTTTGGGCCATTATCAATGAAGCATATAATCCTTCTCGATCACCAAACCAGTTGTAGATGGTTTCCTTGGAGCATTTTGCTTCGGCAGCTATCTTTGCGGTACTAGTCGCGGCTACCCCTCTAGTGCGAAGAACTCTCAGCGTTGCCGTCAGTATTTCCTGTTTTCGTTCGGGGCTTTTACGTTTGATCATCTTGGCTCTCATTATCCAAACCGTACCATGTAGTACAGACAATTGCAATTAGATCATATTGACAACTCAAAATTCAAAATCTTGCCAAGACATGATATCAGACCATGTCTCGGATATAGTCACAATGTCCGACCCGAAATCCCGAAATGTCATTGAACAATTGTACCAAACGCAAAGTTTCACATTCCCTTTTTGCCACGACTGACTGCTGCCACCCCGGTACGACACACTTCAACCAGCCCCAACGGTTCCATAATGGAAATAAACTGCTCAATTTTGCTAATGCGACCAGTGATTTCAAATGTAAAATGCTCCGTGGAAGCATCAATCACCTGGGCACGAAACGCATCTGCCAAACGCATCGCCTCAACCCGGCTTTCTCCAGTTCCCGCAACTTTGACCATGGCCATCTCTCGCTCCATGGGTTTGTCAAATCCGTTTATCTCGGCAATTAGCGTCAAATCCACCACTTTGTGTACCGGCACCATTCGTTCCAGTTGCTTTTTTATTTGGTCAAGCACGTGCAGAGGTCCACTGGAAACAATTGTAATACGCGAGAGGTGTTTCTCATGACTGGTTTCTGAAACCGTCAAACTCTCGATATTATATCCACGTCCTGAAAACAGCCCAATTACCCTGGCAAGCACGCCTGGTTCATTGTTGACAATGACGCTCAATACGTGAGTACGGAATTTCTCCGTCTCTTCGACAATGAAATAGGCTGATCCACTGGCAAGTTTTTGCGCGTTCATGAATTGATTTCCTTTACGTGAGCAATTTTGGGTTTCGGATTAATACGCGCAACAGCAACGCCCGCCAATATCAATGCCAGGGCACCTACAGCATTGGGAGAAAGTACTTCTGATAAAAATGCCATGCTCCACAATACGCCAAATACGGGAATCATGAAATTAATCTGACTTAGAAATGAGGCACCCTGTCTGGTTATAATCTCGAATATCATTATTGTACCAATCACAGTGGGAACGATTCCCAGAAAAACCATTGATATCGTGACTTCTATTGAAGGCCATGAACCCGAAACAACTTCCATGGTTTCACCGGTGACCAAGCCCACCGGACTTATCACCACACAAGATACGAACATGACAGCTGCCATCATCGACATGCGTGGCAATGTAACCAGAGCCTTGGAAATGATCGCTGAAATAGCATAGCACAATGCTGCACCCACGATCGCATATTGGCGAATAGTTTCTTCGCCAAGTGTTCCCAGTTTATCATACCCGATCATTACCACCACACCAGACAACCCCAGACAAAATCCAAGAATTTTAAATGGTGTGAGTTTTTCATCACTGGTAACGAAATGCGCCATGACAATAGTCATTAAAGGCATACATCCTATCAGAATAGCCGCCAGGCCAGCATCTACTTTTTCCTGACCCCAAGCGATCAGAAAAAACGGTGCGACATTGCCAAACAGCGCAACGGCGGTAATCACGAACCAGATTCGACCCAATGAAGGTAAACGCTGACCAGCCATACCCATCGCAACCAGAAAAATCACCGCTGCAATAACAAGTCGCAATGTTACCAGAGTAACGCTGGGAATTTCTTCAACAACCACACCTACCAACATGAAGCTGTTGCCAAATATAGCTGCCAGGGTCACCAGCAAAATATAATCAGTAAATCCGGGTCTGGTAGTTATCATTATCAAACCAGTGCTTTACCGTCTTTGTCGATTGCCCGTGAAATTGCCTCATCGCTAGCCTCGTCAGGCAAAAGCATTTCATTATGCGCTTTGCCGGAAGGTATCATCGGGAAACAATTGGCGAGACTGGCCACCCGACAATCAAATATTACTGGCTTGTCAACACTGATCATTTCCTTAATCGCATCATCCAGTTCTGAGGGTTTTTCCGCCCTGATACCCACTCCACCATAGGCTTCAGCCAGTTTAACAAAGTCAGGCAAAGCCTCACAATAGGTATGGGACAAACGGTTACCATGCAGCAATTGTTGCCATTGCCTCACCATACCCATATATTGATTGTTCAGAATGAAAATCTTGATTGGTGCATTATATTGAACAGCGCTGGATATTTCCTGCATGGTCATCAATACCGAAGCATCGCCAGCAATATCAATCACCAAAGCATCAGGATGCGCAATCTGCACGCCAAACGCAGACGGCAGTCCATAACCCATGGTTCCAAGACCGCCGGAAGTCATAAACCGGTTAGGTTTTTCAAAGCCATAAAACTGTGCCGCCCACATTTGATGCTGACCCACTTCTGTGGTGATGTAGGTATCCCGATCCCTGGTCAATTCATACAATCGTTCAATCGCGTACTGAGGCATAATAATGTCTTTGGATTCGCGATAGGCCAGGGAATTTCGAGCCCGCCATTTATCGATCTGTTCCCACCATGATTGCAGGCTATTTAGATAGGGCTTTCGGTTTGCCTCACTGGTGGTAGCAGTCCACACCCGCAACATATCTTCCAGTACATTACCAACATCACCAATGATTGGTACATCGACATGTACATTCTTGTTGATTGAAGATGGATCGATATCAATATGTATTTTTTTCGAATTCGGTGAAAATGCATCCAGGCGACCGGTTATGCGATCATCAAAACGCGCACCAATGCAAATCATCAAGTCACAATCATGCATCGCCAGATTGGCTTCATATGTGCCGTGCATTCCCAACATACCGATCCAGTTGTCACCACTGGCTGGATAGGCACCAAGACCGGTTAATGTTGAAGTAATCGGAAATCCGGTTTTAGCGATTAGTTCACGCAACAGATTTGATGCTTCCGGCCCGGAATTAATCACTCCGCCACCAGTATAAAACACTGGTTTGTGCGCTTTTGTCATTAACTCAACCGCAGTCTTGATCTGTTCCTGATCACCACTAACCTGGGGATTGTAGGACACATGTTTAAATTCTGCGGGAGGAAAATAAGTGCCGGTAGCGAATTGCACATCCTTGGGAACATCAACCAGTACCGGACCAGGCCTGCCCGACATGGCAACGTAAAATGCCTCATGCAAAATTCCTGGAAGATCCTCAATCGAACCCACCAACCAGTTGTGTTTGGTACAAGGTCGCGTGATGCCGACAGTGTCGGCTTCCTGAAAAGCATCAGAACCGATCAGCGTCGTGGGAACCTGACCTGTTATGCAGATGATTGGCACCGAATCAGCCAAAGCATCCTGAAGTGGCGTCACTGCATTGGTGGCACCCGGACCTGATGTCACCAGGAACACACCCGGCTTGCCGGTAGAACGTGCATAGCCTTCTGCTGCATGACCTGCACCTTGTTCGTGCCGCACAAGGTAATGCTGCAGTTCATCCTGCTGAAACAGCTCATCGTAAATTGGCAACACTGCTCCGCCTGGATAACCAAAAATGGTATCCACACCATTATCAATCAGTGCCCTGATTATCATTTCCGCCCCGGTCATTTCCATGCTCTTGCTCATTTTGTCATTCCGTCTGTACTAATCAACTCTCTACACCTGAAAGAACATTATGCATACTAAAGCGTATCACGTCCAATAGGGTTCATTTGACCAGTTTATCAGGTTTGCTGGCAAGGCGCGTCCTGTGCGGTGGTCTGGATGACCACAATCAGGGCGCAACGATGTCCAGAGAACCTGAAAAACTGGCCTCCGCCGTAGTTCTTTGGGGGCCAAAACAGTCCATCTCCAGCGTTGCAAATCTTGCCCGACACACCATATCGAGCTGCGATTTGCGCCTTGGCGAGTGAACTGTTTTAACTCCATCAAATGAATCCTATTGGACGCGACACGCTTTAGCAATTCAGGCAATAAAAAAGGCCCTCTGGGGACCTATGTTTTGGCGCACACGCTGCTTTCGCAATGGTTGTCAAACCATCACACGCGCACGCCACATCACCACAATCAGATCTAGTCGCATTTTGTTCCCACCCAACAGGTATCAAAAATTATCTCGTCACCCTAGTTAGACGCTCAGGCTTCGTCAACCGTTAAAATTCAACTATTCCAGTCGCTGCCAATCGTTGCCAAACTGATTGTTAAACCAGGTTGACTGACGCTTTGCATATTGTCTTGTTGCAGCTTTTGCTTTTTCAATTGCTTCATCAAGGGAAGTTTCACCTGTCAAAAATCTTGAAAACTGCGGCACACCAATTGCTTTCATTACCGGCAGTGCCGGATCAACGCCCAGTGTCAAAAACTGCTTCACTTCTTCAATCGCGCCCATTGAAACCATCTTTTCAAAGCGCTCATTTATGCGGCTGTGTAATTGCGAACGTTGCGGCATCAATAATATTTTTTTGACCTCCCCTCCTCCAATCAAAGCCTGACCCTTGTCCTGGTTTTGCCAGTCCACAATAGATTTTCCGGTGGAATCAATGACCTCCAGAGCGCGAATCAACCGCTGACGATCGCTTGGCCGCAAACTGTTTGCCGCAATCGGGTCACGTTTCTTCAATTCTTCATACAATAAACTTCCGGTTTTGCCTTCAGTTAAGCCTGAAGATTTCGCAAAATCCCGCCACTTCTGACGAATCCCGGAATCCAGAACGGGAACCGGTGACAGGCCCTCCATCAATCCCCTAAAATACAAACCCGTCCCGCCAACAAAGATTGGGGTTTTACCTCTGTCTCTCACATCATCCAGCACATTTCCCACTTCTTCCAGCCAGCAGGCCACCGAATAAGATTCAGCCCCGTCACGATGACCGTAGAGAACATGCTGACATTGTTGCAATTCTTCACTTGCTGGACGCGCTGTAACGATTTGCAACTGCCTGTAGACTTGCATAGAATCCGTATTGATAATCACCCCGTCATATTGCCGCGCAAGTTTTATCGCATAAGCGCTCTTGCCGCTTGCCGTTGGTCCGGCTATCAAAACAGTTTCAGGTGGCATCGGGTATGGTGACATCATTCAGTTTCCTGGCGACTGTTCAATTCTACACAACGGGCGCCTATTCATAATCCCTTGGTTAAATAGTTATGCACACTCAATCAACCCGTCCCCAAAACATTGATAGCGTCCCGGCAGACTATTCTGGCAAACCGGATGTTATTACCCTGATTACTAATCCCCAAACCCCGATCCTGACCGGTGAAGTTGTCAATAAACTCTGCAAATCACTCAAAACTGACGGGATCAACTGGCTGGCCGAGAATATCGCCTGTGATATCAAAATCAAACAGGGCCATGAAATCAAATCAGCTGTTCTTACCGAATTATTGCAAGGGGAACTTGAACACCAGCCAATCGATATAGTTGTTCAAAACACACAAACCCGCAGGAAAAAAGCGCTTATTGCCGACATGGATTCAACCATGATTGAACAGGAATGTTTTGATGAACTGGCGGCCATGGCTGGCATGAAAGATCGGGGGGCGATGATCACCAAACAGGCGATGAACGGTGAAATCGAGTTTGAGGCATCTTTGCGCCAGAGAATGGAATTATTACGCGATCTGGATGTTGGTATCATTGATCAGGTCTTAAAAGAACGCATTACCTATACACCCGGCGGCAAGATTCTGGTTTCTACGATGAAGCAAAATGGCGCATGGTGCGCGCTTGTATCCGGCGGTTTTACTGCATTCACCAGCCATATAGCAGCAAAACTCGATTTTGATGAAAATCACGCCAATATATTGATAATTAAAGATGGAAAACTGACCGGCAAAGTGGCCGAACCGATTTTGGGCCGACAGGCCAAGGTTGAACGATTGAATAAAATCGCTGCGGTAAAATCATTGAATACAAATGACTTTATTGCTGTCGGTGATGGTGCCAACGATCTTGGAATGATAAAAATTGCAGGAAGCGGGGTCGCCTTGCATGCAAAACCGGCGGTGGCTGAACAGGCAAATATTCGTATTGATCATGGTGATCTGACGGCGTTGTTATATATTCAGGGTTACAAGTCCAGTGAATTTTCGACATGAAATATGGAAGAACATTAACAACAGACCGGTTGATTATCCGCTCATGGAATCTGAGTGAGGGTGACAGGCAGGTTTTTCATCAACTGAATTCCGATAAAAAAATCATGCGATATTTTCCTTTTCTTCGCACCCGGGAAATGGCCGACGAAGTTCTGGAAAAAATCATCACCATAGCCAAAAAAGACGGCTATGGCTGGTCTGCGCTCTGTCTGAGAGAATCTGGGGAGCCGATCGGCTTTATCGGATTAAGCAAAATCAACTTCGAAGCCGGATTTGCCCCGGCAACAGAAATCGGCTGGAGAATAGTTCCCGGATATTGGCGCAAAGGCTACGCACTGGAGGCTGCATTGGCGCTAGTTCGGCACGGTTTTGAAGAATTGGAATTGAATGAAATTGTTGCTTTTGCCGTCCCCCAAAATACCGCATCAACCGGATTGATGCAACGCCTTGGCATGAAAGCCTGCCCTGATATGGATTTTGACATGCCGGGAATTGGCGATGACCAGGCCCACTTGAGAAGGCATGTGTTTTACCGCCTGAAAAAAAATGAGTTCAAATAATGATCGGCGCTCCGAAAACGACAAAGCCACCTTTGAGCAATTTCAAAAGTGGCTTTGCTGATTTTCGACTGTTCGGCTGGATCGTTTAACTGTCGATACGCACCACGACAAAGCGAATATCACCGGTTTTGGTTGAAATCATCAGCAACGCATTCTTGCGTCCCTGGGTTTTTAATTCCTCCACTCGCCGGATCACATCTTTTGCACTGGATACAGCTTCCTGTCCAACCTCGACAATAATTTCACCAGCTTTGATATTTTTATCCTGGGCATTACTGCCTTCTTCGACTTTCAGGATAAATACCCCGGTGACACTGTCCTTGATTTCTTCGGATTTACGAAGTTCATCAGTAATTTTGCCAAGGCTCATTCCAAGTGACGATTTGGCTTTCTTTTCGGTGTCATCTTTTTTCTTGCCATTGGAAGAGGCAATTTGTTTTTCACCGTCTTCAAGTCTGCCAACCGAAACACCAAGAGTTATTTCCTTACCCTTGCGCAATACAACTACAACGACCTCTTTTTCAACAGGTGTATCGGCAACGATACGCGGAAGATCTCGCATTCGCTCAACTTCCTTGCCATCAAATGACAAAATCACATCACCCGATTTAATCTCGGCCTTGGCTGCCGGACCATTGGGAACAACTTCACCAACCAATGCGCCTCTGGCTTCATCCAGGCCCAGTGTTTCGGCAATTTCCTCTGTTACCGTCTGAATTTGCACACCAAGCCAGCCACGGCGGGTCTCACCAAATTTAACAAGTTGATCCACAACTCTTTTTGCCAGAGAAGAAGGTATTGAAAAGCCGAGGCCAATTGATCCGCCTGAGGGTGAGATGATGGCGGTGTTGATACCGATAACCTCACCGGCCATATTAAACAATGGCCCTCCCGAATTACCGCGGTTTATCGCAGCATCAGTCTGAATAAAACTGTCATAGGGACCTGAATTGATATTACGGTTGATCGCAGAAACGATGCCCAGTGTCACCGTACCCGACAAACCCAGCGGATTACCAATCGCCATCACCCAGTCACCAATCCGGGAACCGTTGGAATCTCCAAATGTCACCGCCTTCAGCGGTGTCTCCGGTTTCACCCTTAAGATTGCGATGTCGACCTTCGGGTCTCTGCCAATCACTTCCGCCTCAAGTTTTGTACCATCCGCAAAATTCACGGTAATCTCGTCGGCATTGGCAATCACATGATTATTGGTTACGACAATTCCGCTCGCATCAATGACAAAGCCGGAACCCAGTGAAGAACGTGAACGGGGTCTTTTGTTCTTATCTTTCGGACGGTTGGGAAGCAATT
The DNA here is from genome assembly GCA_024225445.1 of Hyphomicrobiales bacterium. Lineage (GTDB taxonomy): Bacteria > Pseudomonadota > Alphaproteobacteria > Rhizobiales > Rhizobiaceae > JAAEMP01. Next base: position 4,614 of record JAAEMP010000002.1, on the reverse strand, counting down.
CATCAAAAAAATCCTGAAAAGGAGACCCTTCGGGAACCTTTGGCAATGGCACATTTGGCCGGCGCTGCGCAACTTTTTGGCTGGTAGAAATATTGACTACGGTATCGAGCAGTTTTTCCGCCAGATCGGCAACTGATGTTGGCCCATTGATGTCTTGTGCCACAGCCGGCGTCATTCCACCGGGAATCGGCGAAACTGTGATCACCATTGCCAATAGCGGAACCATCAATGCTGATCCGATGTTTCCAATTCCAATATTACGCATCGCGTTCGATAAGACCATTCCCGTCCCTCTTTTTAATTTTCAATTATCATTAGCGCAGATAGTCGCTGGCGAATAGATGTCTTGTATTGTTGGCAATTTCAAGAACATGAACGAAATTTAACGCAGATGTGAAAACAAATCTCACGTTACTTTGAATTGCGGTTAACCGCGTAACAACCAGACACCGACCACACCAATTGCCAGCGCAACCACTCCCGCGATCCTCAAACTGGATTCCGGGATATTTTGCACTTGCGCAGCCATTTTCCTGGCTCCTCCCGGAAACAACGCATAAATCAACCCTTCGATTACAAAGACAAAAGCCAGTCCGATCAGCATGTCATGCACGTTTTGATGCCCCAATTATCAGTTCTCCACCCCTTTAACCCGAAAGTTGACCGGCGTCCAGCAAGGAGTTTTCCCCACACATTGCAGATCCCTGGTTGATTTTTTGACAATCACTCGCAAACGGTTGCTCAAGACTGTCAGTAGCAATCCAGGTTTATTTGCATTGACATATATAAACACCTGCAAGATAGTTTGGTAATAAAATATTTTTATTGCGCCAGGGAGAATGTCGTAAAGAAATAACTTGCGCAGGCACAGGAGGAAACGCCATGAGTGACACCATAAAGTATCAGTTATCCGAGGACAGGATCGCCCGAAATTGGTACAATATCGTTGCAGATCTGCCAGAGCCTCTATCCCCTGTTCTTAATCCGGGAACCGGGCAACCGATTGGCCCGGAAGATCTGGCACCACTTTTTCCGATGGCATTGATTGGACAGGAAGTCAGCGCCGAACGCGAGATCGAGATACCCGATCCGGTTCGTGAAGTTTACAAGATGTGGCGCCCTTCACCGCTCTACCGGGCTCGCCGTCTTGAAAAGGCTCTCGATACCCCCGCTCATATCTATTACAAATATGAAGGCGTCAGTCCCGCGGGAAGCCATAAACCGAATACAGCCGTTGCGCAGGCTTTTTATAATAAAGAAGAAGGCATTACCAAAATCTCGACCGAAACAGGCGCCGGACAATGGGGTTCATCATTGTCGTTTGCCGGTGCGTTGTTTGGCCTGGATGTTTCAGTCTTCATGGTAAAAGTCAGCTATAACCAAAAGCCGTATAGACGGGCTTTGATGGAAACTTACGGAGGGCGCTGCGTCGCGTCACCCAGTATGGAAACCGAAGCAGGGCGAGCTATATTGGCCGCCGATCCTGACACGCCGGGAAGCCTTGGAATGGCAATCTCCGAAGCGGTCGAGGTTGCTGCCACGAACGACGATACCAAATACGCTCTGGGTAGCGTGCTCAACCATGTGCTGCTTCATCAAACCGTAATCGGCATGGAAGCCATCGAACAAATGGAAATGGCCGGTGAATATCCGGATATCGTTATTGGTTGCGCCGGTGGTGGAAGTAATTTTGCCGGACTGGCATTCCCGTTTATTGGTGCCAAGCTAAGAGGAGGGCCTGCTCCACGCGTTATCGCATCTGAACCTGCAGCCTGCCCCACACTAACGCGTGGGAAATTGGCGTATGACTTCGGCGACACCAACCATATGACACCGTTGCTCAGAATGCATACGTTGGGTTCAAGCTTTGTGCCACCAGCATTCCATGCCGGAGGATTGCGTTACCATGGTATGGCGCCACTGGTTAGCCACCTGATGGAACTTGGCGAAATCGAAGCTACTGCGGTTCATCAAAACCCATGCTTTGAGGCAGGCATTCAATTTGCCAAGGCTGAAGGTATCATACCAGCACCCGAATCGACCCATGCTGTCCGCGTCGCCTTCGATGAAGCGTTAAAATGCAAGGAAGAAGGAACTTCACGCAATATCCTCTTCAATCTGTCCGGCCACGGGCATTTTGATATGGCTGCCTATACCGACTATCTGTCTGGTAAGCTTGAAGACAAGGACTATGATCATGATAAGCTGGACGCATCTCTGGCCGCTTTGCCGGCAGTTGCCGCAGAGTAGTATCAAAGAGTAGTATCGCAGCGTATTGTCTGAGGGTATTGTCAAAATTGGAAAGAACGGCCCGGTTTTCCGGGCCGTTTTATATTTGTCGACCTGCCAACAGGTTTTCACGTCAATTCCGCCCTTATAGCAGAACGCCTCTATTTTGATCATGCAATCAGGAGCGAAAAGCGACCGGCGCCTGTGCGCCGCCCTCGCGGAGGCCGGGCGTAAACCCGAATAGCCGTGAGCAAAAAAAAATTTAGACTGAATCAAAATAAAGGTGTTCTGCAATATCCGCCCATTCGGCAAAATGCTCGTTGGTCCGTTCCCACTCCTTGGGTTGCCAAATTTCCATGCAGCAATCTTCATTCGTGCAATATTCAGCAAGCCCGTGTGCGTTTGGGGCACGCCCAACGCTCACGATGGAACAAGCCTTGTATGAGGTATAGCAGAGCACCTCTAATTTGGTTCAGTTTTTTGTCGCTCACGGCTATTCGGGCTTACGCCCGGCCTGCGCGGGGGCGGCGCACAGGCGCCGGTCGCTTTTCGCTCCTGATTGTATGATCATTATAAAGGTGTTCCGCTATATCAGGTAAGTTGTAAGTGAAGCCTAAAGGCGAGGACAGTTACGGATACCCCGCGGGACACAACAATTTGCTCTGAAATTAAGTTTTTCTATAACTTTTTACTTCAAACTAAATCAGTTGGTAGATGGAGTGAATGTTATGAGAATGCTATTTTTGGTAATTGCTATATTGGCTGCAGGACCATTGTCAATTTGGCTCAACGACGATTTGGTTTCAGATTTTCAATTGCGTAACCAAACACTGGTCCATGCAAGCATTCCAACCAGCGATCGAAAATGTACGGGGATGCCAGTCCTCATATATACGTGCGGATTTAAGTTTGAGCTGGGAGGCGAGACCCATAACAAGGATTATCTCCTCGTCGCATTCGGTTCACCCAAAACAATACGCTTGCTTAAAAGCCAACAAACTGGCGTTTTAACATCAAGTGTAGGCCAAGAGTATTTTTGGAACCGCATTATAGCAATCTTCCTATTCTGCTCATTTAGCCTCTTAACGGGATTTGTCCTGCTCGGCGCACTATTTCGGACAAATGCCAGGCCTCGCGTAACACGTGACCATCCACCTACTGTAGCGTCGACCGCGCAAACTATTCCCGGCAACAGGAGTTTTGGGCGACGCTGATTATCCAATCGCTACACCGCTAGTGAAAAGGGTTCAGTAATTATTTGCGGGTGAGTCACGGCTTGCTTGACAAGCCCGTTCGACCGGTAAGATTCCACCAAGGCACCCCGTTGAATAATTATGTTTGAAAATAGAAAAATCACTAAATTTTTGTGAAAGAGTTTTGCGACACCTAAGCTTTTGGAACAGTAGGGGGTAAAAACACTGTAAAAACCTTCCTTTTTTTGACCCAATTTGAAATTCACAACGCCCATGTCGCAGGCTGTACACTAAAGGCACAACGCCTACGCCGCTTTGGGCTCGAGGCGACCGTTGCGGTGGGGTGCATCAAAATTTATGGAGCAAAAATCTAAAAGCTCATAATGGGCATTATCCAATTGGTATTTTGAGCATGTTACTGATGGGGACGAAATTCTATGCTGAGCCCGGTCAGAGGGTTTATGCGAAGAGCTCGATTTCAGAGCAAACGGATAATGGGAAGGATATTTCAGCATGCCAGGTTTAATGATGCTTGGTCAGTGGTTTCTGGCGGCAATTCTGGTTTACGTGCTGCCATATACGATGGCGGGTAATAAAAGTGTGACTTTTCCCTTTATAGTAATAATGCTATTGTCGCTCTTAATCCCAATGGCTTTCGCCATGAAAAAGGCAGTAACTAAAACTGAAGGAATTGCAGTAACAATTATCAGCATTCCCTTCGTGATAGTTATAATGCTTCTCGTTTTCTTTTTGCATCCAATAGGAAGCTTCTAAGCCGTATGTTTCTACGGGTTTAGTGAGATTTTGTGGCTAATGGTTTTAAAGGCTTGGCGGTCGCAAAACCTTGTCTCACTATTTGAGCCGTTTGAAACAGTTGAGAACATATTGGTTTCAGAATACGACCGACCTGGCCCTCCGGTTACGGTGACGGTTTACCAAATGCACTTAATTATCCACCTTTGTTTTGATCTTGGGCTCACGCTTCAACTGCCTCAACGAAGCGTCTGCTGACCAAAACCGATGAGGCCCTTCCAATCAAATGTATCAGACCCTGAGCGATCCCCACGAAATTAATATGTGGCATTTGGTTTTTCGGTTAGTTGTTTGAAGGTAATCTGTGCGGCTATCCAGTGTTTCTTGTGCAGTTCCAAATTTCGGTCCCTATAGGCTCTCAGGCCGATAAACTGACAGG
>JAAEMP010000001.1 GCA_024225445.1 Hyphomicrobiales bacterium | reverse complement strand
TCGATCGGTTGATAAACCGATGCGATCGGTCTTGCTAATGTTTGGCGCCCATCCACTTTCAAATATTTTCAACGAAAAGCCACCGCTGATCGTAGAAGGAGAGGACGACGAGCGTATTTTGCAGGCCGCGGTTCGTAGTTCGTGAGCGTTGGGCGTGCCCCACCTAACGCGAATGTTTTTCGTGCGCTAATGTCCGCTTAAAATAGATGGACATTAAGGATTTTACAGTGGCACGACGAAAGCGGCGTTCATGGAGTGACGAAGAGAAGCACTCGATCTGTTTGCAGACCATGGCACCGGGCGTGTCGGTCTCACAGGTTGCGCGGCGTTACGCGATGAATGCAAACCAGATATTCAACTGGCTGAAGGATGAGCGTTTTGCGCCATTCCCCGACGAGACTGATACCGCTGTTTTTCTACCGATTGAAGTGTGCAGTGAACCAAAACCGCTTCCCTCTGTTTTAGAACCGGGCAAGGCTTGCGGTTCTCATGGCCGTGTAGAGATTGCCCTTTCCAATGGCCACCGCGTGACAACCGAAGGTGACTTTGACGGTGAGGCGCTTGCGCGAGTGTTGAAGGGATTAGTTTCATGATCCCGGTTCCCGCCAATACAAGGGTGTGGCTTGCTGCTGGTGTGACTGATATGCGTCGCGGGTTTAATACACTGGCAGCTCAGGCTGAGAATACGTTGGCAGCTGATCCTTTCTGTGGCCACCTGTTTGTCTTCCGTGGTCGTCGCG